>JBBRFU010000122.1:0-11113 GCA_038241315.1 Acidimicrobiales bacterium | reverse complement strand
CGCCGACCTGCGCGAAGCTGGCGACCTCGCGCGCCCCGCCGCGCCGACCCGTCCCCCGACGAGGCCCGCCTTGCCCGACGCGCACAACTTCCCCAGCGAGCCCGAGCCCCGGCGCCGCGTCCCGGCCGGCCAGGCCCTCCTCGCCGTCCTGGTGGCCCTCCTGGTCGGGTCGCTGCTGAACGCCGACCGCCTCGACCACACGGCGCGCACCCAGCCGTTCGGGTGGCAGCGCACCTGGGCCATGCGGATCACCGGTCCGCTGCAGGACCTCAGCCACCTGACCCGACTGAACCTGGGCCGCAAGGCCCTCTCCGACCTCGCCGGCACCACCGACGGGCCGCCGCCCGACGACACCCGCACGGTGGTGACCGCTCCCCCGCTGCCGCCCACCGAGTCGGCCGCCGGCACCGAGGGGACCACCACCACCACCACGGCGCCCCCGGTGGAGGTCCGGACGCCCACCGCGGACGAGCCCCTGCGCGTCCACGTCGGCGGCGATTCCCTGGTCATCCCGATCGGCCCGGCGGTCCTGAGCTGCTTCGAGGGCCAGCCCCTCACGCTCACCGAGGGGTACAAGGCGGCCACCGGGCTGGCCCGACCCGACGTGTTGAACTGGCCGGCGAAGCTCGCCGAGGACCTGGGAGCGCTCGATCCCGACGTGGTGGTGCTGGGGTTCGGCGGCAACGACGCCCAGGGCATGGCCGGTCCCGACGGCCCCATCGGCCTGGCCACCCCCGAGTGGGCCGCGGAGTACCAGCGCCGCGTCGTGCAGGTCCTCGACGCCGTCGAGCGCGAGGGCCGGACCCTCTACTGGATGGGCCTGCCCACCACCACCGCCTCCAACATCGAGGAGGCGGCGCCGCTCATGCGCCGGGCCATCGAGTCCGAGATCGCCGTCCGCCCGTGGGCCCACTTCGTCGACACCAGCGCGGTGCTGGCACCCGACGGCTACACCGCCTACCTGCCCGACGGCTCCGGCGGCGAGGTGAAGGTGCGCAACGACGACGGCGTGCACCTCACCACCGCCGGCGCCACCCGGGCGGTCGAGCCGCTCTGCGACGCCCTGGCCGAGGAGCGACAGCTCGACCGCGGCTGACCGGTCTCCCGCCCCGCCCGGAACCGGGTCGGGCGCGTCACCTACGCGAAGCTGTCCGACGGCCCCCGCCCCCCGCCGACCCCCGACCCTGCGAATCGCCCGCCCGTGCTCTTCCCCACCATCCGCTTCGCGATCTTCTTCGCCCTGGTCATGCCGGCGAGCTGGCTGCTCATGCCCCTGCCCGGGCGCCGGTCGGGCCGTCGTGCCGCGGCCGCTCGCGGGGAGGACATCGCCCAGCCCTGGATCGTCCCTGCCGGGATGATCGGCGCCGCCGCCCTGCTGGGGCCGCTCGCCCCGTCGGCCGACTGGCCCGGGCCGCTCAAGGTCGTGCTCTGGCTGGTGGCGCTCGGCCTGGCCGGGGCCGGCCTGGTGCGCTGGTTCGACCTCAAGGGCCTCACCCGCTGGAACGTCTTCATCCTGTTCGCCAGCTACGTCTTCTACGGCAACTACGACTGGCACTTCGTGGCCCTGCTGGCCGGCTCCACCGTGGTCAACCAGGCCCTCGCCCGCGCCATCGACCGCCGCGACGACGAGCGGGGCCGCAAGCTGTGGCTCACCGTCGCGGTCATCGCGAACCTCGGGGTGCTGGCGTGGTTCAAGTACAAGGGCTTCTTCACCGAGAGCGCCTCGAGCATCCTCGGTCCCCTCGGGTTGGACTTCGAGCCCCCCGCCCGGGCGATCATCCCGCCGGTCGGGATCTCGTTCTTCACCTTCCAGGCCCTGAGCTACGTCATCGACACGTACCGGCGGAAGCTCCACCCGGTGCCCCTGCTGGAGTTCGCGGTCTACCTCTCGTTCTTCCCGCACCTCGTCGCCGGGCCCATCGTGCGGGCGTCGGAGTTCCTGCCCCAGCTGCGCGAGCCCCGCGATGCCCGGCGGGTCGACAG
This sequence comes from Acidimicrobiales bacterium, assembly GCA_038241315.1. Taxonomy (GTDB): domain Bacteria; phylum Actinomycetota; class Acidimicrobiia; order Acidimicrobiales; family Iamiaceae; genus Aquihabitans. Next base: position 9,130 of record JBBRFU010000122.1, on the reverse strand, counting down.
CGGCCTGGCGTTCTGGCTCATCTCGGTGGGCCTGTTCAAGAAGGTGGTGGTGTCGAGCTACCTGGCCGACGCCATCGTCGACCCCGTCTTCCGCATCCCGTCGCAGCACCAGGCCGTCGACACGCTGCTCGGCATCTACGGCTACGCCATCCAGATCTACTGCGACTTCTCCGGCTACACCGACATGGCCATCGGCCTGGCCCTGCTGCTGGGGTTCCGGTTCCCGCAGAACTTCAACGCCCCCTACACCGCGGCCTCGCTCCAGGACTTCTGGCGCCGCTGGCACATGACGCTGTCCCGGTGGCTCCGGGACTACCTCTACATCCCGCTCGGGGGCAACCAGCGCGGCCACAACCGGGCCATGGTCAACCTCTTCCTCACCATGGTGATCGGCGGCCTCTGGCACGGGGCGGCCTGGACCTTCATCGTGTGGGGCGCGCTCCACGGCGGCTGGCTGGCCGGCGAGCGGATCCTCACCGATCGGGCGGCGCACCGGCAGGTGGAACCGCCGCCGGGCCCGGGGCCCGGCGACCTCGTGCCGGTGCGCGCCGGGACGGGCGCGGTCGACCGCGACCGGTCCGAGGACGACACCGTCATCGGTCCGGCGCTCCAGCAGGGCGCCACCGCCGCGCCCGTGGCCCGCGCCAGCTGGTCGCCCACCACCCGGCTGTGGGTCGGCCGCCTGGTCACCTTCCACGTGGTCTGCCTCGGGTGGGTGTTCTTCCGGGCGCCGAGCCTCACCGAGGCGTTCGCCGTCCTTGCCCGGCTCGGCTCGTTCGGCACCGGCACGGGCGTCAACCTGGTGGTGGTGGCCACCATCGCGATCTTCCTGGCCACCCAGTTCGTGTCGGCCGGGGCCGTGGGGCGGGCCCAGGCCCGCTTCTCCCGGCTGTCGGCGTGGCAGCAGGGCGTCGTGCTCGCGATCTGGCTGGCCTTCACCAGCGCGCTGGCCCCGGCGGGCGTGGCGCCCTTCATCTACTTCGCCTTCTGATCGTGCTCGACGAGCAGGACTTCCCTCTCGAGCTCGAGCCGCGCCGCCGCGTCCCCGCCGGCCACGCGCTCGTCGTCGTCCTGGTGGCCCTGCTGGTCGGCGCTCTGCTGAACGCCGACCGGATCGACAACACCGCCCACGCCCAGCCCTTCGGGTGGCAGCGCACCTGGGCCCTGCGCATCACCGGCCCCGTCAAGGCGATCAGCGACGCCACCCGGCTGAACGTGCTGCGCGAACAGGTGGCCGATGTCGCCGGCAACGAGCTCCCGCCGCCGCTGGAGGACACCGGGGCCGTCGTGACCGTGCCGCCCACGGCCCCCGACGCCACCACCCCGACCACGGCCCCACCCGAGTTCCGCACCCCCACCCCGGCCGACCCCCTGCGGATCCTCGTGGCCGGCGACTCCCTCATGGGCTGGATCGGCCCGGCGCTCGTCGAGGGCCTCGAGGGCCGGCCCATCGACCTGCGCGAGAGCTGGGAGGTCGGCTCGGGCCTGGCCCGGCCCGATGTCGTCAACTGGCCGGCCCGCCTCGAGGCCGAGATGGCCGGCTCGAACCCGGAGGTGGTGGTGATGGGCTTCGGCGCCAACGACGCCGGCGACATGGCCACACCCGACGGCCGGGTGGGCGTCGGCACCCCCGAGTGGACCGCCGAGTACCAGCGCCGGGTGGCCCAGGTGCTCAACGCCGTGGAGGGGCCGGGGCGCACGGTGTACTGGATCGGCCTCCCGGTCACCACCCGCGGCGACATCGAGGCGGCGGCGCCCGGGATGGCCGACGCGGTGCAGCGGGAGATCTCGGCCCGCCCCTGGGCCCACTACGTCGACACCCGCCGCACCCTGTCCGACGACGGCGCCTACGCCGACTACCTGCCCGACGCCTCGGGGGAGCCGGTGAAGGTCCGCGAGAGCGACGGCGTCCACCCCAACCCGGCCGGCGCGCGCCTCATCGTGGCGCCCGTGCTCCCCGAGCTGATCGAGCAGCGCAAGCTCGGCTGACCGGCCGCGGCGTTCTGTACCAGGAACAGAACGGCCTCTGTACCAGGGGGGTTGTGCCGCATACGATCCCGCCATGAGCACCGAGGACCGCCGCGCCACCGACGCCTACCGCAACGACCGGGCCCACGTGTTCCACAGCTGGTCGGCCCAGGGCGCGCTCGACCCCCTGGTGATCGCGGGCGGCGAGGGCGCCTGGGTCTGGGACGAGGTCGGCACGCGCTACCTCGACTTCTCCAGCCAGCTCATGAACGTGAACATCGGCCACCAGCACCCGAAGCTGGTGGCCGCCATCCAGGCCCAGGCCGCCGAGCTGGCCACCATCGCCCCGTTCCACGCCAACGCGGCGCGCAGCGAGGCGGCCCGGCTGATCTGCGAGCTCGCCCCGGGCGACCTCGACATGGTCTTCTTCACCAACGGCGGCGCCGAGGCCAACGAGAACGCCATCCGCATGGCGAAGCTCCACACCGGCCGGCACAAGGTCCTGGCCATGTACCGCAGCTACCACGGCGCCACCGCCGGCTCGATCAGCCTCACCGGCGACCCCCGCCGGTGGCCCAGCGAGCCCAGCCTGCCGGGGGTCGTGCACTTCTGGGGCCCGTACCCCTACCGCTCGGCCTTCCACGCCACCTCCGAGGCCGAGGAGTCCACCCGCGCCCTGCAGCACCTGGCCGACACGATCATGGTGGAGGGCCCCGGCACGATCGCCGCGATCATCCTGGAGCCGGTGGTGGGCACCAACGGGATCCTCGTCCCCCCACCCGGCTACCTGGCCGGGGTGCGGGAGCTGTGCGACGCCTACGGCATCCTGCTGATCGCCGATGAGGTCATGGCCGGCTTCGGCCGCTGCGGCGAGTGGTTCTCCATCGACCACTGGGACGTCACCCCCGACCTGATCTGCTTCGCCAAGGGGGTCAACAGCGGCTACGTGCCCCTCGGCGGCGTGATCATCAGCCGTCGGGTCGCCGACACCTTCACCGAGCGGCCCTACCCGGGCGGCCTCACCTACTCCGGCCACCCGCTGGCCTGCGCCTCGGCCGTCGCCAGCATCAACATCTTCAAGGAGGAGGGCCTCGTCGAGCGGTCCGCCACCCTGGGCGACACCGTGATCGGCCCGGCCCTCCGGGAGGTCCAGGAGCGCCACCCCGCCGTGGGCGAGGTTCGGGGCCTCGGCATGTTCTGGGCCATCGAGCTGGTGCGCGACCGCGAGACCCGCGAGCAGCTGGTGCCGTTCAACGCGTCCGGCCCCGCCGCCGCCCCCGTGGCCGAGGTGGTGGCGGCGTGCAAGAAGCAGGGCCTGCTCGTCTTCGCCCACTTCAACCGCGTCCACATCGTGCCCCCGCTCGTCACCACCGAGGACGACCTCCGCACCGGCCTGGCCATCGTCGACGACGCCCTCTCCCTCGCCGACGCCCACGTGGCCTAGCCCCGCCGGTCCGCCCGAGCACCACCGGAACGGGACGTATCTCGGCTCGGCGGCGGGGCTCTCTGGGGTGACCGGCAGAGCGTCGGCGACGGGTCCACGGGAGGATCACATGGAGAAGCAGAAGAACCAGCGGTTGTCGCTCGAGGAGTTCCAGCGTGACGACGTGCTGGCCGAGGTGGCCAAGCTCGCCGGCAGCATCAACGGCGGCACCTTCATGGGCTGCCACAAGGCGCTGTTCGACGCCACCGGCATCTGGATCGAGGAGCTGGTGCCGGTGTTCCAGAAGCTCGACGCAGCGCTGGCGACGCGCGACCTGCGTCCGGCCCTGGGGTAGGCGAGCGATGCGGGCGACCACGGTCTCCCCCTTCGATCGCCCGGGATCGTCGGGGGCGGTGGCTCCGGTCACCGCCCTCGACGGGCGCGCCCGCCCTGCGGTCGCCCTCACGTTCCCGGCCGCCCGCGACGCCGGGCGCCAGCGGCTCGTCACGCTCCTCCGCCGTCTGGCCCAGCTGCGCCCCGAGGTGGGGGCCGCCGGCCTGGACGACCACGACCTCCTCGACCCCGCGGTGATCGGCGCGCTCGCCGGCCGGACGACCCGCCCACCCGGGGCACGGCCGACCCGGCACGATCAGCACGAGCGCGATCACCACGAGCGCGACCCCCACCAGGGGGCGGGCCGGATCCGGCTGGCGGCGTCGCCGATCGAGCTGGTGGCCGCCTCGCGGACCGATGGGTGGCCCCTCCTCGACGATCCCGGGGCCGACGTCGACTGGGAGGCCACCACGGCGACCGCCCGGGCCCTGCGCACCGACCTCGGACGGGCCCTCGACGTCGTCCACCGCACCCAGCTCGGCCTCCACCGGGCGGTGGAGGGCTCGACCCGCCTGGTGGTGACCTACACCGGCGACGGGCCGGGCTCGTTCGCCGCCCTCGCCGCCCACGGCGCGCTCTTCTGGAACTGCCGGCCCGGCGACGGGTTGCCGTACGCCATCGAGGAGCTGGCCCACCAGGGCGGCCACGTCCTGCTCACCACGCTGCTCTTCGGCCGGGAGGACGAGCCGTTCCGGGTGCCCGCCGACACCGCGTTCGCGCCCAGCGAGCCGGTCACCGCCGCGGTGGAGGATCGCACCGTCCTGGTGCTGCTCCACGCCGTGTTCACCGAGGCGCTCATGGCGGCGTCGCTCTGGGCGGCGCTCGACGATCCCCTCCTGACCGCCATCGAGCGCCACGAGGTCCGCGGCCGCCTCGAGCTGGTGCTGCGGCGCTTCCGACACGACCTCGTCGACCTGCTCGACGCCGACGTCCTCGGTCCGTGGGGGCTCGCCCTGGCCGCCCGCTGCCGAGAGGTGTTCGAGCTCACCGTCGGCGGCTGGGCCCGCCACGCCGAGCCCTGCGACCTCTCCGGCCAGCCCTACGCCTTCTGTCGTCGCACCTTCCTCGACCGCAACCCGGCTCCCCCTGCGGACCACCCGCAGAACCGAGCCCACTGCGTCCCTGCTGTCGCCATCACCTGAGCCGGCGAACCCGCGCCGGGCTGGGATGTGGCCGCCGGAACGACCAGATCCCAACCCAGTTCGGGGTGTCCGCCGTAGCGGGCTGGGAGGTGGCCGCCTTCACGACCACACCCCGACCCACTGCGGTGGAGCTACTCGCCGCCCTCGTTCAGCTCGATGGTGGCCGGCTCGAAGTCGTCGCCGGTCACGTCGACGTCGGCCTCCTCCAACAGGGCGACCGCCTGCGCGTTGAGGTCGCCGGTGTACGCCGAGGCGGGCGGGTCCTCGGTGATGACCGTGGTGCCGTCAGCGTTCTTGGTCTCGAGCGCCACCGACACCGTCTGGTCCCAGGCGTCGGGCTCCACCGTGCCGGCGCCGTCGGCGGGCGACGGCCAGATGAGCTTGTTGATCTCGTTCATCTGCCAGGCCTGGTGGCTCTCACCCAGCTGCGAGCCCTGCTCGAGCACGCTCTGCACGCAGTCGTCGGGGTTGTCGCGGCAGTAGGCCCAGCCCTGGAGGGAGGCGGCGGCGAAGCGCACGGCGTCGTCGCAGTACGCCTGGTCGGACGTGAGCTTCTCGGTGTTGGCCCAGATGGCGTCCTGGAGCATCGCCGTGCCCTCCTCGTTCCAGTCGATGACGTTGAAGTCGTCGGCCGTGTAGAGCTCACCGGTGTCGGGGTCGACCGCTTCCAGGACCTGGGCGTACTCGTTGTAGGTCATGGCCTGGGCGGCGTCGATGTCGCGGTTCAGCAGGGCCTTCATGTCGAACTCCTGCTGGACCAGCTCCACGTCGGTGGCGGGGTCGAGATCGGCCTCGGTCATCCCGGCGAACAGCTCGAACTCGTTGCCGAAGCCCCAGTTGCCCACCTTCTTGCCCTCGAGGTCGGCGGCGGTGGTGATGTCGTCCTCCGCCCAGCTCACCTGCAGGGTGCCCGAGCGCTGGAACGGCTGGGAGATGTTGGTGATGCCGGCGCCGGCCTCGATCGACTGGAGCGCCTTCGGCACCCAGGCGATGGCGAAGTCGACCGCACCGTCGGCAAGCTGGGTCTGGGGGACGATGTCGACGCCGCCCTCCACGATCTCCACGTCGAGCCCGTGGTCGGTGTAGAAGCCCTGGTCCACCGCGGCGTAGTAGCCGGCGAACTGGGCCTGGGTGACCCACTGCAGCTGCAGCTTCACGGGCGTGGGATCACCGCTCACCTCGGGCGGCGTGTCGCTGCAGGCCAGGGTGAACTCGCCCTCGCTCGTGCTGCCTCCCCCGGACCCGCCGCCTCCGCTGCCCTCGTCGCCCCCGTCGTCGTCGCTGCCGCAGGCGCCGAGCACCAGCATCGATGCGAACCCGACCGCGACGACGCCTCTCCAGCGTGTCTTCTTCATGGTGTGCTCCTTGGTTTGGTGTCGGTTGGCGATCGGATCGGCGCTGACCCGGGTGGGGGGGATCTAGGTGGCAGCGCTCCGCTTGGCGCGCCACGGCATGGCCAGCCGTTCGAGGACGACGGCGAGGACGAAGAAGGCGAGCCCCATGGCGCAGGCCGCGAGGACGAACGACCAGGCCTGCGGGGTGCGGGACTGGGCGGCGTTGGAGGCGATGAAGTAGCCGAGCCCGCCCTGGGGCCCGCCGAAGTACTCGGCCACCACCGCGGAGATCACCGCGCCCGAGGCCGCTACCTTGAAGCCGGTGAAGAAGTGGGGCAGGGCGTTGGGCACCCGGACCTTGCGGCTGATCGCACCGGCTGACGCGGCGTAGGACCGCATCAACTCGGCCTGGGTGGGGTCGACCTGGCTGAGCCCCCGCAGGGTGTTCACGAAGATCGGGAAGAACACCACCAGCGCCACGACGAGGCGCCGCCCCACCTGCGACGTGCCACCGATGGCGTTGTTCAAGATCGGCGTGATGGCGATCAGCGGCACCGCGTTGAGCGCGGCGGACACCGGCGTCACCATGTCGCGGAAGAACCGGAGGCGACTGGCCACCAGCGCCATGCCCACGCCGATGGCGATGCCCAGGGCGAGCCCGATGACCGCATTGCCCCCGGTGATCCACGCCGATCGCCGGATGACCTCGTCGAGCAGCTCGGCCTGCTCGCGGATGGCCGACGGCTTCGGCATGAGGTACGGCTCGATGTCGTTCTGGACCACCCACTGCTCCCAGGCCACCAGCAGCACCACGCCCAGCACCACGGGCGGGACCACCACCGCGAGTCGCTGCCGGACGGCGCCCACCCGGGCGTTCACCAGGCCGCCCCGGCCGGACCCGAGCCGGGCGTCTCCGACACGGCCGGTCCGCCGGCGCGCTCGGACCGGTGGATGCCGCGGAGGGCCTCGCGCACGTCGGTGATGCGGGCGAAGAACGCCGGGTCCTCGCGGGTGTCGTCGGTCCGGTCGCCGAGGGCCACCGGCACCACCTCGGTGATGCGGCCCGGTCGGGGCGACATGACCACCACCCGGTCGGCGAGGAACACCGCCTCGGGGATGGAGTGGGTGACGAAGACGACGGTGGTGCCCAGCTCCCGACGGATGCGCAGCAGCTCGGCCTGCATGTGCTCGCGGGTCATCTCGTCGAGGGCACCGAAGGGCTCGTCCATGAGGAGCAGCCCCGGCCGGGCCGCCAGCGCCCGGGCGATGGCCACCCGCTGCTGCATGCCGCCCGAGAGCTCCCAAGGGTGGTGCTGGGCGAACTCCCCCAGCTTCACGAGCTCGAGCATCTCGCGCGCCCGCTGGGCCCGCTCGCCCTTGCGCACCCCGAGCAGCTCCAGCGGGAGCTCGACGTTCCGTGCGACGGTTCGCCACTCGAACAGGCCGGCCTGCTGGAACGCCATGCCGTAGTCCTGGTCGAGCCGAGCCTGGTGAGCCGACTTGCCGTTCACCGCCACGGCGCCCGACGTGGCGTCGGTGAGGTCGGCCACCACCCGCAGCAGCGTGCTCTTGCCGCAGCCGGATGGGCCGATGAGCGAGACCAGCTCCCCGGGGGCGATGGTGAGCGAGACGTCGTCGAGGGCGCGCACCTCGTTGGTCCGTCCGGCGTTGAACACCTTGGTGACGCCTCGCACCGACACCGCGGCCGGGGGGTCGGGTGCCGTCGCCGCCGAGGCGCCGTCGCCCGCGGCCGCGGGGGCGGTGGGCGGGCCACCCGGCTGCGGGTCGGTCTCGGTCAGGTCGCTCATGGGCGGGTCACGCTGCCTCGGGGGGACGGTTGCGGGTGAGGAACGCGTCGAGCGCGCCCACGGCCGCGGCGACCAGCAGGCCGAGCAGGCCGGCGCCACCGATGGCCGTGTAGACCTTCGCCGGATCGGAGGTGGCGGCCCGCGAGTACTCGAGGATCAGGCGCCCGATGCCGCCGCTGCGGCCCAGCGAGATCTCGGCCACGATCGCCCCCACCACCGAGCCGGCGGCGGCCAGCCGCAGGGCGGGCACGAGGTAGGGCACCGAGGCGGGCAGCCGCAGCTTCCACAGCACGGTCCGCTCCGGCGCGGCCAGGGATCGCATCAGCTCGACGGCGGCCGGGGCGGGCGCGTTGAGGCCGCGCAGCATGCCCACCGCGATCGGGGCGAACGAGAGGAACGCCGCCACCGTGGCCACCGACATCCACGGCTCCCACGTGGTGCCCCGGAACGACAGCCGCCCGCCCCAGAGGCCGATCAGCGGGGCGAAGGCCACGATCGGGATGGTCTGCGACATGACGATGAACGGCAGGAGCCCGCGTTCGACCACCCGGAACCGCTGCATGGCCCCGGCGAGGAGGAGGCCGACGACCGTGCCGACCGCCAGGCCGACCATGGCGATCTGGAACGTGTACCAGGCGCTCTCGGCCACCACCGCGCCCACCGACCGGTCGCTGCCGCGGTTCTCGGGATCGCCCAGCCGCTCGGCGATGGTGGTCAGGTGGGGCATGGCGCCGTCGTCGGACTTCAGCGGCAGCTCCCAGCCGGCGATGCTGCCGCCGAGCGCCTTGTAGCCCTCCCAGGCGCCGGCCAGGAGGAGCACGCCGAGCACGGCGAAGGCGGCCTTGCGGGCTCGCACCGGCAGGGTCATGACCGGGCCAGCACCTCGTCGGCGATGGCCGGGATGACCTTCTCGCCGTACTCGCGGAGGGTGCCGTCCTTGTCGTCGTGCTGGAGGTAGAGGGCGAACTGGTCGACGCCGAGCCCTCGCAGCTCCTCGAGCCGCCGGACCTGCTCCTCGACCGGCCCCACCAGGCAGAAGCGGTCGACGATCTCGTCGGACAC
>JBBRFU010000121.1:0-11124 GCA_038241315.1 Acidimicrobiales bacterium | reverse complement strand
CCGTAGATGGTGGTGATGCGGGCATCGATGTAGGCGCGGGCGATGGGGTACTCGAGCATGTAGCCGTAGCCCCCGTGGAGCTGCACGCACGCGTCGACCACGCGCTTCTGGAGCTCGGTGCACCACCACTTGGCCTCGGCGGCCTCCTCGGCGGTGAGCTCCTCGACGTTGAGCGCCTCGACGCAGCGATCGACGAAGACCCGGGCGATGTCGATCTCGGTGCGCAGCTCGGCGAGCGTGAAGCGGCTGTGCTGGAACGAGCCGATGGGCTGGCCGAAGGCGGTGCGGTCCCGCACGTAGTCCAGCGTCCAGGCCAGGGCGGCCTCGCTGGCGGCCACCCCGGCGGCGGCGATCGAGAGGCGCTCCTGGGGGAGGTTGCGCACCAGGTGCACGAACCCCTGGCCCTCGGTGCCCAGCAGGTTGGCCACCGGCACCTCCACGTCGGTGAAGAACAGCTCGGCGGTGTCCTGGCTGTGAAGGCCGACCTTCTCGAGGTTGCGCCCCCGCTCGAAGCCGGCCATGCCCCGCTCGATGACGACCAGGCTCATGCCCTTGTGGCGCTGGGTGGGATCGGTCTTCACCGCGGTGATCACCAGGTCGGCGTTGATCCCGTTGGTGATGAAGGTCTTGGAGCCGTTGACCACGTAGTGGTCGCCGTCGCGGATGGCGGTGGTGCCCATCGAGGCGAGGTCGGAGCCGATGCCGGGCTCGGTCATGGCGATGGCGGTGATCAGCTCGCCCGAGACGATGCCCGGCAGCCACCGCTGCTTCTGCTCCTCGGTGCACAGCGAGAGGAAGTAGGGCAGGCAGATGTCGTTGTGGAGCGTGATGCCCAGCCCGGCGCCGCCGGTGCCGGCCCGCTGCACCTCCTCACCGATGATGAGGTTGTAGCGGAAGTCCTCGACCCCGCCGCCGCCGTAGGCCTCGGGCACGTCGGTGCCCAGGAAGCCGGCGGCACCGGCGGCCGCGAACAGCGACCGGGGCACGATGCCGGCGGCCTCCCACTCGAGGTGGTGGGGCACGATCTCCTTCTCCACGAACTGGCGGAAGGAGGCCCGGAACATCTCGTGCTCGTCGGTGAAGATCGTGCGGCGCATGGGTGCATCCTGCCAGCCGTCGGCGGACCGCCCGACGTCGCTCGGGCGGTCCGGGTCGGGTCAGCCGCTGATCAGCTGCTGATGAGCTGGTCGAGGATCTCCTCGGCCTCGGGCCCCGACACGACGTCGCCGGCGTCGGGTGCCTCGGGCGCCTCGAGCTCCTCACCGATCCCGCTGAGCTCGACCTCGTAGGTGCCGCCGAGGGGCGCCTCGCCGGCGTCGACCTCGAGCTGGAACCGCCGGATCACGCCGTCGTCGCCCACCCAGACCTCGAGGTCGAGCGCGACCGGGTCGTCGGAGGTCAGCGAGAGGGCGCTCTGGAAGGCCTCGGCGTCGTCACCGGCGGCCTCCACCGCATCCTGGTAGTCCACCGTGGTGGTGTAGTGGGTGGTCTCCACCCCGTCGATCTCCTCGGTGTCGCCCGCCTCGCTGCCCTCGGCGGCCCGCAGGGCGAGCACCACGCCGATGAGGTCCTCCGGGGCGAAGCTGTCGGAGCCCTCGAGGAGGCTGGCCTCGCCCTGCACCCAGGTCTTGCCGTCGGGGATCTCCACGCCGGTGGTGCCCTCGGCGCGCACCCACAGGTTCGTGCCGTCGGCCAGCAGCCCGATGTTGGCGTCCTGGTCCTCGCCCTCCACCCCGATCTCGATGTCGGCCACGAGGGCGTCGTAGTCGACGTAGCCGCTCGACGTGAGGCGGAAGCGCTGGGCGACCACCTGGAGCTGGGCGTCGGACTCGACGCGGAACGCCTCGATGGCCAGCGTGGCGTCGACCGCGTCCACCAGGGCCTGGTCGGGGTCGGCGTCCGGCTCGGAGGTCGTGGTGGTGCTCGGATCCGACCCGCCCGAGGTCTCCGTGGTGGACGAGCCGCCTCCGCCGCCGCCTTCCGAATCCCCGTCGGCCGAGCAGGCCGACAGGAGCAGGACGGTGGCCAGGGCCAGGCGGGCAGTGCGACGTCGCATCGGGACGGGGTCTCCTCGGGTCGGGCGCAGGGCGCCGGGGCCTCTGGTCTAGCCCAGCCGAAGATCGGACCAACCACCCACGGCGGGCGGGCGCACGCTCAGCGGGTGCCCCAGGAGTAGGTCTGCTTGACCAGGTCGAGGTAGGTGAAGGCCTCGGCGCTGCGGACGCCGGGCAGCGCGCGCACCACGTCGTTGAGCAGCACGAGCAGGTGGTCGTTGTCCTCGCACACCACCTCGACGAGGAGGTCGAAACCGCCCGACGCGATGACGACGTAGTCGATCTCGGGCAGGGCGCCGAGCTCGCCGGAGAGGGCGCGGAGATCGCCGTCGGCGCGGATGCCGATCATGGCCTGGACGGTGAACCCGACCGACAGCGGGTCGGTGACCGCCACCACCTGCATGACGCCCGAGTCGATGAGGCGCTGCACGCGCTGGCGCACCGCGGCCTGCGAGAGCCCGACCTCGGGGCCGAGCTTGGCGTAGGACATGCGCCCGTCCACCTGCAGCGCTCGCACGATGGCCTTGTCGATCTCGTCGAGCAGGGGCGCGGCCGCGACCTGGCGCCCGGCGCGCTCGGCGCGCTCGGCGCGCGCCACGGCCGCGGTGGAGCGACCCGACTCGGCCACCTCAGCGCTCCCCGAGCAGCTCGAGCACCGGCCGGTGGGCGAGGCCGAGCGCGTCGGCCACCGCGCCGTTGACGACCGAGCCCGCCACCGTGTTCACCCCGAGGGCCAGGGCGGCGTCGCGCGCCACGGCGCCGACCACCCCCCGCGTGGCCAGCTCGGCGAGGTGGGGGAGGGTCACGTTGGTGAGGGCGTAGGTGGACGTGTGGGGGACCGCCCCGGGCATGTTGCCGACCGCGTAGTGGATCACGCCGTGGCGCTCGAACACGGGGTCGTGGTGGCTGGTCTCGTGGGAGGTGGCGATGCACCCACCCTGGTCGATGGCGATGTCGACCACGACCGACCCCGGCTTCATGGCCCGCACGAGGTCCTCGTCGACCACCACGGGCGCCTTGCCCCCCGCCACCAGCACCGCGCCGATCACCAGGTCGGCCTCGGTGACGACCCGCTCCACCTGCCCCCGGTTCGACGCCAGGGTGGTGACCCGACCCATCTGGATCTGGTCGACGTGGCGGAGGCGGTCGACGTTCTTGTCGAGGAGGTCCACCTCGGCCTCCAGGCCCGCCGCCATCCACGCCGCGTTCCACCCGACGTTGCCCGCGCCCAGCACCACCACGCTGGCCGGCCGCACGCCCGGGGCGCCGCCGAGGAGCACGCCCCGACCCCCGTTGTGGCGTTCCAGGAAGTGCGCGCCCACCTGGACCGACATCCGGCCCGCCACCTCGCTCATGGGTGCCAGCAGCGGCAGCGCGCCCTCGGCGGTCTGGACCGTCTCGTAGGCGATCGAGGTGGTGCCGGCCGCCAGCAGCGCCTTCGCCACCCCCGGGTAGGCGGCCAGGTGGAGGTAGGTGAAGAGGACCTGGTCGGCCCGCAGGTAGGCCAGCTCGCTGTCCTGGGGCTCCTTCACCTTGCAGATCAGGCCGGCCCGCTCCCACACCTCCTCGGCGGTGGCCGCGATCTCGGCACCGGCCGCCCGGTAGGCCTCGTCGGGGAGGCTGGCGCCGGCGCCCGCCCCCGCCTGCACGACGATGTCGACGCCGAGCCCGTGGAGCTCCCGCACGCCGTCGGGGGTGATGGCCACCCGGCCCTCGTCGGGCTTGATCTCCGTGGGGACCCCCACCAGCAGGGCCATCAGCGCATGGCCTCCATGGCGTCGAGCAGGGCGAGGCGGATGATCCGGGCGATCTCCTCGAACTCCTCGGGCCCGGCCACGAGCGGGGGCGAGAGCTGGATCACCGGCTCGCCGCGGTCGTCGGCCCGGCACAGCAGCCCTTCGGCGATGAGCTTCGGCGTGAGGATGCCGCGCAGCAGGCGGTCGGACTCCTCGGCCGTGAAGGTCTCCTTGGTGGTCGTGTCCTTCACCAGCTCGATGCCGTAGAAGTAGCCCATCCCGCGGACGTCGCCCACGATCGGCAGGTCGCGCAGCTGCTCCAGCGTCTTCCGGAAGAGCGCCTCGTTGCCCAGCACCCGGTCGTTGAGGGACTCGCGCTCGAGGATGTCGAGGTTGGCCAGGGCCGCCGCGCAGCTCACCGGGTGGCCCCCGAAGGTGATGCCGTGCAGGAAGGTCTCGTCGGCGTCGAGGTAGGCGTCGGCGATGCGGTCCGACACCAGCACGCCGCCCAGCGGCGAGTAGCCGGACGTGAGCCCCTTGGCCATGGTGATCATGTCGGGCTGGTACCCGAGGCGCTCCGCGCCGAACCAGGCGCCGAGGCGACCGAAGGCGCAGATGACCTCGTCGCTCACGAGCAGCACGCCGTAGCGGTCGCAGATCTCGCGCACCCGGGCGAAGTAGCCGTCCGGTGGGGTGAAGCACCCGCCCGAGTTCTGCACCGGCTCGAGGAAGACGGCGGCGACGGTCTCCGGGCCGGCCGCCACGATCGCCGCCTCGATGGCGTCGGCCGGCATGAGGAGCGCCTCGGGGCTGGTGTCGTCGTACCGGTAGGAGTTGGTGTTCGGGACCTTGACGCCGGCGTCGCTGAGCATCGGGGCGAAGTCGTCCTTGATGCCCTGGAGCCCCGTGATGGTCAGGGCGCCGAGGGTGGTGCCGTGGTAGGCGAGGTCGCGCGAGACCACCTTGTAGCGGCCGGTGTCGCCCCGCAGCAGGTGGTACTGGCGGGCGAGCTTCCACGCCGTCTCCACCGCCTCGCCGCCGCCGGTGGTGAAGAACACGCGGTTGAGGTCGCCCGGGGCGAGGGCGGCGAGGCGGGTGGCCAGGGCCACGGCGGTGGGGTGGGCGTAGGTCCAGACCGGGAAGTAGGCGAGCCGCTCGGCCTGGACGGCCATGGCCTGGGCCAGCTCGCGCCGACCGTGGCCCGCCTGCACGGTGAACAGGCCGGCCAGGCCGTCGAGGTAGCGCTTCCCCGTGTGGTCCCACACCGAGCAGCCGTCGCCCCGGTCGATCACCAGGGTGCCGCCGGCATCCTCGGGGGTCAGCTTCGAGAAGTGGCCCCAGAGGTGGGCGCGCGCGAGGGCCTGGAGGTCCTCGGTGGGAGGGGTGGGGGAGGGGGTCACGGTGGCTCCGAGCAGGGGAGAGGGGATCAGTCGGCGGTGGCGGCCCGCCGGATGGTGCGCCAGGAACCGGCCACCATGATGGCGAGCGCGACGACCAGGATGGCGGTGGCGAGCACGTTGATCTGGGCGGGGAGCTCGACCTTGTTGGCGTTGAAGATCCGCATCGGGAACGTCTCGGTGGCGTCGCCCGCCACGAACGACGTGATGATGTAGTCGTCGATCGACAGCGCGAACGACAGGAGCGCCGCCGCACCGATGCCGGGGAGGACGAGCGGGAACGTCACCGTGCGGAAGGTGCGCCACGGCGACGAGCCGAGGTCGAGCGCGGCGTCCTCGAGCGTCCAGTCGAAGCCCCGCACCCGGGCCTGGATCGTCATGGCCACGAAGCTCACGCAGAACAGGATGTGGGCGATCACCACGGTGCCGAACCCGAAGCTGAGGTTCCGGGCGAAGAACAGCGTGAACAGCGAGGAGCCCATCACGATCTCGGGCGTGGTGAGCGGGAGCACCACGAGGATGTTCACCAGGCCCTTGCCGCGGAACTCGTACTTCGAGATGGCCAGCGCCATCAGCCCACCGATCACGGTGGCCGCCACGCTCGCGACGGCCGCCACCTGCAGGCTGGTGACGAGCGCATCGGTGTACTCGGCCTTGCGGAACGGGTTGGCCCAGTTGTCGAGGGTGAAGCCGTTCCAGGTGATGTTGAACTTGCCGCGCTGTTCGTTGAACGAGAACAGCACGAGCACGACGATCGGCGCGAAAAGCCACAGGTAGACGACGATGGCCCAGAGGCCCAGCAGGCGGGAACGCAGGGGCCGGCGCTCGGTGGGGAGCGGCCGTTCCGGGCCCGGCGACGCCGCGGTCGGCGCCGGGTCGGTCGGGGGGGCGACGGTGGTGCTCATGCGGCCAGCTCCTCGGTGCCGAGCACCTTGGCGTAGAGCAGCACGCCGGCGGTGATGATGGCCATGAAGATGAACGACAGGGCGGCGGCGGCCGGGTAGTTGCTCTCGGCGATGAACAGGTTCTGGATCTGCGAGCCGATCATCGACGTGTCGACGTTGCCGAGCAGCTCGGCGTTGATGTAGTCGCCGGCCGCCGGGATGAACGTGAGGAGCGTGCCGGCGAACACCCCGGGCAGCGAGAGCGGGAGGACGATCTTCCGGAAGGCGTTGGCGGGGACGTCGTAGAGGTCGCGCGCCGCGTCGAGCAGGCCGATGTCGATCTTCTCGAGGCTGACGTAGATGGGCAGCACCATGAACGGCAGGAAGTTGTAGGTGAGCCCGCCGATCACGGCCGTGGAGGTGTTCAGGAACTTGCCGTCGGTCGTGAGCCCGACGAGGTCCGAGACGCCCGTCAGGTGCAACGTGTCGAGGACCCACAGGGCCGGTCCGCCCGTGCCCAGGATGGTCTTCCACGCGATGGTGCGGATCAGGAACGACGTGAAGAACGGCACCATGATCAGCCCGAGCAGCACGGTGCGCCACCGGCCGGCACGGAAGGCCAGGTAGTAGGCGAGGGGGTAGCCGATCAGGATGCACAGCACCGTCGCCGCAGCGGCGTAGCCGAACGAGCGGAACAGCTCGGCGGAGAACCGGTCGATCGAGTCGGAGAAGTTCGACCACCGCCAGTCGAACTCGTAGACGGGCAGCCAGGGGTCGGGCTTGGTGGACAGCGCGATCCGCAGCAGGGTGCCCATGGGCACGAGGAAGAAGAGCAGCAGCCACAACAGGCCCGGCGACAGCAGCCCGTAGGTGCTGCGACGACCCTTCTTCAGCGACGTGTTCGCAGCGCCGGCCATTCGTTCACCCCGTGATGTCGTTGAAGCGGGTCTGGATCGCGATCTCGTCGGCCTGCTCGAGCGTGCCGAACACCCGGAGCCGGGCCTGGGTCTCCTCGTCGGGGAAGACCAGGGGGTCCTCGGCGATGGCTGCCGACTCCTCGCCGCCGGCCAGGAGGATCTCGCGCACGCCCTTGACCGGCGAGACGTAGCCCACCCACTCGGTGATGCGGGCCGCGTTCTCGGGCTCGTAGACGAAGTCCATCCACGCCTCGGCCTCGGCCTTGTGGGTGGCGCCCTTCGGCACGACCATGGCGTCGAACCACTGCAGGCCGCCCTCGTCGGGGACCACGAAGCGGAGGTCGGCGTCGGTCTCGAACGAGTAGATGTCGCCCGACCACGCCACCGCCACCGCCACGTCGCCCCGCCCGAGGTCCTGGAGGTAGTCGTTGCCGGTGAACTTCAGGACCTGACCGTCCCGCCGTGCCTGCTCGAGCTTCTCGAGCGCCTGGTCGATCTCGCCGGGGTCGGCGTCGGCGGGGTCGAACCCCATCCCGAGCATCGTGAGGCCGACCGTGTCGCGCATCTCGGTGAGCATGGTCACCTGGCCCCGGAACTCCGGGTCGAAGAGGTCGTTGGCGCTCGTGAGGTCCCGGCCGATGACGTCGTGGTTGTAGGCGATCCCCGCGATGCCGGCCTGCCAGGGCATGAAGCGGTCGGCCTCCGGGTTCCAGGGCAGCCCGAGGTAGGCGTCCTCCAGGTAGCGGTGGTTGGGGATGTTCCCGAGGTCGAGCTGCTCGGTCCAGCCGAGCTCCACCAACCGGGCCGCCATCCAGTAGGTGGGCGCCACGATGTCGGCGTTGATCGGCTTGCCCCGCCCGAGCATCGGCGAGAACGACCGGTTGAAGTACTCGTCGTTGTCGTTGAAGTCGGTGAGGTACTCGATGTCGATGCCGGTGGCGCGCTCGAACTCGTAGATCGTGGTGCCGCGCGCCCGGTTGTTGCCGTTGTCGTCCTCGTCGATGTACTGGGTCCAGTTGCTGAAGGTCAGCTTGTCCGTGCTGGTGGCGCACGACGAGAGGAGCCCGGGGGCCAGGGCCGCGGCGCCGAGGCCGAGCCCGGTGCCGGCCAGGAAGCGCCGACGGGTGAGCCGGCGGGCCATCCCGACGGCCGCCGCGAGGTCGGGGTCGTCCGGCAGGCCCCGTCGACCGGGCGGTCCGCTGGGGCGGGTCGTCGCCACCGGCTCAGCCCTCGCGGTCGGCGGGGTCGGCCGCGGGCGCCGCCGCGGGCGTGCCCGGGAGCAGCACGCAGGCGTCGTCGGACCACGAGGCCTGGACCCGGTCGCCCGGGAGGGGCAGGTCGTGGCGCCGAGCGGGAACGTGGGCCACGGCGGCGGACCCGTCGGCCAGGCGCATCTCGTAGCGGACCACCGGGCCCTGGAAGACCAGGTCGGTCACGGTGGCGTCGACGGTCCAGCGGTCGGGGTGGGCGCCGTCGGCGTCGACGTACATCCGCTCGGGCCGGACCATGAAGGTGCCGGTCTCACCGACGGACAGGCCGGACGCGTCGTGCTCCACGTCGAGGCGCCGACCGGCGACCTCGACCGTGGTGGTGGTGCCCTGGCGCTCCACCACGGTGGACACCCAGAGGTTGGCCTGACCGATGAAGCCGGCCACGAAGACCGAGGCGGGATGGTCGTAGATCTCCCGCGGGGTGCCGATCTGGTCGACGTCGCCCCCGTTCATCACCGCGATCCGGTCGCTCATCGTGATCGCCTCCTCCTGGTCGTGGGTGACGAAGATGAAGGTGATGCCGACCTCGCGCTGGATGCGCTTGAGCTCGAGCTGCATGCCCTGGCGGAGCTTGAGGTCGAGGGCGCCGAGGGGCTCGTCGAGCAGGAGCGCCTTCGGGTAGTTCACCAGGGCGCGAGCCAGCGCCACCCGCTGCTGCTGGCCGCCCGACATCTGCGAGGGGCGCCGCGAGGCGAAGTCGGTGAGGCGGACCACCTCGAGCAGCTCGTCGACCCGCTTGGTGACCTCCGCCTTCGGCAGCTTCTTGGCCCGTGGCCCGTAGGCCACGTTGTCCCACACCGTCATGTGGGGGAAGAGGGCGTACTGCTGGAAGACGGTGTTCACGTCTCGCTTGTTCGGGGGCACCCTCGACACGTCGCGGCCCTCGAGGCGGATGGCGCCCGAGGTCGGCGTCTCGAAGCCGGCGATCATCCGCAGGGTCGTGGTCTTGCCGCAGCCCGACGGCCCGAGCATCGAGAAGAACTCCCCGGCGGCGATGTCGAAGTGGGCGTCGCGGACGGCGGTGAAGTCGTCGTAGGACTTGGAGACGTGGTCGATCTCGATCACGGGGCGACCGGCCGCCTCGGGTGAGCTGGACTCGACGGCTTCGGTGGTCGACATCGCCATCCTCGCTGCGGGCGGAGCGGGTGATCGGGTCGATGACCTCGGTCACAGCTGGGGCGGCGTCACGTTCGCACGGAAGTCGCGCGGAGGCAAGAGAATCCATCGTTTCCAACGTGTTTCGCAACCGAATCCCTTGCCTTCGGCCCCTCGGCTCGCCGATGATCGCCTCGGCCCACTGCCGCCCGTCCCGATCCCCCGGAGCTCGAGCACGTCATGATCAAGCTCTGACGCTCACCCGCTCACATCCGGTCCTGGTGGCGGTACCAGCGGCCGACGAGCGGGAGGTAGGCCCGGCGGAACCGGTGGAGCGGGATGGGCCGGTGCCGCAGCTCGGCGAACGACGGCGGCGGCGCCTCGGCGAGCACGACCTCGGCGAGGCGGTGGCCGAGCCAGGTGTTGAGGGCCACGCCCGAGCCGTTGCACCCGGTGGCGTACCAGGCGCCGCGCAGGCGGCCGACGTGGGGCATCCGGTCGAGCGTGATGGCGACGTCGCCGCCCCAACGGTGGGTGACGGCGACGTCGGCCAGCTGCGGGTGGATGGCCCGCATCGATGCCGCGAGGTACGCGCCGGCCTCGGCGACGGTCGACGACGACAGGCTGCGCCGCCCCCCGAAGAGCAGCCGGCCGTCGGGTGAGAGGCGCCAGTAGAAGAGCAGGTTGCGGGTGTTCACGAACATGCGGCGCTTCGGGCTGACCGACGCGGCCAGCTCGGGCGACAGGGGCTCCGTGGCCACGATGAAGCTGCCGATCGGGAGCACGCGACGCCGCAGCTCGGGCACCAGCGCGTCGGCGTAGGCGTTGGTGGTGACGATGACGTGGTCGGCCTCCACGAGGCCGTCGGCGGTGTTGACCCAGTGGCCGCGGCCCACGTCCTCGAGCGCGGTGGCGGCGCAGCGGTCGCGCACCCCCGCGCCGGCCTCAATCGCCAGGCGGAGCAGCCCGGCGTGCAGCTTCGCCGGGTGGAGGCCACCCGTCCGGTCGAGGACGACCGCACCGTGGAAACCCTCGGAGCCGATCTCGGCGCCCAGGTCGTCCCGCTCGACGAAGCGGACCGGCTCGCCGAAGGACCGGTGCTCCTCGGCGACGCCGCGGAGGTGCGGCACCAACCGAGGGGTGTGGGCCAGGTACAGCTGCCCGGTGCGCTCGTAGTCGCAGTCGATGGCCTCGTCGGCGATCAGCGACTCGAGGTGATCGAACGCGTCGTGCACCTCGCGGTGCATCCGCAGGCCGAGCTCGCCGTAGCGGTCGTGGAGCGAGGCCGGCCCCTCCTTGAGCTCGGGGATGGCCATGCCGCCGTTGCGGCTGTGGGCTCCCCACCCCACCGGTCCCTGCTCCAGCACCAGCACGTCGCGCCCGGCGCGGGCCAGCGTGCGGGCCGCCGCCAGGCCGGCGTACCCGGCCCCCACCACCACGGTGTCGACCCGGCCGGGGAGCGGCCCTCGGGGGAGCGGGGGGAGCGACACCTGCTCCTGCCACAGCACGGCGTCGGCGGGGACGGCGGTCATCGCCGGATGGTAGGACCGCCGCTGGTGCCACCATGGGTTCCGTGACCGTGCACGACGACCTCCTGGCCCGCCACCGGCGGGCCCTCCCCGACTGGTTGGCGCTCACCTACGAGCAGCCGATCGCGCTGGTCGACGGGGCCGGGTGCCACGTGGTCGACGCCGAGGGCAACCGCTACCTCGACTTCTTCGGCGGCATCCTCACCACCATGTGCGGCTACGCCGTGCCCGAGGTGGTCGA
>JBBRFU010000120.1:0-11238 GCA_038241315.1 Acidimicrobiales bacterium | reverse complement strand
CGCTGCGGCGCCCCCGGCGGCCGGGTCGCCGCCCATGCCGGCGGCACCGCCGACGCCGCCGCCGTCCACCACCGAGCTGCCCTGATGGCGGTGACGGTCGGCGTCTTCGGCGCGGCGGGCCGCATGGGCACCGAGGTCTGTCGGGCCGTGCTCGCCGATCCCGGCCTGGAGCTGGCCGCCGCGGTGGACCCGGGCGCGGCCGGGACCCCGCTGCGCGACCTGTCCGGGCTCGACACCGACCTGGAGGTCGCCGGCCGGGCGGAGCACCTGTCCGCCCCGCCGCAGGTGATGGTCGACTTCACGCACCTGGAGGCGGCGCGGGCGAACCTGGCGTGGTGCGCCGCGCACCAGGTGCACGCGGTGGTGGGGACCACCGGGTTCACCGATGAGGACCTCGCCCGCTTCGAGGCCGCCTTCACCGGGAGCAACTGCCTGATCGCCCCCAACTTCGCCATCGGGGCCATCTTGATGATGCGCTTCGCCGAGCTCGCCGCCCCGTGGTTCGAGACGGCCGAGATCATCGAGCTGCACCACGACGCCAAGGTCGACGCGCCCTCGGGCACCGCGATGCGGACGGTCGAGCGGATGGCGGCCGCCAGCGCCGCGTGGGCGCCCGACCCGACCACCACCCACACCGTGGCGGGAGCGCGGGGTGGCGAGGGCCCGGGGGGCATCCGGGTCCACTCGGTGCGGATGCGGGGCATGGTGGCCCACCAGGAGGTGCTCCTCGGCACCACCGGGCAGACGCTCTCCATCCGCCACGACTCCTACGACCGCACCAGCTTCATGCCCGGCGTGGTCCTCGCCGCCACCCGCGTCGCCGAGCTCCCCGGGCTCACCATCGGCCTCGACGCCCTGCTCGACCTCTAGCCAGGGGCCTCCCCGTCCCTCGGGCAGGAGACGCCGACGGCAGCTAGCGTCACCTCAGGGGATCGAGCGGAGGTGGGACGCCATGAGGACCCTTCGGGACGGCCGGCGCCGCGCCGGTCTCACCCTGGCGGCGGGGATCACCGCCCTGGCCGGGCTGTCGGCGTGCGAGCCACCGCCTCCGGTGCTGTCGCTCACGGTGGTCACATCGGCCGACGGTGCCGATGCGCAGCCGGGCGACGGGGTGTGCGAGGCCACCGCAGGCGGCGGAGACTGCACCCTCCGGGCCGCCCTCACCGAGGCCAACGCCACCGGCGGCCCCGACGTGGTCACGTTGGCGCCCGGCGTGCACCCCACGCTCTCGCTCGCCGGCTCGGGGGAGGACGCCAACGCCACCGGCGACCTCGACGTCACGGGCGACGTGACCCTCCGGGGCGGCGGCGCCACCCTGGATGCCGCCGGGCTCGACCGGGCCCTCGACGTGCTCGCCGGGCGGCTCACCGTCGAGGACCTCACCGTCACGGGCGGCGACGCGCCGGAGATCGGACGCACGGGTTGGGGCAGCGGCGCCCGCGTGACCGGCAGCCTCGCCACCCGCCGGGTGCGGTTCGAGGGCAACGTGACCGCCAACGGCCAGGGGGCGGCCATCTCCATGGACGGCGGGGCGCTCGACCTGGTGGACACCTGGGTGGGCGACAACGCGCCGCCCGATCCCTCGCCGTTCGACCTCAGCCACGGGGTGGTGGCCAACGGCGGGTTCGTGCTGCTCAACCGCTCCACCATCGAGGCGGTCACCGGCGACGCCGTGTCCGGGTACGGGACCCGGATCGGGATCGCCGACAGCACGTTGCGGTCGCCCCGCACGGGGCTGAGCGTCAGCGACCCCTTCGAGGGCCCCGAGGCCTCGGCGCTGGTGATCCGCTCGACGCTGGTGCAGCAGGTCGACGACTCGCTGTACCCGCCGTGGCTGGTCTACGGCGGCGGCGCGCCTGTGCTGCTCTACGGCTCGGTCGTCGACGCGCCGGGACGTCTCGACAGCACGGGCCTCTGCTACGGCGACGTGTCCTCGGGCGGATGGACCGTGGCGCGCGACGCCAGCTGCGGCCTCGCTGCCGAGGGCGACCTCCCGGACGCGCCCGCGCTGCTGAACGCCCTCGCCGACAACGGGGGCCCGACGCCGACCATGCTCCCGTCGGGCGGGTCGCCGGTCCTGGACCGCATCCCGGCAGGAACGCCGATCCTCTGCCCCGACGGGGGCCGCGATCAGCGGGGCGAGCCCCGGCCGGTGGGCGACGCCTGCGATGCGGGGTCGGTCGAGGGCCGCGGACCGATGGTGGTCGGTGCCGCGATGACCGTCGACGCACCGGTCGACGCCGCCGACGCCGACCCGGGCGACGGCACCTGCGCCACGGTGGGCGGCCAGTGCACGCTGCGCGCTGCGCTGCAGGAGGCCAGCGCCACCAACCCCGACCTGCCCGACGTGCTGGACACGATCACCATCGGCGCAGGCATCGACCCCACGCTCAGCGTGGCGGGACGCGACGAGGACGGCGGAGCGACCGGCGACCTCGACGTGGCCGGCGCGGTCCGCATCACCGGCGGCGGGGCGGTCGTCGACGCCGCCGGGCTCGACCGCGTGCTGCACTCGTCCGGCCCGCTCCTCGAGCTCCGCGACCTCACGGTCACCGGTGGCCGGGCGGTCGGCGGGGACGCGGCCGGCAGCGGTGGCGGCGTGCAGGGTCGGGGAACGCTGGATCTGTCCGGGGTCACCCTGCGCGGCAACGAGGCCGACGTCGACGGTGGTGGGATCCAGGTGGTCGATCGCCTGGTTGCCTCGGGCTCCACGTTCGAGGGCAACCGGGCCGGGCGCGACGGTGGCGGGATCAGTGGCGGGATCGGCGAGGGTCTCCTCGACCTCGAGACCAGCCTGGTCGCCGACAACATCGCAGGATCGAGCGGCGGCGGCCTGTCGGGCGGGTCCGCCCGGATCTCGCGATCCACCTTCCGGGGCAACCACGCCGACGTGAGGGGCGGAGCCGTCGGCAACAACCAGGGCGGGCTCACCCGGATCGACGCCTCCACGCTCTCGGGCAACTCGGCGCCATCGGGCTCGGCCATCTGGGGCGGGGGCACCCTCCAGGTCGGCACCGTCCTGCGCGGCTCCACCGTCACCGGCAACACCGGCTCGGCCGCCCTGCAGGTCTACGGCGTGGTGTGCACGAGAGCCTGCTACGAGTGGGACATGGTGTCGGCCCAGGGGTCGATCATCGTCGGCACGCCCGGGGCCCCGGCGTGCGACCGGCCCGTCGCCAGCCCCTCGGCCAACCTGGCGCCCGACGGCACCTGCGGCGCGACGCTCGCCGGCGACCCGCTCCTCGGGCCCCTCGCCGATCACGGGGGACCGACCCCGACCCACCTGCCCGGCCCGGGGTCGGGGGCCATCGACGCCATCGCGCCGGGCACCCCCGCGCTGTGCGACGCCACGACGCCGATCGACCAACGCGGTGTCGCCCGTCCCACCGGTCCGGCGTGCGACGTGGGCGCCGCCGAGCAGTGAGCCGGAGGCGCTGATCGAGGGGCGGCTCAGCCGGCCGGGTCGTCCTCGACCGCGTGCTCGAGGTCGACCAGCTCGTCGAGCGACGAGCGACCGCGGCGGTGCTGCCACCAGAGCCCACCGAGCACGACCACCAGGCTGGCGACCACGACGGGGACGCGGTGCTCGGCCACGAAGGCGATGAGGTCGTCGATCGGGGCGCTGAGCACGTCGCCGACCAGGGCGATGAGCCAGAGCCGCACGAGCGTGCCCGCCACCGCCAGGACCATGAACCAGGCGAGGGAGAACCCGGCCGAGCCCGCCAGCAGGCAGACCACGTTGTTGGAGGTGATGGCGATGACCACCCAGCCGAAGCGGCCGAAGTGGTGCTCCACCCACCGGATCAGCCCGGCGCCCCGCTGCGACCGGCGCTCGGCCCAGCCCACGGCCCGGTCGCCGTACCAGGCGCCCACCAGCCACACGAGCGGCTTGGTGCACAGGAGCCGGAAGGTGGCCACCGGGTAGTACACCCACGGGTCGAGGTCGTTCACCGTCAGCACCAGGTACCGCGGCTTGGCGTTCAGCAGGATGAGAAGCAGCGGTTGGCGGTCCACGAGCGAGCCCCAGAAGGCGTCGCCGATCCACCCCAGCACGATGGTGGTGCCGATGAGCGCGAACACGGCGTTGCGCTGGCGCGCCGTCGGCGGCCCGAGCCGACGGAGGCCCGGGGCGCCGGTGGGTCCGGTCACTCGTCCTCGGCGGGCGCAGGGTCGCCCCGGTGCTCGGCGATGTCCTCGTCGAGGTGGACGAGGTCGCCGATGCCGTCGCGACCGCCCCGGCGGTCGTTCCACATCGTGAGGGCGACGAGCGCGAACGACAGGGCGAGGAGCGGCCAGCGGTAGTCGCCGATGAACCCCTTGAGGGAGCCGAGCGGCCCTTCGAACGCGTCGCTGAAGGCCCGGATGAGGACGAGGCGGACGACCGTGCCGACCACGTTGGCGAGGGCGAAGGCCCCCCAGCTCATGCCGGCGGCCCCGGCGAAGAGGCACACGGGGTTGTTGGGGGCGATGGCGACCACCAGGAAGCGGGCCTTGTCGAACCACCGCTCGAGCTGGCGCAGGAGGTCGCCGTAGGCCGGCGCCTTGCGCTCCATCCACCGGATGGCGCCGTCGCCGTACCAGCGGCCGAGCAGGAAGAAGAGGGGATCGGGCCCCACGAGGCGGAGGAACCCGACCAGGTAGAAGGACCAGGCGCTCAGCTCGCCCGAGGCCAGGGCCAGGTTGCGGTTCTGGGCGTTGAGGCCGATGAACAGGAGCGGCCGGTCGGTCACGAGGACCGACAGGAAGAGGTTGCCCAGGTTCGAGGCCACCACGAACGCCACGAGCAGGCCGATCACCAGGTTGCGGGCCGCCTTGCTGGGCGGGCCGGGATGAGCCCTGGCGGCGGCGGTGGGCGTCCCCGGGCCCGCATCGACGACCGGGTCAGGGGCGACGACCGGGTCGGGGGCGTCGGGCACCGGGGCGGGGGCGTCGTCCAAGGCGTCGAGTCTGGCAGGTCTCCGGGGGGCCTCGGGGCCGGGGCGCAGCGGGGGACGGTCCCCACTAGGTTCCGGCTACCGACCGCCGAGTACAAGGGGACCTTTCGCCATGCAGGGCCTGATGCAGGACTACCAGCTCACCCTCCCGCACATCTTCCAGCGGGCCGAGGTGCTGTTCCCGAACAAGGAGATCGTCACCGCCCTGCCCACCGGTCGCACCCGGATCTCCTACGGCGACTGGGCGAAGCGCACCCGCAAGCTGGGTGGCGTCCTCGACAGCCTCGGCATCTCGGCCGACGGCCGGGTGGCCACCTTCTCGTGGAACACGGCCCGCCACCTCGAGCTGTACTTCGCCGCCCCCTGCAGCGGGCGGGTCCTGCACACGCTGAACCTGCGCCTGTTCCCCGAGCAGGTCACCTACATCGTGAACCACGCCGAGGACGAGGTGATCTTCGTCGACAAGACGGTGGCCGGCCTGCTGTGGCCGCTGCTCGGCGGCTTCGAGACCGTCCGCCACATCGTGGTGATCGACGACGGCGGGCCCTTCGACACCTCCGAGGTGCCCGACGGCATGGAGGTCCACGACTACGAGGCCCTGCTGGCCGTGGCCTCGCCGGTGGAGTGGCACGTCGAGGACGAGGACCAGGCCGCCTCGATGTGTTACACGAGCGGCACCACGGGCAACCCGAAGGGCGTGGTCTACAGCCACCGCTCCACCGTGCTGCACACGATGGCCGCCCAGTTCGCCGACGGCTTCGGCGCCCGGGAGTCCGATCGCATCCTCCCGGTGGTGCCGATGTTCCACGCCAACGCGTGGGGCCTGGCCCACGCCGCGGTGGCCTGCGGCGCCGACCTGATCATGCCTGGTCCCGACCTCAGCCCCAACGGCCTCGCCACCCTCATCGAGGAGGAGCGCTGCACGGTGGCGGCGGGCGTGCCCACCATCTGGATGGGCGTGCTGCCCGCCCTCGAGGGCCGCGACACCTCGGCGCTCCGCGTCATCCCCTGCGGCGGCTCGGCGGTGCCCAGGGCCCTGTCGGAGGCGTTCCGCGCCCAGCTCGGCCTGCCGATCTACCAGGCGTGGGGCATGACCGAGACCAGCCCCGTCGCCACCGTCGGCGCCATCAAGTCCGTCTACGCCGATGCCCCCGAGGAGCAGCTCGCCGACCTGCGGGCCACCCAGGGCCTGCCCCTGCTCGGCGTGGAGCTGCGCATCCAGGACCAGGAGACCGGCGAGGCGGTGCCGTGGGACGGCGAGAGCCGGGGCGAGCTGCAGGCCCGTGGGCCGTGGATCGCCCGCGAGTACTACAACGACCCCCGCTCGCCGGAGTCGTTCACCGAGGACGGCTGGCTGAAGACCGGCGACGTGGCCACCTTCGACCCGGAGGGCTACCTGCGCCTGGTCGACCGCACCAAGGACGTGGTGAAGTCGGGTGGCGAGTGGATCTCCTCGGTGGAGCTGGAGAACGAGGTGATGGCCCACCCCAAGGTGGCCGAGGCCGCCGTGGTGGGCATGCACCACCCCCGCTGGCAGGAGCGCCCGGTGGCCTTCGTGGTGGCGAAGGACGGCGAGGAGGTCACCAAGGAGGAGATCCTCGAGTTCCTCGACGGCCGGGTGGCCAAGTGGTGGCTCCCCGACGACGTGATCTTCATCCCCGAGGTCCCCAAGACCAGCGTCGGCAAGTTCTCCAAGAAGGACCTGCGCGAGCAGTTCAAGGACTACACGATCCCCGACGCCTGATGGGTGCTGCCTGGTCGTGGTGAGCGGCTGGGTCCTGAGCGTCTCGCCCGCCCCTGCTCGTCGCAAGGAGGGGCCGAAGGAGTCGGGACCTTCGGCCCTCGTCGGACGGTGGGGGTCTCGGTACCTTCGGCCTTCCAGGTGACACCTCCGACCGCTCCCGGACCGGGAGCGAGCGATGGGTCGGTGCCGCCCTTCAGGAGGACCCCATGAACGTGACCGTCGGCGAGCTCATGACCAAGCCGGTGATGACCGTCACCAAGCACCAGAGCGCGGGCCACCTGGCCGGACTGATGCGCGAGCACCGGGTCTCGGCGCTGCCGGTGGTGGGCCCCGACGAGGAGCCGATCGGGATCGTGACCGCCTCGGACCTGCTCAGCGGTCACGCCGAGGGAACACCGGCCTCGGCGCTCATGTCGACGCCCACCTACACCGTGCCGGTCGGCGAGGGTCCTCACGTGGCCGCCCGGATCATGCGCAACCACCACCTCCACCACCTCGTGGTCGTCGACCACAAGCGGGTGGTGGGGATGATCAGCGCCTACGACCTGCTCGGGTTGGTGGAGGAACACCGCTACGTGGTCAAGGCCGCCCCCACCCCCGGTCGCAAGGCCCCGAGGCGCCAGTAACGTCCCCCCTCAGCCCGACGCCCAGCATCGAGACCACGGCCATGCCCGCCTCCTCGGAAGATCCAGTCACCCGCCCGGCGTCTCTTGGTGACACGGCGCCGTCCCTGGGGGCCGACGACATCGAGCACCACGAGGTCACCAAGGCCAGCGAGGGTGCCACGGGCACGCTGGTGAACTCCGTCCTGGACGTTCTCGCCAACGCCGACCAGACCGAGCGGGTGGAGGTGGCCCGCTGGCTCGAGGCGGTCCTGGGCGGGACCTCCGACGACGACCTCCCCCGGGTTCGCACCGCCCTGCTCCGCCAGGACGACCCCCGCTACGGCACCCCGCCGATGAACTCCGACGACGAGCTCGTCGCCGCTTGGCGCAGCGGCGTCTACCCGTACGAGAACCTCATGCGTCGCAAGACCTACGAGGCGCAGAAGTACCGCCTCCAGGTCGAGCTGCTGAAGCTGCAGGCGTGGGTCAAGGAGACCGGGCAGCGGGTGGTGATCGTGTTCGAGGGACGTGACGCCGCCGGCAAGGGCGGCACCATCAAGCGCTTCATGGAGCACCTCAACCCCCGCGGCGCCCGGGTGGTGGCGCTGGAGAAGCCCACCCCGGTGGAGGCCGGCCAGTGGTACTTCCAGCGCTACGTCCAGCACCTGCCCACCGCAGGTGAGATCGTCCTGTTCGACCGGTCCTGGTACAACCGGGCCGGTGTCGAGCGGGTCATGGGGTTCTGCACCGACGCCGAACACGAGGAGTTCCTCCGCCAGGCCCCCGAGTTCGAGCGCAACCTCACACGCAGCGGCACCCGCCTGGTGAAGCTCTGGTTCTCGGTGAGCCGCGAGGAACAGCGCCGCCGCTTCGCCGAGCGCCAACGCCACCCGCTCAAGCAGTGGAAGCTGTCCCCGATCGACCTCGCCTCACTCGACAAGTGGGATGCCTACAGCGAGGCCAAGGAGACGATGTTCCGCACCACCGACACCGATGACGCCCCCTGGAGCGTCATCAAGTCGGACTGCAAGAAGCGGGCTCGCCTCAACGCCCTTCGCTACGTGCTCCACACCATGCCGTACACCGACAAGGACCCGGACCGGATCGGCCTGCTCGACCCGCTCATCGTCGGGCGCGCCACCGACATCTACGAGCCCACCGAATCGTCCTGAGCCCGACGAGATCACGAACAGGGCGTCGGCGGCGCCACGAGCGGTTCCAGGACGACGAGATCCCGGGAGGTGCCGGCTGACGGTCCTGCATCCCCGTCACGTCGCGCCCCCGATCGGGTGATGGGCGGTCCGGGCCCGGGAATCGGCTCAAGCGGAGGACCGGGCGCGCCGATGACCCCCCCATGACTCCTCGTACCGAGGGGCGCCACCTTGGAGGGCGGCTCGTCCCCGCCGCCCTCTTCGCGGTTGCGGCCGCGTCCATCATCCTCTTCGCGGCGCAGCCGACCGGCCTGGTCGGCGATCTCTCCTACCTCGCGGGCCTCGCCGCGGCGGCCGGGCTGGCGTGGGTGGGGGTCTACCGTCGGCCGCGCGCCGAGCGCCGGCCGTGGGTGTGGCTGGCCGCCGGGGTCAGCCTCAACCTGATCGCCGACGAGACCTTCCAGCTGCTCCGGTGGGCCGGGCAGGAACCGACCATCTCCGTGGCCGACGTCTTCTGGATCGCCTCGATCGGTGCGCTGGGGATGGGTCTCCTGGGCCTCGGCGCGAAGGGCACCGAGGGCCGCCGCGTCGACCTCGAGACGGTGATCGATGGCCTGGTCGCCCTGGTGGTGGGGTTCGTGGTCGTCTGGGAGGTGGCGCTCGACCACGTCATCAACGACACCGAGACGTCGGCCTTCGTCCGCAGCGTGCTGGCCGTGTACCCCATCGCCGACGTCGTCCTCCTGGCCCTCGTGATCCGGCTGCTGGTGTCGCCGGCACGGACGCGAGGCCTGGTCCTCGTCGCCGGCGGCACGCTCTGCCTCCTCGTGGCCGACCTCGGCTACGTGGTCGACATCGACGATGCGGCCGATGCCCTGCTCAGCCTGGGCTGGATGTTCGCCATGGTGCTGATCGGCGCCGGCACCCTCGACCAGTCGCCGGCCACCGCCGCTCCTGCGGGCTCGGTCGTCGTCGAACGGGGTCGGATGTGGTTCGTGATGGCCCCGCTCCTCGTGCCGGTGGCGTTCCTGCTGTGGGGCCAGATGGCCGAAGACCACCCGAACGCTGCGCTGATGTTCGGGTCGACGCTGGCCCTCCTGGGGCTCGCCGCCGCCCGAGCCGACCGGCTGCTGCACGCCGTGGAGGTCGCCCGCCGCGAGGTCCAGGCGCGCGAGCACGTCTACCGGGCGCTCGCCGCGAACGCGTCCGACGCGGTGTTCGTGGCCGACACCTCCGGGGTCGTGCGCCAGGGCCAGGAGAGCCTGGCGCGCCTGCTGGGCGTCGACCAGGAGGAGCTCGACGGCGCCAACGCCGTCACCGGCAAGCTGATGCGGGACTCGGCCTCCCTCCAGCGCCTCCTCGAGCAGACGCTCCGGGAGCCGGGCGTGGTGTTCGAGGCCGAGACCGAGATCAGCCACCCCGACGGGCCCGACCGGTGGCTCCGCGGGCGGGTGGTCAACCTGCTGGACGACCCCCTCGTCGGGGGCATCGTGGCCAACGTCAGCGACATCACCGACCGCAAGCGGGCCGAGGCCGAGCTGCGCCACCAGGCCTTCCACGACGGGCTCACCGGCCTGGCCAACCGGGCCCTGCTGACGGACCGCCTCGGCCAGGCCCTCCGGCGCGGGGTGCGGCGGGGCACCGACCCCGCGGTCATCTACCTGGACGTCGACGGGTTCAAGTCCGTCAACGACCGCTTCGGCCACGATGCCGGCGACCGGGTCCTCCGCGAGATCGCCGTCCGACTCACCCAGACGGTGCGCGCCGAGGACACCGTGGCCCGCCTGGGCGGCGACGAGTTCGCCGTGCTCATCGAGGACAACCACGCCGGCGCCGACGAGGCTCGCACCACCGCCGACCGGATCCTCCAGGCCCTCACGGTCCCCGTCGAGCTGGACCACCCCGTCACCGTGACGGTGAGCCTCGGGATCGCCGTGGCCGACGCCGGCTGCGCCGAGAGCGACCTGCTCCGCAACGCCGACATCGCCATGTACCGGGCCAAGGGGGCGGGCACGCACCACGTCGTGGTCTACGACCAGGAGATGGGCACCGAGGCCGGTGAGGCGGCCCTGCTCGAGGTCGAGCTGGCCGAAGCCCTCCGGGAGGACCAGCTCGAGCTGCACTACCAGCCGGTCGTCCAGCTGACCAACGAGCAGGTGGTGGGCTTCGAGGCCCTCGTGCGCTGGCGGCACCCGCGGTTGGGCCTGGTGCCACCCGACCGGTTCATCCCCCTCAGCGAGGAGACCGGCCTCATCGTGCCGATCGGGCGCTGGGTGCTCGAGACGGCGTGCGTGGCGGCGGCCGGGTGGCAGCGCGACCGGGCCGGCCACGACCGCGCCCTGAGCATGGCCGTCAACCTGTCGGCCCGGCAGCTGGCCTCCGACGAGATCGTCGACGACGTCCGGCACGCGCTCGCCACCTCCGGGCTCGATGCCCGGTTCCTGGTGCTGGAGATGACCGAGACGGCCCTCGTGACCGACCCGACGGCCACCGCCCGCCGGCTGCACGAGCTGCGCGCCCTCGGGCTGCGCATCGCCATCGACGACTTCGGCACGGGGTACTCGTCGCTCGCGTACCTGCGGCAGTTCCCGATCGACATCTTGAAGATCGACCGGTCCTTCGTCGACACCATCACCGATGCCGGCGACCTGCCGCCCATCGTGCGCGGCCTGCTCGACCTGGGCCACCGGCTCGACCTGGAGATCGTCGCCGAGGGCATCGAGGAGGTCGTGCAGCGTGACGGTCTCCGACGGGAGCACTGTGCGCTGGGTCAGGGCTTCCTGTTCTCCCGGCCCTTGCCCGCC
>JBBRFU010000119.1:0-11364 GCA_038241315.1 Acidimicrobiales bacterium | reverse complement strand
GTCGTCTCCAGGTCTCGGGCCTCGGCGGGCCCGTTGGGTACTTGCCGGCTGCCCGGCGCTGCCAACGGGTGCGCTTCAGCATCTTCTTGTGCTTCTTCTTGCGCATGCGCTTACGGCGCTTCTTGATCAGTGAACCCATGGTGAGGCCAACCTAGGGGCAACCGGCGGACGGCGCCAAACCGCCCCCGGTCAGCAGGGGCCGACGGTCCGCACGACGGTGCCCGCGTCGGGGAACGAGCCGGCCACGAACCAGGTGCTGCCCGACCCGGCCAGGACGGGCGCCTGCCCGGTGGCCTCGCCGAGGTGGTCGCGCCAGCTGGCCAACCGGGGCTCCACGACCAGGGCGGCGGGCTCGAGGTCGTTGGGCCCGTCGACGGTGGGGCCGCCGAGGTCGTCCCACGCCCGGTACACCGCCGGGGTGGAGCAGCCGAAGGGCGGGGTCACCAGCGTGTAGGTGCGGTCCTCCACGGGGAGCGGACGGAGCTGCTCACCGATGCCGGTCACCCGGGCCCGGCCCCCTCGCAGGCAGAACGGCACGTCGGCCCCGAGCCCGGCGGCGGCGACCACGTCGTCGAAGCCGGCCCACCGCAGCACCGCGGCGGCGTCGGCGGACCCACCGCCCAGCCCCGCGCCGGCCGGGATGGCCTTGGTGAGGCGGACGTGCGCGGTCCGGCCCACCAGGCGCAGCGCACGGCGCACGAGGTTGTCGTCGTCGGCGGGCACCGGCAACCCCGAAGCCCCCACCACCTCCAGGCCGTCGCCCGCGGTGAACACCAGCTCGTCGGCCAGGTCGAGGGTGACCATCTCGGCGTCGATCAGGTGGTAGCCGTCGGCCCGCACCCCGGTGACCCGCAGCGAGACGGTGAGCTTCGCGGGGGCGACGACGGTCTCGGCGGGCACCGGGGGATGGTACCGACGGCGCGCCGAACGCCGAGCGCCGACCCTGACCGGGCGGGTGGCGTCAGGCGCCGGCGGGAGGAGCGGCGTCGCCGGGAGCGGTGGGGCCGCCGAGGCGCTCCACCGCTTCGGTGAGACGGCCCCAGTCCTGCACCGACAGCCGCTCGGGCCGGTCCTCGGGATCGACGCCCGCGGCTGCGAACGCCTCGGGGGTGACCAGGGCGGCCAGCGAGCGACGGAGCATCTTGCGGCGCTGGTTGAAGCCCGTCTCCACCAACTGCACCAGCCGATCAGGGTCGGCCGTGGTGGCCGGCGCGGGCAGGCGGACGATCTCCACCAGCGCGGAGTCGACCCGTGGCCGGGGGAGGAACACGTCGGGGCCGACCTTGCCCACCAAGCGGGCCGTGGCCCGCAGGGCCACCTTCACCGACGGGATGCCGTAGGTGCCCGACCCTGGCGGCGCCGCGAGGCGCTCCCCCGCCTCCTTCTGCACCATGACGAGCATCCGTTCGATGGCCGGCACGCCGGCCAGCAGGTCGAGCACGAGCGGCGTGGCCACGTTGTACGGGAGGTTGGCCACCAGCGTCCACCGGTCGTGCTCGGCGAGCAGCTCGTCCCAGTCGAGGCGCATGGCGTCGCCCTCCACCACCCGCACGGGGAGGTCCGCCACGACCGACCGCAGCACGGGCACGAGGTACCGGTCGAGCTCCACGGCGGTGACCGAGGCGCCGGTCTCCACCAGCGCGAGGGTGAGCGATCCCAGGCCGGCGCCGATCT
Organism: Acidimicrobiales bacterium; assembly: GCA_038241315.1. Classification (GTDB taxonomy): domain Bacteria; phylum Actinomycetota; class Acidimicrobiia; order Acidimicrobiales; family Iamiaceae; genus Aquihabitans. The sequence goes on along the minus strand of JBBRFU010000119.1, from coordinate 9,690 downwards.
CCACCACGTGGGTGTCGGGACCGACCTGGGCCAGGCGGGCGATGCGCCGGACCGTGTTGGGGTCGACCACGAAGTTCTGGCCGAGGGCCCGGCTCGGCCCCAGGTCGTGCTGCTCGAGGAGGGCCGCCAGCGTGGTGCGGGTGTGGGTCACCGGGTCCCCCGCGTCACCGGGATCACCCGGGCAGCCGGTAGGTGCGGGTGGCGTTGTCCCAGGAGGCGGCAGCCACCTCGTCGACCGACCGGCCCTGGGCCACCGCCACCCCGGCGCCCACCACTGGCACGAGCGCCGGACGGTTCGGCTGGCCACGGTGCGGGACCGGCGCCAGGTAGGGCGCGTCGGTCTCCACCAGCACCCGGTCGAGCGGGCAGATCGCCGCCGCGTCGCGGAGGTCCTGCGCGGTCTTGAAGGTGATGATCCCGCTGAACGACAACATGGCGCCGAGGTCGAGGCAGCGACGGGCCTCGACGGGCCCGCCCGTGAAGCAGTGGAACACGGTGCGCTCGGGGATCCCCTCGGCCGCGAGGACGTCGAAGGTGTCGTCCCAGGCCTCGCGGGTGTGGATGACCAGGGCCAGGTCCCGCTCGTGGGCCATCGCCACCTGGGCCGCGAACACCTCGCGCTGGGCCTCCTTCGGCGAGTGCTCGTAGTAGTAGTCGAGCCCGCACTCCCCCACGGCCACCACGTGGGGCTCGTCGAGCAGCGCCTCGATCCCGTCGATCCCGTGCTCGGCCTCGTGGGGGTGCACGCCCACCGTGGCGAAGACGCCGGGGTGGGCCGCGGCCGCGGCGATGGCGGCCATCGAGTCGGCCCGGTCGCAGCCCACGGTGATCATGCGCCCCACCCCGGCCTCGTGCGCGGCGGCCACCGCGGCGGCCACGTCCGCCGCGCCCGCGTCGCGGTAGTGCAGGTGGCAGTGGTCGTCGGTCCAGGGCAGCTCACGGGTCACGAGCACCCCCCGAGGCCGGGTTTGCCGTTCGCGGAGAAGGGGTAGCGCCTCAGCGTGCGGCGGACCCGGCAGCAGCCGGGACGGTTCAAGGAGCGGATCGTCCCGGCCTTCTGGCGGGCGCACAGGGCAAGGGGGTCGGCGGGGCTCAGGTCGACGCCTTGAGCCGGGGGAACAGCGGCGCGGCCTTCTCCACCGGCAGGCCGCCGGGGTAGCCACCCCAGGCCGCGGCCTCCGGCAGCAGCTGGTCGGTGGGCGAGCCGCTGAGGCCGATGCGACGCCACACCTCGGTGGTGGACCGGGTGAGGGCGGGGCTGGCCAGGATCGACACCAGCCGCAGCACCTCGAGGGCATCGCCGAGGACCCCGTCGACCAGCGGCCCGGGCTCCTGCTTCCAGGGCTCGGCCTCCTCCAGCAGGGCGTTGGCCTCGCGGATGAGGCGCCAGGTGGCGTCGAGCGCCGCCGAGGGCTGCACCGCGTCCCACGCCGCGGTGGCGTCGCGGAGCACCTCGACCGCCACCGCCGCCAGCGGGCTGTCGGGGCGAGGCGCCGGACCGATGCCGCCGCACTTCTTGTCGACGACCGTGGCCACCCGGCTGAGCAGGTTGCCGAAGTTGTTGGCCAGGTCCGAGTTGTAGCGGGCGATCATGGCCTCGTAGCTGAAGTCGCCATCGGGCCCGAACGAGTTGTCGCGCAAGAAGTGGTAGCGGAACCCGTCGACGCCGAACTCCTCCACGAGGTCGGCCGGGAAGATCTGGTTCAGGCTGGTCTTGCTCATCTTCTTGCCGCCCACCGTGAGGTAGCCGTGCACGTCGATGTGCGCCGGCGGCTCCTCACCGGCGGCCAGCAGCATCGCCGGCCAGTAGACGCAGTGGAAGCGGAGGATGTCCTTGGCGATCAGGTGGTGGACGTGGGGCCACCAGGCCGCGAAGCGCTCGGGGTCGGTGCCGTACCCGATGGCCGTGGCGTAGTTGATGAGCGCGTCGTACCAGACGTAGAAGACCTGGCTGTCGTCCCACGGCACGGGCACCCCCCAGTCGAGCGAGGAGCGGGTGATCGAGATGTCCCGCAGGCCCTGCTTGATCAGGCCGAGCGCTTCGTTGCGCTTGCCCTCGGGCCCCACCGCGTCGGGGTGGGCGGCGTACCAGTCGAGCAGGGGTTGCTCGAACGCCGACAGGCGGAAGAACCAGTTGTCCTCCTCGAACCACTCGACGGGGCGCTCGTGGACGGGGTCGAGGCCGGCACCTCCGTCGGGGTTCGGGAGGAGGTCGGCCTCCTCGTAGTAGGCCTCGCAGGCCACGCAGTACCAGCCGGCGTAGGTGGACCGGTAGATGTGGCCGTTGTCGTGGACCTTCTGCAGGAACGCCTGCACCGAGGCGGTGTGATCGGCGTCGGTGGTGCGGATGAAGCGGTCGGCGGCGATGTCGAGCAGGTCCCACGTCTCGTGGAACCGGGCCGACGTGCGGTCGGCCTGCTCCTGGGGCGTGAGGCCGTTGGCCTCAGCAGTGCGGGCGATCTTGAGCCCGTACTCGTCGGTGCCGGTGAGGAAGTACACCTCGTCGCCGATCAGGCGGTGCCACCGGGCCAGGGCATCGGCGGTGACCGTCGTGTAGGCGTGGCCGATGTGCGGCACGTCGTTCACGTAGTAGATCGGGGTGGTCACGAAGAATCGGCCGGGCACGTGGCCAAGGGTACGGGTCCGGCCCCGCCGCCCGGAACCCCGAGTCCCCCCGGGTCCACTTGTGACCCGACTGCACAACTCCTAGGTTCTGTTCAGCGGTCGTCGACGGGCGACGACCCCACCAGGGGGACCGATGGGACGCTTCACCGGCAAGGCGGTGCTCGTGACGGGCGCGGCATCGGGCATCGGGGCCGCCACCGCGGCCCGCCTGGTGGCGGAGGGTGCGGCGGTGCTGGGCGCCGACGTGCACGAGCCGCCCGCACCCGACCTCGGCACCGAGGGCGGCTCGTTCGAGGCCCTGGTGACCGACGTGACCGACGACGACGCGGTGGCCGCCGCGGTGGCCTCCGCCGCCGGGCCCACCGGCCGGCTCGACGGGGTGGTGAACGCCGCGGGCGTGGCGGGGGGCTCCCCGGTCCACCTGCTACCCGTGGAGGAGTGGGACCGCATCATCGCGGTCAACCTGACCGGCACCTACCGGGTGTGTCGCCACGCCCTGCTCCGGATGCTCGACCAGGACCTGGTGGACGGCGAGCGGGGCGCCCTGGTGAACCTGGCCAGCATCGAGGGCATCGAGGGGACCGCCGGCGGCAGCGCCTACAACGCCTCGAAGGGCGGGGTGGTCCTCCTCACCAAGAACATGGCGATCGACTACGGCCGGGTGGGGATCCGGTCGAACGCGATCTGCCCCGGGTTCATCGACACGCCGATGATGAGCGCCGTCATGGACCTCCCCGGCATGGAGGCGGTGCAGGAGAGCTTCGTCGACGAGCACAAGCTCCGCCGCAAGGGTCGCCCCGCCGAGATCGCCGCCGCGGCCGCCTACCTGCTGTCCGAAGACGCCAGCTTCGTGACCGGCCACGCCATGGTGGTGGACGGCGGCTACACCGCCGGCCGCGACCACGGCATCACGCCGCTCATGGGCCTCTGAACCCGCCGCGGGCCTGACGGGCCTGACGGGGCGGGCGTTCAGCCGGCGCGGTCCACCGGCGCCAGGTGCGGCGCCGGGCCCACCCCGGTCCCGGCAGCCCCGGCGGTCTGGTCGGCCACGTCGGGCTGACCGCGACGGCTCCGCAGGTCCTCGATCCGGTCGAGCTGGCGCTCCAGCTGGCGGCGGCGGGGGCCGGTGAGCTCCTCGAGGCCGGTGTGGACCGAGTCGAAGCGACGGGCGACCAGGTCGAGCTGGGCCGAGAAGCGGGTCCACTGGTCGCCGAAGGCGCCCAGGCACTGGAGAATCTCGTCGGAGGTGCGCGACACCTCGTGGGCCTCCACCGACTGGCGGATCACCCCGAGCACGGCGAAGAGGGTGAACGGTGAGCACAGCACCACCTTCTGACGCAGGGCCAGGTCGGCCAGGCCGGGGTCTCGCTCGTGCACGAAGCCGTAGACCGACTCGTTGGGGATGAAGAGCAGGACGTGGTCCACCGTGACCCCGGCCTGCACGTAGCCCCGCCCGGCCAGCTCCTTCACCCGCTGGCGGACGTCTCGGAGGAAGGCGTCCTCGAAGCCGGCCCGGTCCGTGGGCGAGACCGCGTTGGAGGCCCGGAGGTAGTTGTCGAGCGGGAACTTCACGTCCATGTGCAGGAGCAGGTCTCCCGGCAGGAGGAACGTGACGTCGGGGACGGTGCCCCCGGGCAGGGCGGTCTGGCGGCGGTAGTTGATGCCCTCCACGAACCCGGCCAGGCGGAGCACGTCGTCGGCCATGCGCTCACCCCACTGGCCTCGAGCCTTGGGGCTGGCCAGCGCCTCGCGCAGGTGGGCCGTGGTGTCGGCGAGCCCGGCGGTGGCCCGCACGGCCTGGCCGAGCGTGGCCGAGAGCTCGCCGTGCTGGGCGACCTGGCGGTCCGACAGGCCGTGGACGAGGTCGGCCACCCGGTCCAGCTGGTGGCGGACCTCGGCGCGGTGCTGGGCCAGCAGGTCCGGCCCGACGGCGGGTACCACACCGGCCACGGCGCGCTGCACCTGCGACCGGACCACCACGGCCACCACCACCGCCCCCACGAGGGCGGCGACGAGGGCAACGACGGCGACGAGCAGCGGGGCGACATCCATGGCGCCATGGTGGCCGGGGGGTGTGACAACGAGGCCGCCGGCCGGCGCCGATCGCCGCCGACGGGCCACCACGGCGATAGGTTCGCCCGTGCCGCGGTCCGGCGCCGGACCACCAGGGGGGAACCCGTGACCGATCCCGCAGCCAGCAGGGGCCTCGACCCCGCTCCCCCCGTCGCCCCGGCGACGGCGCCCTGGACCGGTCCCCCGGTCACGGGCTCCCCGCCCGGTGCGCCACCGGCCGGGGGTCCCCCGTCGAGCGGCCCCCCGCCAGGTGGCCCCGGTCGGGCCGACCCCACGGACCGCCCCGCGCCCCACGTCGCCTCGCTGGCCGGCGCCGCCGCAGGCGCCTTCCTCCTCTTCAGCCTGTTCCTCCTCCTCGGCGAGATCGGCGGCGACAACCGGCGCATCGGCGGCATCGCCGTCTCGCTGCTCTTCGAGGCGGTGGGCGTGGGCCTCCTCCTGTGGCACCGCGACGACCGCCGAGCCACCGCCGGCGTGACCCTCACCGCGATCGGCCTGGTGCCGCTGCTGATCTACCTGTTCGTCGACGTGCGGAACCCGGGGCGCACCATCGACGACGTCGGCAGCTTCACCACGACGGCCACGCTCGTCCTGCTCACCGCCGCCGCGCTCTGGCTGCTGGCGTACCGGTTCGGCCCCGGCCGCTACGGGCTCTACCTCGGTGGGGCCCTGCTCGCCCTGTGGCTCGTGGCGATCGTGCAGATCCTCGACGCGCCGCTCGGACAGGTGGCCGAGGAGTTCGGGTCCAGCGTCACCGTCACCCCCCTCGAGCCCGGCTCGGTCAGCCCCGGCGGCGACCCCGGGGGGTTCGACACGGACGACTTCGGGTCCTTCGAGGACGAGTTCGGCGACGAGGTCGGGAGCGGCTTCGGCACCGACGACTTCGAGTCCTTCGAGGACCAGTTCAGCGACGACTTCTCCGACGACTTCTCCGACGACTTCCCCGACGACTTCGGCAGCGGGTTCGGCGACGACGTGGGTGGCTCCGGTGGCGGGTCGCTCGACGACCCCAGCACGGACCTGGGGGTGGTGTCGCTGGTGTTCGGCGGGGCCTACCTCGCCGCGGCGTGGGCGCGCGATCGCCGGCGCGACCACCGACAGGCCACCGTCCTGCTCGCCGTGGCCGTGCCCGTCCTCACCATCGCCGTGCCCTTCCTCGCCGGCGACCTCGAGGGCACCGGCGCCGCGCTCCTGGCCCTCACCCTCGGCCTCACCGCGGCGTGGATCGGCACCCGCGCCGGGCGCCGGTTCACCTCCTGGTACGGCACCGGCGCCGCGGTCCTCGCCGTCACCTACCTGGTGGAGGACGCCGTCGGCGAGAGCCTGCGGGTCTCGGCGCTGGTGCTGGCCGTCATCGGCGTCGCGCTGGCCCTCGCCGCCGGAGGCCCCGGCCGCTTCGGCCGAGCGGGGGACGGGCCCCGACCCGGCCCGGGAGCGGTCGGCCCGTCGGCCGGCTGGGTGCCGCCCACCGGTGCCGGCGCACCGCCCCCCGGCACCCCGCCCTGGGGAGCCCCCGGCGCCCCGACGGTCGCACCCGGCGAGGCCTGGGCCGGCCCCCCGGGCGCGGCCCCGCCGGGCCCCGCCGCGCCGTCCTGGGCGCCGCCCGGGGGCGACCCCTGGCCCGCTGGTCCACCGGCCTCCGGCGGCCCGGCACCCTGGTCGCCCGGGGCCGGCAGCGCCCCGTCCGGCCCGCCCGGCGCCGAGCCCCCACCCGGCGGCGCAGGGGTCGACCCGCACCGGCCCCCCGGGGAACCGCCTCCCTCCTGACCTCGCCGGTCCGGACCCACCGACCCGAGCCCACCGGCATGAGCCCGGCCTGACACCCACCGGCCGGTCGCCCACCGGCCCGGGCACCCGGCCCGGCGACACCGACGAGGCGACACCGACGAGGCGGCGCCGACTGGCCCCACCGGCAGGACGCCCACCGGCCCGGGCACCCGGCCCGACGCCGCCGACGGGGCGGCGCCGACCGGCGGCCGTTCAGCCGGTGAGGGCCCGGGCCCGGGCCAGGACCGCGTCGAGCATGGCCGGGGTGAGCCGGCCGGTGAAGGTGTTCTGCTGGCTCACGTGGTAGCTGCCGAGCACCGTGCGGCCGTCGGGCAGCGCCACCTCCACCCCGTGGGCGAACGGTGGCCGGGGCCGCACCCCGAGGAACGCGGTGAGCCCCTGGTACCCGAACCCGCCGAGCGCCAGGAACACCCGGGCCTCGGGCAGGAGGGCGAGCTCGCGCTCGAGGAAGGGCCGGCAGGTGTCGCGCTCGACCACCGTGGGCTTGTTGGCCGGCGGGGCGCAGCGCACCGGTGCGGTGATCCAGGCGCCGTCGAGCCGGAGCCCGTCGTCGACATGCTCGCTGGTGGGCTGGTTGGCGTAGCCCGCCCGGTGGAGCGCGGCGTAGAGGAAGTCGCCCGAGCGATCGCCGGTGAACATGCGGCCGGTGCGGTTGGCGCCGTGGGCCGCCGGCGCCAGGCCCACCACCACCAGGCGGGCCGCAGGGTCGCCGAACCCCGGCACCGGCCGGGCCCAGTAGTCGTCGTCGCGGTACGCGGCCCGCTTCTCCTCCCCCACCTGCTCGCGCCACGCCACCAGGCGCGGGCACGCCCGGCAGGCCACCACGTCGTCGTGCACCGCACCCAGGGAGTCCACAGGCGGCGACGGTACCGGAGCCGGCATCGCTAGATTGACCCGGCTCATGGCTGCCACCTCCCGTCCCACCCCCGCGAAGCAGGCCCCGAGGTCGGCCCGGAAGGCCACCAAGGCTGCGAAGGCCACCAAGGCCACCAAGGCCCCACCACAGCACACGCTGGTCCTCCTGGTCCGCCACGGCCAGACGCCCACCACCGGGTCCACGCTCCCCGGCCGGGCCAAGGGCCTGCACCTGGCGGAGGCCGGCGTGGCCCAGGCCGAGGCGGTGGCGGCGCGCATCGGGGCGCTCACCGGCGTCGACGCCGTGTACGCCTCGCCGCTCGAACGCACGAGGGAGACCGCCGCGCCGATCGCCGCGGCGGTGGGCCACCGGGTCCGGATCGACAAGGGCCTGCTCGAGTGCGAGTTCGGCGAGTGGACCGGCCGCAAGCTCAGCGAGCTCAACAAGCTCCCCGAGTGGCAGACGGTGCAGCGGTACCCGAGCGGGTTCCGCTTCCCGGGGGGCGAGTCGTTCCCCGAGATGCAGGAGCGCATGGTGTCGGCCCTGCACCGCCTCGGGGCCGCCCACCGCGGTCACACCATCGTGCTGGTCTCCCACGCCGATCCCATCAAGGCGGCGGTGGCCAACGCCCTCGGCACCCACCTCGACCTCTTCCAACGGATCGTCGTCTCCCCCTGCTCGGTCACGGCCATCCTCCAGACGCCCACCGGTCCGGTGGTGCTGGCCGTGAACTCCACGGGCGACGACCTGGCCCGGCTGGTGCCGTCGTGAGCGCCGACTGGGAGTTCGACCACCCGGGCCGGTTCACGGTGGGCACGCTCGGCGAGCCCGGGCGGCGCGTCTTCTACTTCCAGGCCTTCGCCGACGGCGCCGAGGTGGCGGTGAAGTGCGAGAAGCAGCAGGCCCTCGCCCTCGCCGAGCACCTGGTGGGCCTGCTCGACGACCTGCCCGGCGAGGAGCCGGCCGACGTGCCCCCGGCCGAGGCCCTGCCGCCGTCGGACCTGGCGTGGACGGTGGGCTCCATCAGCATCGGCGTGGACCGCGGCGAGTCGCGGCTCGTGGTGCTGCTCGAGGAGCTCCTCCTCGACGAGGACGACGACACCCCGATCGACCGGGATCCGTCCCGCCTGCGCGTCCACCTCACCCGGGAGCAGGTGCGGGCCTACGCCAGCCAGGTGGCCACCCTGGTGGCCGGGAGCCGCCCCACCTGCCGCCTCTGCGAGCAGCCGATCGATCCCGAGGGCCATGCCTGCCCCCGACTCAACTGACACCTGGCGCCGACGGGACCACGAGGCGCTGCTCCGAGGAGCCGACCTGGTGGTCCTGGGCCGGATGCCGTGGAGCTCGAACGCCACCTTCCTGTGCGAGCTCTGGCCCGCGGGCTCACGGCCCGATGCCGGCCTGACCGAGGTCGTCGACGACGGTGCGCCACCCGCCGACGAGTGGGACGACGACTGGGACGACGACGACCACGAGGGCCCCGGGGACGAGGCCGACGACCCGGCCGCCGGCGTCGGGGGCCCGACGGGCGCCGACGGGGCCACCGGGCCCGCCGGCGACGCCCAGGGGGCCACCTCGGCGCCCACCGCAGCCGCCGCCGACACCGTCCCCTCCCCCGATGCGCCGGGCCCCCTCGGGCGGGCCATCTACAAGCCCCACCGCGGCGAGCGCCCGTTGTGGGACTTCCCCGACGGGCTGTTCCGCCGCGAGGTGGCGGCCTACGACCTGGCCCGTGCCATCGGGTGGGACGTCGTGCCCCCCACGGTGGTGAAGGACGGGCCCTTCGGGCCGGGGTCGCTGCAGTGGTTCATCGAGGCCGACTTCGAGCAGCACTACTTCACGCTGCTCGAGGACGACGCCACCCACGCCCAGCTGCGGCGGATGGCGGCCTTCGATCTGGTGGCCAACAGCACCGACCGCAAGGGCGGCCACGTGCTGGTCGACGCCGAGCGCCACCTGTGGGGGATCGACAACGGCCTGTGCCTGCACGCCGAGTTCAAGCTCCGCACCGTCATCTGGGACTTCGCCGGCGAGCCCCTCCCCGCCGACCTGGCCGACGACCTCGACCGGTTCGCGTGCGCCGAGCTGGCCCCCGAGGTGGCGGCCTTCCTCGACCCCTTCGAGCGCGACGCCGTCCGGGCCCGGGCGCGAGCGCTGCTGGCCGATGGCCGGCTCCCCACCGACCCGACGGGCCGCCGCTTCCCCTGGCCCCTCGTCTAGCGCCCCTCCCGGAGCGTTGGCGCCCGAGGCCGCGTCGAGAGGTGACGAGAGCACGCCCGCCCATCGGTCGGAACCCGCCACCGACGCCGGTCACGGCCCGAACTCAGCCGAGCGCGGCGGACCCGCCG
>JBBRFU010000118.1:0-11589 GCA_038241315.1 Acidimicrobiales bacterium | reverse complement strand
CAAGACCCTCGGCCACGTGTTCAACGTGATCGGCGAGCCGCTCGACATCACCTCCGAGGAGCTCGGCGAGGTCGCCGACCGGTGGGAGATCCACCGCCCGGCCCCCACCTTCGACGCCCAGGAGCCGTCCTCGGTCCTGTTCGAGACCGGCATCAAGGTCATCGACCTGCTCACCCCCTACAAGCAGGGTGGCAAGATCGGCCTGTTCGGTGGAGCCGGCGTGGGCAAGACCGTGCTCATCACCGAGATGATCCGTCGCGTGGCCCAGAACCACGGTGGCGTGTCCGTGTTCGCCGGCGTGGGCGAGCGCACCCGTGAGGGCACCGACCTCTTCTTGGAGATGGGCGAGTCGGGCGTGCTCGACAAGGCCGCCCTCTGCTTCGGCCAGATGGACGAGCCCCCGGGCGTGCGCCTCCGCGTCGCCCTGTCGGCCCTCACCATGGCCGAGTACTTCCGTGACGTGCAGCAGCAGGACGTGCTCCTCTTCGTCGACAACATCTTCCGCTTCACCCAGGCCGGCTCCGAGGTGTCCACCCTCCTCGGCCGCATGCCGTCGGCCGTGGGCTACCAGCCCACCCTCGCCGACGAGATGGGCGTGCTGCAGGAGCGCATCACCTCCACCCGGGGCCGGTCGATCACCTCGCTGCAGGCCGTGTACGTGCCCGCCGACGACTACACCGACCCGGCGCCGTTCACCTCGTTCACCCACTTCGACGGCACCACCGAGCTGAGCCGTGACATCGCGGCCCTCGGCATCTACCCGGCCGTGGACCCGCTGGCGTCGAGCTCCACCATCCTCGCCCCCGAGGTCGTCGGCGACCGCCACTACAACGTGGCCCGCCAGGTGCAGCAGATCCTGCAGCGCTACAAGGAGCTCCAGGACATCATCGCCATCCTCGGCCTCGACGAGCTGTCGGAGGAGGACAAGGTCACCGTGTCCCGGGCCCGCAAGGTCCAGCGGTTCCTGTCCCAGCCGATGTACGTGGCCCAGACCTTCACCGGCCTCGAAGGCATCACCACCCCGGTCGAGGAGACGGTCGACTCGTTCGAGGCCCTCGTGCGCGGCGACCTCGACGACCTGCCCGAGCAGGCGTTCCTCAACGTGGGTGGCGCCGAGAGCGCCAAGGCCAAGGCCGCCGAGCTGCGCAAGTCCGCGGCGGAGTGAGGCTCACCCCATGACGCTCAAGGTGCAGCTCGTCTCCCCCGAACGGATCCTGTGGACCGGTGACGCCGAGATGGTCACCGCCCGCACCGTCGACGGCGGCGACATCAGCTTCCTCACCGGCCACTCGCCGTTCGTGGGGGCCCTGGAGATCGGCAAGGTCATCGTGCGCCCCCAGGACGGCACCGATGTCGAGTTCGCCGTCCACGGTGGGTTCGTCGAGGTCTCGGGCAACGAGGTCTCGCTGCTCACCGACGTGTCCGAGGCCGCCGACGCCATCGACGTCGACCGGGCCACCAAGGCCCGCCAGGCGGCCCGGGACACCCTGGCCCAGCAGCCCAACGACGTGGAGGCGGGCGACGCCCTCCGCCGGGCCGAGCTCCGCCTCGCCCTGGCCGGCATCTCCGCCGACTGACCCCACTCGACGGGCGCCTCCTCGGCGCCCGGCACCCGGCGGCGATCGGCTCGCCGGTGTCCAGCGCAGCAACCCCCGATGGCCGCCTCGAGCGGCCATCGGCGCGCCCGGGGTCGCTCGTGGCCTGGGGCCGGACCGAGGCCGACGTCAGTCCGCGTCGACGGCGAGCAACGTGGCGTCGATCCCGTCGGACGCCGAGCCCAGCAGGACCTCGTGGGCGACGGCCAGCCGTCGGTCGGTGGTGCCGTCGTGCCACTCGATGGCGAGGCCCGATGCGGCGGGCGGCACGAACCGGAGCTGGTAGGTGCCGGGAGGCAGCGCACCCAGGGCGTAGCGGCCGTCGGGCCCGCTGCGGACCTCGGCCGTGCCGACCCACCGGTCCCTGGTGGCGAAGGCCACCACCCGCACGTCGGCCACGGCCGCGCCGTCGGGACCCGTGATCCGGCCGGTGAAGCTGCCTCCCTCCTCCAACCGTGCGTCGAGGCCACGGAGCTCGACGCCATCGGCGACGGCCACGGTGCGGGCGAGCACCCGGTCGCGCTGATCGGCGTGCCACTCGGTCAGGAGCCCGCTGCCCGGTGGCGGCCGGAACCGGATGTGGTAGTCGTCGCCGACCAGTCCGGAGAGGCGATAGGTGCCGTCAGGGCCGCTCGTGGCGCGTGCGCTCGCGAGCCAGGCGTGGTCCGGGTGCCACGCCGTCACCTCGGCCCCTGCGACCGCGGCCCCGTCCGGTCCGGCGATGCGCCCGGAGATCGAACCGCCCGGCTGCAGGTCGATCGGGGCCAGCTCGATCGTGCTCGCCAGTTCGGTGGCGAACACGGTGGTGGCCGTCCGGCGCGTGGTTCCCCCCAGCCAGTGGCCCAGCGACGGTGACCCGGGCGGGGGCGAGACGAAGAGCTTGTAGAAGCCGTTGGGCAGGCCCGTGATGACGTACCGGCCGTCGGGCCCGGTCACCAGCGAGGCCGTGGGCAGCCAGGTGTCGTCCTCCTCGTAGGCCAGCAGCGTGGCACCGGCAGCCGGCACGCCGCGATCGAAGACCGTGCCGACCGCGGTGGCCTTGGTGAGGTAGCTGGTGACGGTGGAGGTGACGGTGCTGGGCCACAGGTCGGGCGACGGCTCGGGGAGGTCCGACGAGACGGTCGCCACCAGTTGGCCCGCCGCCACGCGCGTGGCCTCGAAGTAGATGATGGCGTCGAGGCGAACCCCCACCGGGGCCGGCGTCGGCGAGGCGCAGCGCACCTGCTGGCCGGTCACGGTGCACGACCCGCTCCCGAGCACCGGGTCACCGACGTAGGAGGCCGATTCGATCGCCAGGTGGTCGGGCACCGTGATGGCGACCTCGAGGGCGGCCGGTGCCGGACCCCGGTTGTAGGCGCTGGCGGCGAACCGGTACGTCGAACCAATGGTGACGTGGCCGGTGAAGGAGCGCCAGGCGATCGACGTGTCCGTGTACACCTGCCCGGGGAAGATGACGAGCTCCTGGAGGTTCGGGTGCGGGTCGGGAGCGTCCTCGGTGCGGTCGGAGCTCACCACCACGCGGGTGGTGCCGGCGCCGGACCGCAAGGGCGTCGCCCGGACCTGGAGGTCGACCGTTCCGCGAGCCGGCACCGTGCCGAGCGAGCAGGTGACGACCTGGCCGGCGATCTCACACGCGCCCTCGGAGGAGGTCACCGTGGCGGCATCGGGTCGGAGCCCGTCGGCCATCGTGATCGTGGCGGTCACCTCGGAGACCGCCTCCGAACCGCCGTTCACCACCGAGCCGGTGATGGCGAACGGCTGGCCCACCCGGGTGGGCTGCGGGAACCGGAAGGCCGGGAAGAGATCGACGCGGCTGGCCGGGTCGACCGCGTGGATGCGGAGCTGGTCGCTGCTGATGCTCGAGATGGGGGAGCTGGCGTTCATCGAGATCACCCCGTCGGTCAGCGGGCCCAGGGCCTCGAAGGTGTAGCGGAAGGTGGTCGTGCCGCCCGCGTAGACCCCCACGGCCCCGCCGACGTAGGGGACGCACGGCGAGCTGGTCCCGTTCGCCTGGGTGTGGACGAGGCAGGTGCTGCGGAGGGCCAACTCGCGGGGGTGGGTGGTGCTGAGGTGATCGACCATCAGCAGCCGGTCACCGCCCGGATGCACCCACCTGGCATCCACGGTGAAGGTCTGGCCCACCGTCACGACCGCCGGGCCGCTCATGGTCACCACGCCGTCCTCGGGCGATCCGGCGCCCGCCGGTCGGCCCCAGACGATCGACGACGCAGCCAGCGCCGCCAGCCCCAGCAGCAGCCCGAGGAGTCGCCACCCCCTCGACGCCCGAACCGTCCCGTGTCCTGCTACCCGCATCGCTGGCTCCCGCCGTGTGTGCTCAGCCTGTTTCACGGCATGCTACGCACTCCGGTCGGGACGTGACGGCGGACCGGTCGCTCGTTGGTCCGGAGCCCACCACCGCTGGGCGTTGGTTCGCTGTGGGCGACCCACCACCTGGGTCAACCGAAGTCGATGGTGGAGAACTCCTTGAGCTTCTGGAGGCGGTGGGTGGCGTTGATGAGGCGGACGGTGCCGGACTTGGAGCGCATCACCAGGGACTGGGTGGTGGCGCCGAGGTCGCTGTAGTGGACGCCGCGGAGGAGCTCGCCGTCGGTGATGCCGGTGGCGGCGAAGAAGCAGTTGTCGCCGGCCACCAGGCGGTTGGTGTCGAGCACCTCGCTGAGGTCGTAGCCGGCCGCCTCGGCGGCAGCCCGCTCCTCGTCGTCGCGGGCCCAGAGGCGGCCCTGGATGACGCCGCCCATGCTCTTGAGGGCGGCTGCGGTGATGACGCCCTCGGGCGTGCCACCGATGCCGAGGAGGATGTCGGCGCCGGAGTCGGGCCAGGCGGTGGAGATGCCGCCGGCCACGTCGCCGTCGGGGATCAGGCGCAGGCGGGCCCCGGCCTGGCGGATCTCCCCGATGAGCTCCTCGTGGCGCGGGCGGTCGAGGACCACCGCGGTGACCTCGTGGACCTGCTTGCCGAGGGCCTTGGCCACCGCCCGGACGTTCTCGGTGGGCGTGGCGGTGATGTCGATGGCGTGGGCGGCGCGGGGGCCGACGGCGATCTTCTCCATGTAGACGCAGGGCCCCGGGTCGAACATGGTGCCGCGCTCCGAGACGGCGATGACGGCCACCGCGTTGCCCCGCCCGAGGGCGGTGAGGGTGGTGCCGTCGACCGGGTCCACGGCGATGTCGGCCTGCGGCGGGGTGCCGTCGCCGATGCGCTCGCCGTTGTAGAGCATGGGCGCCTCGTCCTTCTCGCCCTCGCCGATGATCACCACGCCGTCCATGGGCACCGTGCCGAGCACCACGCGCATGGCGTCGACCGCCGCGCCGTCGGCGCCCTCCTTGTCCCCCCGGCCCACCCAGCGGGCCGCCGCCAGGGCCGCGGCCTCGGTGACGCGCACCAGCTCCATGGCCAGGTTTCGGGTGGGGACCTGCTTGTCCGTCATGGCCTGGAGGGTAGTTCCTGGCATCGATCCACCCCGCCGCCGACGATCACCCGATGGGGTGGCCGGCGGCCGGGCCGGTGGTGGCCGGGCCCGGCGGCGGGACGACGGCGACTAGAACGGATCGGTGCCGGAGACCCTCGCAGCCGTCGACGTCGGGACCAACTCGCTGCACCTGGTGGTGGCCCGCACCACCGAGGGCGATCGCTTCGAGGTCCTGACCCGCGAGAAGGAGATGGTGCGCCTCGGCGCCGGGTCGGCCGACATGAAGGAGCTCGGCGCCGACGCCATGGACCGCGCCGTGGCCGCCCTCGACCGCTTCCGCCGGATCGCCGACAGCCACGGCGCCCCCATGCGTGCCGTCGCCACGAGCGCGGTGCGCGAGGCCGACAACCGCGAGGTGCTCCTCCACCGGGCCCAGGAGGAAGCCGGGGTCGACATCGAGGTGGTCTCCGGCGTGGAGGAGGCCCGCCTCATCCACCTGGGGGTGCTGCAGGGGCTCGAGGTCTACGACCGGCGCCTGCTGCTCTGCGACATCGGTGGCGGCTCGACCGAGCTGCTCCTGGGGGAGCAGGGGGAGGTGCTGGCCTCCACCAGCGTGAAGCTCGGCGCCGTCCGCCTGACGAACCGCTTCTTCGCCGGCGAGAAGCTCCACCCCTCGGCGGTCGACTCCTGTCGCCGCCACATCCAGGAGGTGCTGTCGTCGTTCGACCGGGCCGTGCGCGAGCACGGCTTCGAGGTGGCGATCGGCTCGTCGGGCACCATCGAGCAGGTCCTCCGCATCGCCCGCGGGCTCGCCGGGGGCGAGGCGCTGCGGACGCTCAACGGCGCCACGCTCACCCGCAAGCAGGTCGGCGCCGTGGTCGAGGCCGCGGTGGCCGCGCGCCAGGCCGGCACCCCCACCGACCTCCCCGACCTCGACGCCAAGCGCGCCGACATCCTCCTGGCCGGCGCCCTGGTGCTCGAGGGCGTGGTGAAGCGGTTCGGCATCAAGGAGCTGCTGCTCAGCGAGTACGCCCTCCGGGAGGGGGTCTTCCTCGACACCATCGCCCGGCGCCGGGGCGGCTCGCTGCTCCACCTGCGCGACGTGGCCCGGCGCAGCGTGGTCGACCTGATGACGGCGTGCGACGAGGACCCCGGCCACTCCGAGCACGTGGCCCACCTCGCCCTGGAGCTCTTCGACGCCACCGCCGCCCGCCACGGCCTGGGCGCGGAGGCCCGGGCACTCCTCGAGGCCGGTGCCCTGCTCGCCAACGTGGGCCTGGTGATCTCCCACAGCAAGCACCACAAGCACGCCTACTACCTCATCCGGAACTCGGACCGCCTGGTGGGCTTCACCGATGGCGAGATCGAGGTGGTGGCCCAGATCGCCCGGTACCACCGGCGGAGCGCGCCGAAGGCGTCGCACCCGGAGTGGGCGGCGCTCGACCCCGACGACCAGGAGGTCGTGCGGGTCGCCGCCGCCGTCCTCCGGGTGGCCATCGGCCTCGACCGGTCGCACGCCCGCTCGGTCGTCGGCGTGTCGGTGGCCGAGGTGGAAGGCGGGGTCCAGATCCGCGTCCGACCAGTGCGCGACGACGCCGACATCTCCCTGGAGCGCTACGCCGCCGCCGAGCGGTCCGAGCTCCTCGCCGACGTGCTCGGCTGCCCCGTCACGATCGTCCCCACCCCCGCCTGAACCCAGATCTCGGCCCGGTTCCGGGGCCGGGTGCCCGGGGATCGGGACGGTTCGTGGGAAGCTGCGGGGATGGCGACTCGGACCTGCCCCGGATGTGGGGCCCAGTACGTGGCGACGGTTCGTCGGTGCATCGACTGCGACGTGGTGCTGGTCGACGAGGTGCGCCCCACCGACGACGGCGACGAGGCGGTGGCGTCCTCCAGCTCGCCGGTCGGCTCCGGTGACCAGATCGGCTACGAGCTCGAGGGCTGGGGCAACCAGCTCAAGGTCACGCTCGAGGGCATGCTCGCCCGGGCCGGCATCGGGCGGGTCTGGGAGGCCGGCGCCCTGGTGGTGGCGGCCGCCGACGAGGAGGTCGTCGACGACCTGATCGCCACCCTGGAGGGCGGCGAGGTGGCCGAGCTCGACGACCGGACGCCGCGGGTGGCCCTGGAGATCGAAGGCCTCGACGCCGACGACCAGGCCGCCCTCGACGCCCGCCTCATCGCCGACGCCGTCCCGCACGCGTGGGACGACGAGGGCGCCCTCGTGGTGGCCGAGACCGACGAGGAGCGGGTGCTCGAGCTGCTCGACGAGGTGCTGGACGCCGCCGACGCCGCCGACGACGGCGACGGGCTGGAGGCGCACGAGGCCCTGTCGGCGCTCTACGTCTCGGTCGACCGCCTGGTCAAGGACCCCCACGACCGCAAGCTGGCGACCACCTACACCCGCGCCGCGGCCGGGCTCGACGGCCTCGCCGTCCCCTACGGCTTCGCAACCACCGAGTGGGACGAGCTGGTGGCGGAGGCCGCCGCCCTCGCCGCCCGGGTGGCCGACCACGCCGACGCCCCCCCGGCCGCCCTCGACCCCGCCGACACCTCGACCCCTGACGAGGAAGACCCCGACGAGACCGACGCCGACGAGGCCGCCGTGGTCGACGCGGACGCCGACGCGGACGGGGCCGGCGAGGTCGTGGACGACGACACCGAGGGGGACAGTGGCGCCGACGCGCTCGCCGATGACACCGCCGGGGCAGATCCCGATGCCTACGGCGCGGCTGACGCCGCCGACGAGGACGAGGTCGACCCGGATGCCGACGACGACGACGAGGACGCGGACGAGGACGACGACGAAGCCGACCCCGACGCCTCACCCGTCGAGCAGGCGAGGGACGCCGCTCGTCGGCTCCGCGGGCGTCTCGTCGACCTGGTCTGAGCCCCGGCCCTCGTCGCCGGTCGGGCGTGGGGGCGCCGGCTGAGCGGTGGGGCGGGGCACGGCCCGGGGGCCCGCTGTTTCGGGGGGCCGTCGATCGGGCACTATGGGGCGGTGCGTGACGGAGTCGTCACCCATCGTCTTGCCCCCCTTCCCCCTCTGATCTCAGGAGCGCTTCCCCTCCATGCGCCCAGCTCTGCGTCGACGGCCAGGTAGCCGCGGCTTCCTGTCCGCAGGAACGGCCGTCGTCCTCGCCGTCAGCTCGGTCGCCATGGTGGCCGGCACCGGCTTCAAGTTCGGCGAGACCAAGCTGCGTGACGGCGTCACGTGGATCTTCAACCGCGACGACGGCGAGGTCGTCCGGGTCAACGGCTCCTCGGGCAAGGTCGAGCTCAAGATCGCCCTCCCGGGCTCCAAGGGCAAGAACCTCGAGATCGTGCAGCGCGACAACGCCGTGCTGGTGGTCGACCCCGAGACGAGCGAGGTGGCCAGCCTCGACGTCAACGGGTTCAAGGTGGCCGCCCGCAAGGACTTCGGCACCAAGGACGACTTCGACGTCGTGCTGGGCGACCGCGTCGCCTACTTCGTCGACCGCGTCGGCGGCACCATCCAGCGCGTCGATCCCGTCGACCTGGAGCAGATCGGTCAGCCGGTGCCCGCCGGTGAGGACCTCGGCGAAGCGGTGGCCGACGACGCCGGCCGCCTCTGGCTGGTCCGCAACGCCACCGGCGAGATCATCCGCATCGACCCGAGCGGCACCGAGGGCCTCGAGGAGTCGGTCCGGCGCCAGCTGGCCCCGGCCGGCGCCCGCCTGGAGATCACCCTGGTCGACGGCGGCATCGTGGTCACCGACGCCAAGACCGGCAAGCAGTGGCGCCTCGACGCCGACGGCGCCGACATCGGCTCCATCCAGGTCGAGGTCCCGAAGGTGCTCTCGGAGGACCCCGACGACCGGGTGACGCCCCCGGCCAGCTCGGGCCCCTACGTGCCGATCACCGTGTCCGACGACGACGGCCGGCCCGCCGTGGTGCCGCCGCCCGCCCAGCCCGGCGGCGGTGGCCCGGTGTACGAGCCCGTGCCCCTCGAGGTGCCCGACGCCGACTACGAGCTCCCGGAGCCCGCGGTCTCGCTCGGCGACCGCATCTACGTGCCGGTGCCCGACGAGGGCGTGCTCGAGGTGCTCGACCGCGAGGGCCGCTACCTGCGGACCCTCTCGGTGCCCGGCAAGGGTGGCTTCTCCCTCCTGCTCGACGACGGCCGGCTCTGGGCGAACGACCCCGATGACCTGACCGCGCTGCGCATCGACGCCGACGGCACCGTGACCGAGGTGGAGAAGGGCGCCGAGGACGTGCCCTTCGAGCCGCCGAAGCCCGCCTTCGAGCCCGACGAGGAGGACGAGAAGGAAAAGGAGGAGGAGGAGCCGGCCCCGCCACCGCCCAACGAGGGCGGCAACCAGCCCGGCGCCACCACCACCACGGTGCCGCCCGCCACCACCACCCCGGTGACGCCTCCCACCACCACGCCGATCACGACCCCGCCCACCACCACGCCGGTGTCCACGCCGGCCACCACCACCACGACCACCGCGCCGGCGCCGACCACGCCGCCGCCCACCGTCCGCAACCCCGATCCGCCCGGCGCCGTCACCGGCCTCGCGGCCACGCCCGCCGATCAGGCCATCAACCTCGTCTGGGCGCCGCCCACCGAGACCGGTGGCGCACCCATCCAGGGCCAGCTCGTCACCTGGGCGCCCGCGGCGGCGAGCTGCGGCAGCAACGGGGACCAGCCGGTCGCGGCCGACGCCACCAGCGCCAGCCTCTCCGGCCTCCAGAACGGTTGCACGTACACCGTCACCGTCACCGCCGAGAACCGCGCCGGAGCGGGCGACCCGGCCAGCGTCGAGGGCCGGCCCAGCGCCACCACCCCCGCCGCGCCGGCCGCCCCGTCGGTCGCCCTCCAGCCTGCCGACGGCTCCACCGTCGTGTCGTGGACGCCGCCCGACCTCCGTGGCCAGCCGGCCACGGGCTACGTGCTCACCGCCGTCTCCAACAACGGTGAGCACTCCTGGAGCCAGCCGCTCGGTGCCGACCAGACCCAGGTGGTCGTGCCCGGCGGCGAGGTCGACGCCCCGAACATGCTCCGCTGGGGCCGCACCTACGCCTTCACCGTGGCCGCGGTCACCCAGGCCCAGGGCGAGCCCAGCCCGCCGTCGGCCCAGGTCGTGCCCTACACCGGCCCGTCGGGCATCACGCTGAGCCGTGAGCGGATCGGGGCGCAGCAGTGGCGCTTCACCGTGCAGGCCAACTGGCGGGGCCGCGTCGGCACCATCCAGGCCGCCGGCGCCGCCCAGGGCACCCAGCCCGGCGACGGGCCCCGCACGTTCGACGCGTCGATCCCGTGGGGCCAGAACGGCCAGGTCACCTTCCAGGCCTGCGTCGAGGGTGCAGCCTGCTTCCAGGAGCAGCGCCAGCAGGCCAACCCGGTGCCCCGCTTCACCGGCGCCCCCGATCCGGTGTGGGGCCCGTGCCAGACCAACCCCGACATCCCGAGCGACCGGGTCCACGAGAACGGCTACTGGCAGATCGGGATCGACGGCGGTGGCGAGGGCGGCCGGAACTACATCACCGCCGTCGAGTCGACCTGGGCCTACGCCTACGGCAACAACCAGCCGTCGCCCACCCAGGGCAACGAGGGCTTCGGCACGCCGCCGACGGCTCTCGACGGCGACCGGATCCACACCAACGGCCGCCGCCACTACCCCAACTACACCTTCTTCGTGGAGTTCCGCTTCCACGTGCAGGGTCACGGCTGGGTGCACTCCGGGCGGGTCGCCCGGAACGCCCCGGGCTGCTGATCCCCCGGCCGACGGGCCACCGCCAACGAGGGGCGCACCGGCGGCGCGCCCACGACACCACCTGAGGAACCTCCCGCATGACCCGAAGTGAACAGCTGGGCGCGCTCGTCGACGCCATCGGCAGCGCGGTGCGCGGCAAGCAGGAGGTGGTGGAGCAGCTGGTGATCTGCCTGCTTTCCGAAGGCCACGTGCTCATCGAGGACGTGCCCGGCGTGGGCAAGACCACCGCGGCGCGGGCGCTGGCGGCCACCGTCGACGGCTCCTGGTCCCGCATCCAGTTCACCCCCGACCTGCTGCCGTCCGACGTCACGGGCGTCACCATCTTCAACCAGAAGACCGACGCCTTCGAGTTCCACGAGGGGTCGATCTTCGCCAACGTGGTCATCGCCGACGAGATCAACCGGGCCTCACCGAAGACCCAGTCGGCGCTGCTGGAGGTCATGGAGGAGCGCCAGGTGTCGGTGGACGGCGTGCCCCGTCCGGTGCCGCGCCCGTTCCTCGTGGTCGCCACCCAGAACCCGGTGGAGATGGACGGCACCTACCGGCTGCCCGAGGCCCAGCTCGACCGCTTCCTCATGAAGATCCGCGTCGGCTACCCCGACCACCGCACCGAGATCGACATCGTGGCCGGCGCCCAGGCGTCCACCACCCTCACCAAGCTTCGCCCCATCCTCGACACCGTCCAGGTGGCGGCGCTCATCGAGGAGGCGGCCGAGGTGCACGTGGCGCCCGCCGTGCAGGACTACATCGTGCGGCTGGTGGCGGCCACCCGCGACGACGACGACATCGTCCTGGGCAGCAGCCCGCGGGGGAGCGTCGCCCTGG
>JBBRFU010000117.1:0-11627 GCA_038241315.1 Acidimicrobiales bacterium | reverse complement strand
CGCCGCCATGACCGAGGGCGACGCCACCACCGACCGAGACCGGGGCCGGACGGCCCGCCTGGTGGAGCTGACGGTGTCCGACCCTCCGGCGACGTGGGCCGCCGCGGGGTTCGCCGTCGAGGGTGAGGTGACCCACGTCGGGGAGACCGCCATCCGCCTCGTCGGCCGCGATGCCCGCAGCTCCGGCACCGGCATCACCGGCTGGTGCCTGGCCGGCCTCGACGCGCCCGAGGGCGATGGCGACCTCGATGGCCTCCCCACCCGCTTCGCCGGCGCCCGCGACGGGGTCGAGGCCGAGGGCGGCCAGACCGTGGTGGACCCGCCGGCCCACCCCAACGGCGTCACCGGGCTGGACCACGTCGTGGTCTCCACCCCCGACCTCGACCGCACCGTCGCCGCGCTGGGCGAGGTGGGCCTGGCCTGTCGGCGGATCCGGGAGACCACCTCGTACGGGTCCCCCATGCGCCAGGCGTTCTTCCGGCTCGGCCCCACGCTGCTCGAGGTGGTGAGCGGCGACACCGGCACCGGCCGACCGGCCACCGAGGCGCCCGCCGCCTGGTTCGGCCTGGCGGTGGACGTCGACGACCTCGACCGCACCGCGGACCTCCTCGGCGAGGGCCTCGGTTCGGTGAAGGTGGCGGTGCAGGACGGGCGGCGGATCGCCACCTTCCGCCACCAGGCGCTGGGCCTGTCGGTCGCGCTGGCCGCCATGGATCGCCACGCCGGCCGATAGGGTCCGCAGCACATGCTCGACCACGTGTTCACCGACGCCATCGGCGCCCTGCGCGACACCGTGGAGGGGGCGATGCTCGAGCGCCAGGCCTTCGAGGAGCGCTTCCAGGCCGACGTGCTGCTCGGCGACCTCACGTGGGAGACGTCGTACGCCCTGCCCGGCGAGGGCTCCCCGCCCCGGGCTCGCGCCGACATCACCATGGACTGGCCCACGTGGGCCCAGACCGCCTACCGCTCCTGGTACATCGGCGAGCCGCTCGACGAGCCGCCGCGCATCGAGATCGAGATCGTGCTGCGGATCCAGCGCCTGAAGTCGCAGCCCGACCCGCAGCGGGTGCTGGCCGTGCTGCCCCGGGAGTCGAGCCTCATCGGACACGAGCGGCTCACCCGGTCGGGCCCCACCGTCGAGATCATCCACGGCGACGACCTCGACGACGTCGAGTGGGCGATCGAGGTGTCCTACGAGGGCACCTACGAGCTCGAGGAGGAGGTGCTCGCCGACGGCTCGAAGCTCGACCAGCACTTCAGCTCGATGGGCGGCTGGATCGCCTCCACCCTCGTCCGCCTCGGCGACCTCACCTTCGAGTTCCTCCCGCCCGAGGACCCGTCCGACTGACCCACCCGGCCGACCCGCGGGCCGGCCGGCGACGTTGCCCGCTCACCGCTGACCGCCGACCCCAGGGAGCTCCCCATGTCCGATGTCGTCCTCCACGAGGTGCGCGACCGCATCGCCAC
The DNA here is from genome assembly GCA_038241315.1 of Acidimicrobiales bacterium. GTDB lineage: Bacteria > Actinomycetota > Acidimicrobiia > Acidimicrobiales > Iamiaceae > Aquihabitans. The sequence goes on along the minus strand of JBBRFU010000117.1, from coordinate 10,160 downwards.
CATCACGCTCAACCGCCCGAGCGCCCGCAACGCCCTCTCCAGCGAGGTGCTGCGCGCCCTCCGGACCGCGGTGGCCGACGCCCAGGCCGACGACGCCGTCGACGTGCTCATCCTCACCGGCGCCGACCCGGCGTTCTGCGCCGGGCTCGACCTGAAGGAGCTCGGTGCCGGCACGAGCTCGTCCATGCCGGAGCCCGATCGGGGCACCCCGGTGGCTCGGCGCGGCCCGCTGCCGCCCGGCCCCAAGCCGGTCATCGGCGCCATCAACGGCGCCGCCATCACCGGCGGGTTCGAACTGGCCCTGGCGTGCGACTTCCTCGTGGCCTCGGACCGCGCCCGCTTCGCCGACACCCACGCCCGGGTGGGCATCCAGCCGTGGTGGGGGCTCAGCGTGCTGCTTCCCCAGGCCATCGGCGTCCGCCGAGCCCGCGAGATGAGCGGCACGGGCAACTTCTGCGACGCCCAGACCGCGCTCGACTGGGGTCTGGTGAACCACGTGGTCCCCCACGACGACCTCCTGAGCTTCACGCGGGGCCTGGCCGCCGACATCGCCTCGAGCGACCAGCGCGCGGTCCGCCAGCTCTACGCCACCTACGCCGCCGGCTCGTTGGTGAGCGCCGGCGACGCGTGGCTCGTCGAGTCCGACGCCGCGGCAGCGTGGCAGGGCAACGGCATGGACGCCGACGAGATCGAGCGGCGCCGCCAGGACGTGGTGGACCGGGGCCGCACCCAGCTCAGCTGAGGGCGTGCACCGGGCCGGCCCGGCCCGGCTCGGTGCAACCCGGCTCAGCCCGGCTCAACCCGGCTCGGTGCCCGGTTCGCTGGTGGCCGTGCCGGGATCGTCGGCCGTCGTGGTGCCGGACAGGTCGGTGGTCCCGTCCTCGTCGTCCTCGTCGGCAGGCGCCCCACCACACACCGGCTCGGCCTGGAACCCCTCGACGGTGTAGCTGACGAGGGGTCGGCCCGCCATCACGTAGCCGGTGCGGAGCTGCGAGGCCTGGTAGCGGATGCCGGCCGGGCCGCCCACCCGCCGGAACACCACCAGGCGCACCAGGGCGCCGGCGGGCGGCTCGCGGTACGGCTCGACCTCGGTGAACCCGCCGGGCAGCACGCCCACGTAGAACGCGGTCATGGGGGTCGGCGGACCGGCGACCTCCCAGTAGGGCTCGCTGTCCTCGTCCCACAGGGCGATGCGGGTGACCGAGCCGGCCGCGCAGTCGGGGATGCGACCGATCTGGAGGCCCGAGTTCCGCTCCACGCCGATGGGATCGGTCCAGCTGTCGACGCCCAGCCGGTCCTTCGGGACCTCGGGCAGCACCTCGGCCACCTGGCCGGCGAGGACGATGGCGGACAGGGCCAGCACGGCCAGCAGCCCCACGAAGACGAGCAGCGACGGCGAGCGGCGCTGCCACCAGGGCGCGTCCGGGGTCGGCGTCGAGGGCATCGCCCCACGTTCGCACACCGGCGCCGCCGGCCGGGCAGCGGGCGAGCCGCCGGTCGGTCAACGGCGGCCGGTCGGTCAGCCGGCCTCGGGGCCGCGGCGCCCGGTGGGACCGGGGGACGACGGCGGACCGCTCGTCTCGTCGGCGGCACCGGTGGCGGCCAGGAGGCGGCCGATGAGCTCCTCCCACGCCGGTCGATCGGGCATCGGCAGGTCGACCACCTCGAGGAGCAGGAAGCCGAGGCCCAGGGCGTGGCAGAAGGTGACCAGGGCCGTGGTGTCGACCTGGGCGTCGATGCCGCCCTCGGCCTTGGCCGCGTCGACGATCCGGGCCAGCCGCTCGTGGCGATCGCCCATGCGGGCCCGGAGGAGGGCGGCCACGTCGTCCTCGTGGCGGGCCGCGGTGAACGACTCCAGGAGGAGGCCGGGCCCGTGGGCCTGCCGGCGCTCCTCCGGCGGGCACCGGTCGATCAGGTGGCTGCCGGCGATGCGGAGGATGTCCTCCATGCGGCCGGAGAAGCGGTGGTCGGTGAAGAGGTCGTCGAACTCGCCGGAGGTGGCGGCGTCGATGGCCTCGGACAGCAGCTCGGCCTTGCCGCGGTACCGGGAGTAGATGGCGCCGGTGGTGACGCCGGCCCGCCGGGCGATCTCGGCCACCCGCGCGCCCGCGTAACCGCGCTCGGCGAACTCGGCGGTGGCCGCGGCCAGCAGCTTCGCCCCCAGCGCGTCGTCGTCGACCTGGGCCTCCTCGAGGGTCCCGGCGGGAGCCGGCGGCACGGGATCGGAGCGGACGGGCACGGGCCAGAAGATAATGAGGGTTATCGATCGTGTCGACCTGGCGCCGGCATCGTGTCGCCCCCTTCACGTCCGGTCCGCACGGTCGTCGTCCGGGTTGTACGGTTCCGATCCCACCGGCGTCTCCGAGATGTCGGCGTTCCGGACAAGGGAGTACCAACGTGAAGCAACGACCGTGGAGCCGACTGCTGTTCCTACTGGCAGCATTCGTCCTCGTGCTGGCCAGCTGCGCCAGCAGCGATGACGACGGAGGCGACGAAGGTGGCGGCGACGGTGGCAGCAGCGAAGCTGCGGCCACCTGCGAAGGGACGCCGGGCGAGGACGACACCGCCGAGCCGCTGGGTGCCGAGGGCGACGCCGACGGCGCCGGCCAGAAGATCGGCATGGTCTTCGACGTGGGCGGCAAGGGCGACAAGTCCTTCAACGACTCGGCCTTCACCGGCCTGACCGCGGCGGCCGAGAACATGGGCGTCGAGGTCAAGGAGCTCGAGCCTTCCGAGGACGGCTCCAACCGCGAGGCGCTCATGCGCCAGCTCGCCGACGAGGGCTACGGCCTCATCATCGGCGTGGGCTTCGCCTTCGCCGAGGTCATGCCGGGCGTGGCCGGCGACTACCCCGAGACCCAGTTCGCCATCGTCGACTCCGTCGTCGAGGACGCACCGAACGTCACCTCCATCGTGTTCGCCGAGGAAGAGGGCTCGTACCTCGTCGGTGCGGCCGCCGCCCAGGCGTCCAAGTCCGACACCATCGGGTTCGTGGGTGGTGTCGACACCGAGCTGATCAAGAAGTTCGAGGCCGGCTTCACCGCAGGTGCCGAGGCGGTCAACCCCGACATCGCGGTCGAGGTGAAGTACATCTCCACCGGTGACGACTTCTCCGGCTTCTCCGACCCGGCCGCCGGCGAGACCACCGCTGCCGGCCTCTACGAGGCCGGGGCCGACGTGGTGTACCACGCCGCGGGCGGCTCGGGCACCGGCGTCTTCAAGGCCGCCGCCGAGGCCGATCGCCTCTCCATCGGCGTCGACTCCAACCAGTACCTCGCCGCCAGCGAGGCCGAGCAGGCCTGCATGCTGACGTCGATGCTCAAGCGGGTCGACGTGTCGGTCTACGAGACCATCAAGAACTACATCGGGGGCACCGAGGGCGGCGAGATCAGCGCCTTCAGCCTCGAGAACGACGGCATCGGCTACGCCACCCAGGGTGGCCAGATCGTCGACGAGGCCCAGCTCGAGGAGTTCAAGCAGCAGATCATCGATGGGGAGATCACCGTCCCCACCGAGCCGTAACCAACGGCTGCACAACCCTGATCACCGGTAGGGGCCCGGGACCGAGCGATCGGTCCCGGGTCCCGCCCGTTCTGGAGGTCTCCGTGTCCGCCGCCACCCGCACCACCCCCACCGAGGCCGAGGCTGCCACGCCCGCGGTGCGCCTCACCGGGATCTTGAAGCGCTTCCCGGGCGTCGTGGCCAACCACGACGTGAACATGGCGGTCCGCCGCGGCTCGATCCACGCCATCGTGGGCGAGAACGGCGCCGGCAAGTCCACCCTCATGAAGATCCTCTACGGCATGCAGAAGCCCGACGAGGGCACCATCGAGATCGACGGCGAGACGGTGTCGTTCCGGAACCCCAACGACGCCATCGCGCTCGGGATCGGCATGGTGCACCAGCACTTCATGCTGGCCGACAACCTCAGCGTGCTCGAGAACATCATCTTGGGCTACGAGCCCCGCCTGCCGTTCCCGCTCCGCTTCCAGGTCGACACCCGCAAGGCCCGCACCCGGATCAACGAGATCGCCGCCACCTACGGCATGACGGTGGACCCCGACGAGCTGGTGGAGACCCTGGGCGTCGGCGAGCGCCAGCGGGTGGAGATCTTGAAGGTCCTGTACCGGGGCGCCACCACCTTGATCCTCGACGAGCCCACCGCCGTGCTCGTGCCCCAGGAGGTCGACGAGCTCTTCCAGAGCCTGAACGACCTCAAGGCCCAGGGCATCACCATCTTGTTCATCTCGCACAAGCTCGACGAGGTCCTGCGCCTCGCCGACGACATCACCGTCATCCGCGGCGGCACCACCGTGGCCACCCGCCACCCCTCCGAGGTCACCGCCCGGCAGCTGGCGGAGCTCATGGTGGGCAACGAGCTGCCCACCCCCCACACCCGGGAGTCCACCGTCACCGACGAGGTCGAGCTCACCGTCGAGGGCCTGACCTGCCGGCAGCCCGACGGGCGCCCGCTGCTCGACGACGTCAGCCTCCGCGTGCGCAAGGGCGAGATCGTGGGCATCGCCGGCGTGGAGGGCAACGGCCAGTCCGAGCTCATCGCCGCCATCATGGGGCTGCTGGCGGCCGATGCCGGCACCGTCCGCCTCGGGAACGACGACATCACCGGTTGGACCACCCGGCAGCGCCGCGAGGCCGGGATCGGCTACATCCCCCAGGACCGTCACCGTCACGGCCTCCTCCTCGATGCCCCGCTGTGGGAGAACCAGATGCTGGGCCACCAGAGCCAGCCGCCCAATGCCAACGGCCCCTGGATCGACCGCGACGGCGCCCGGGCCCGCACCCTCGAGGTGGTCGAGAGCTACGACGTGCGCACCCCGAGCATCGACGTCCACGCCGAGGCGCTCTCCGGCGGCAACCAGCAGAAGTTCATCATCGGCCGGGAGATGATGGCCGAGCCCAGCGCCATCATCGCCGCCCACCCCACGCGGGGCGTCGACGTCGGCGCCCAGGCCGCCATCTGGGACCAGCTCCGAGATGCCCGCGGCGCCGGGCTGGCCACCCTGTTGATCTCCGCCGATCTGGAGGAGCTGATCGGGCTCTCCGACACGCTGCTCGTCATCTACAAGGGGCGCATCGTGGCCGAGCTCGACCCGGCCACGGCCACGCCCGAGGAGCTCGGCTCCTACATGACGGGCGCCGGCGGCAACGCCGAGCCCGCGGCGGTGGGCGCCAGCGCCACCTCCGACACCTCCACCGCCTCCCCACCCGACCCCACCCCACCCGACCCCTCGCCCCCGGGAGCGCCCTCGTGAAGCAGCGCCTCGGCCCCCAGCTGGCCGCGCCCCTCCTCGCCATCGCGTTCGCCCTGCTCGTGTCGGGCGTGATCCTGCTCCTCGCCGGCTTCAACCCCGGCGACGTCCTCTCGGTCGTCCTCCAGGACGGGTTCGAGCGCCAGCGCCTGGTGGAGACGGTCAACCGGGCCGGGCCGTACTACATCGCCGGCGTGGCGGTGGCCATCGGGTTCAAGATGAACCTGTTCAACATCGGCGTCGAGGGCCAGTACAAGGTGGCCGCGCTGGTGGCCGCCTGGGCCGGCGCCAGCGTCAGCCTGCCGGGGCCCCTCCACGTGCTGTTCATCCTGGCTGCCGCCAGCCTCACCGGCGCCGCGTGGGCGTTCATCCCCGCCATCCTCAAGGCCACCCGGGGCGTGAGCGAGGTCATCTCCTCGATCATGCTCAACGCCATCGCCTTCGGCTTCAGCTCGTTCATGCTCACCCGCTACTTCCGGGCGCCGCGGGGCGAGTACGCCGGCACCGTCGGCACCGTGCCCCTCGACGACTCGGGCCGGCTCCCCTCGCTGAACGGCGTCCTGGAGCGCATCGGCATCGAGCTCCCGGGCTCGTCCCGGGTGCAGTCGTACGTGCTGGTCGCCGTGGCGGTCGGGATCATCTACCGGGTCGTGATCTGGCGCACCCGGTTCGGCTACGACCTGCGCGCCAGCGGCTCCAACGACGGGGCGGCGGCGGCCAGCGGCGTCGACCCCAAGCGCATGATCATCCTCGCCATGCTCTTCTCCGGGGCGGTGGCCGGGCTGGTGGGCCTCAACAACATCACCGGCCAGGCCGGGCGCTACACCGACGTCTCGGTGGTGAGCGGCATCGGCTTCACGGGCATCGCCGTGGCCCTGCTCGGGCGCAACCACCCGCTGGGCATCGCCTTCGGCGCCCTGCTCTGGGCCTTCATGGACGCGCTCCAGACGCCGCTCTCCACCAACGAGCTCCCCAAGCAGATCACCGCCATCCTGCAGGGCGTCACCGTCTTGTCCGTCGTGATCGCCTACGAGGTGGTCCGCCGGGTGGGGGTCCGCCAGCAAGCGGCCGCCCTGCGCCGTGAGACCCCAGCCGGAGGGGCGCCTCCGCCCGGTCCCGGCCCTGCACGAGAGGTGGTGCCGGCATGACCGCAGTCGACGCAACGAGCGCCCTGGCCGGCACCCGGACCGTGACCGGGCCCGATCGCCGGGGGCGCACCGACCCCCTGAGCCGCCTGCCGGGCCCGGCCCGCTTCGGCATCTACCTGGTGGTCGGCGTCGCGATCCTGGCCCTGGCCCGCGAGATCACCGGCGCCGGCCAGCTCACCGCCGAGGGCACCTTCCGGTCGGCCCTCGCGCTGAGCATGCCGATCGCCCTCGCCGGCCTGGGCGGGCTGTGGGCCGAGCGCGCCGGGGTGGTCAACATCGGCCTCGAGGGGATGATGGTGCTGGGCACCTGGTTCGGGGCCTACGGCGCCATCGCCTACGGCCCCTGGACGGGCGTGCTGTTCGGGGTGGCCGGCGGCGCCGTGGGCGGCCTGCTGCACGCCGTGGCCACCGTGTCGTTCGGGGTGGACCACATCATCTCGGGCGTGGCCATCAACCTGCTGGGCGTGGGGCTCACCAACTTCCTCACCACCACCACCAGCAGCTGGGGCAACCAGACCAAGGAGTCGCCCCAGATCCCGAACAACATCGTCGAGGTCGACCTGCTGCCGTTCCTCAACTCGCCGTTGGAGACGCTCAGCGAACAGAACCGCTTCTTCGTCTCGGACCTGGCCCGCATCACCCTCGGCCTCACCACCAACGTGTCGTTGCTCGTGCTGATCGGGATCGCGCTGTTCCCGCTCACCTGGTACCTGCTGTGGCGCACCCGGGTGGGCCTGCGCCTCCGCTCGGTGGGTGAGGACCCCGAGGCCGCCGACTCGCTGGGCGTCAAGGTCTACGGCATGAAGTACCTGGCGGTGATCACGTCGGGTGCGCTCTCGGGCCTGGGCGGCGTGATGCTCGTCTACCTGTTCGCCGAGAAGTTCCAGAGCGGGCAGACCGGCGGACGCGGCTACATCGGCCTCGCCGCCATGATCTTCGGCAACTGGCGGCCGGGTGGCCTGGTGATGGGCGCCGGCCTCTTCGGCTTCATGGACTCCATGCAGTCCCAGGTCGACAGCACGGCGCACGCGCTGCTCGTGGTCGCTGCGCTCGTGCTCGCCCTGCTGGCCGCGCGCAGCCTGGCGCTGCGGCGGTACACCTCGGCGGGCGTGCTCGCCGTGCTCGGCGCCCTGTTCTGGGTCTGGTACCAACGGACCGACGAGCTGCCGCGGGAGATGATCCCGTACTTCCCGCACATCGCCACCCTGCTCGTGCTGGTCTTCGCCTCGCAACGGCTCCGCATGCCCGCGGCCGACGGGAAGATCTACCGGCGGAGCGGGCGATGACGGCGTCCCGGCACCGCGGGCCCGGCTGGTGACCGACCCGGCCACGATCGACTGGGAGCTCCTCCGGGCCCGGGCGCGGGAGATGACCGAGCGGGCCTACGCCCCGTACTCCCACGTGCTCGTGGGCGCCGCGGCGCTGGTCGACGACGGACGGGTGGTCGCGGGGTGCAACGTGGAGAACGCCTCGTACGGGCTCTCGCTGTGCGCCGAGTGCGGCATCGCCTCGGCGCTGGCCGCTTCCGGCGGCGGCCGCCTGGTGGCCCTCGCCGTGGTCGGCGGGGACGGCGCCTACCTGGCCCCCTGCGGGCGCTGCCGACAGGTCCTCCACGAGCTCGGCGGCCCCGACCTCCTGGTCGACACCGGCGACCGCGTGGTCACCCTCGGCGAGCTGCTCCCCGGCGCCTTCGGCCCCGACGACCTGCCCGCCCGCAGCACGCCCGCTCCCCCCTGACCTCGACCGGGCGGCGCCCCGTGCCGCCCGGCTGCCGCTCCCGCCCACCGGAGACCCCCTTGACCAGCGACCGGCTCTACCACATCGGCTTCGGCCCCTCCGACCTCCCCGACGGCGCCGACCTCGTGCTGCTCAGCGGCGACCCGGGCCGCTCCGAGCTGATCGCCACCGAGCACCTCGCCGAGGGCCGGGACCTCTCCCGCAACCGCGGGCTCGACGCCTTCCTGGGCACGCTGCCAGGGGGCCGGCCGGTGATCTGCGCCACCAGCGGCATGGGCGCCCCGTCGATGAGCATCGTGGTCAACGAGCTGGTGCAGGCCGGGGCGCGCACCATCATCCGCATCGGCACCAGCGGCTCCATCCAGGACCACGTCCGGGTGGGCTCGGTGGTCATCGGCTCCGGCGCGGTCACCAACCAGGGCGCGGCCGACGACATCGCCCCGCCGCAGTACCCGGCCGCCGCCGACCCGTTCCTCGCCGTCGCCCTGGCCCAGGCCGCGGTCGCCCTCGACGTGGAGCACCACGTGGGCACCATGGCCTCCACCGACACGTTCTTCGAGGGCCAGGAGCGCCGGGCCTCGGCCAACCCCCACCTCCTCCGGCGCCTCGACGGGATGATCGACGAGTACGCCGCCCTGCGGGTCCTCAACTTCGAGATGGAGGCCGGCACCCTCTTCAAGATGGGCGGCGTCTACGGCTTCGCCGCCGGCTGCGTGGTGGGCATCATCGCCCAGCGCACCGAGGACGAGGCCGTCGACCTCGACGAGAAGGACGCCGCCATCGACCGCGCCATCCGCGTGGCGGTCGCCACCGCCGACACCTGGGACCGCTGACGAGCGCCCCACCTCACCCGCACCGATGGCGCCATCGGTAAGCTCTCGGTGCCGCACGGCGCGGCCCTCGGCCCACCAGCCGATCAGCACGGAGTGCCGCATGGTCCTCTCTGCCGCCCACCGGACCGACCCGACGTCGTCCGCACCTCGTCCCACCTTGTCCGCCGACCAGGTCGCCGACTTCGAGCGGGACGGGTTCCTGGTCATCCCCGACGCCATCGCGCCCGACGCCTGCGACGCGCTCGTCGAGCGGGCCGAGCAGCTCGTCGACGCCTTCGACGCGTCCACGGTCTCGGTCTTCTCCACCAAGGAGCAGACCCGGACGAGCGACGAGTACTTCCTCGCCTCGGGCGACGCGATCTCCTTCTTCTTCGAGGCCGAGGCCTTCGCCCCCGACGGTTCGCTCCGCCAGGGGAAGGCGCAGTCGATCAACAAGATCGGCCACGCCACCCACGACCTCGACGCGGTCTTCGACGCCTTCAGCCGCCAGCCCGCCATCGCCGGTGCCGCCGCGTCGGTCGGGTTCGCCGACCCGAAGCTGCTGCAGTCGATGTACATCTTCAAGCCGCCCCGCATCGGTGGCGAGGTCACCTGCCACCAGGACGCCACGTTCCTCTACACCGACCCCATGACCGTGGTCGGCTTCTGGGTGGCCCTCGAGGACGCCACCGTGGAGAACGGCTGCCTGTGGGCCCAGCCCGGCGGCCACCGCACCCCGCTGCGCCAGCGGTTCGTGCGCGACCCCGCCGGCGGCACCCGCTTCGAGCCGCTCGACGACACCCCGTTCCCCGAGCCCGGCAGCCCCGACCTCGTCCCGCTCGAGGCCGCGAAGGGCACGCTGGTCCTGATCCACGGCCTGCTCCCCCACTGGAGCGGCGAGAACCGCAGCGACCGCAGCCGCCACGCCTACACCGTCCACGTCATCGACGGCACCGCCGCCTACCCCGACGAGAACTGGCTCCAACGCCGCCCCGACCTCCCCCTGCGCGGCTTCGGCGCCGCGCCCGTCTCTCCCTGACCCGGCGACGGGAGGCCGTCGACCGACGAGGAGGCGACCGTTCAACGAACTGTTGAACAACGACCGACCCGGACGGGTGATCGCTTGGCTACCCTCGACCCATGACCGAGCGCATCACCCCCGACGCCCTCCGCCGAGCGCCGAAGGTCCTCCT
>JBBRFU010000116.1:0-11765 GCA_038241315.1 Acidimicrobiales bacterium | reverse complement strand
CGCCTCGACGGCTCCACCCCGCCTGCGTCGACGCGCCCGCGGGCGCGTGCCCGCCTCGTCGACCAGCCGGCGGAGCGGCTCGAGGCCGAGGTCATCGACCTCGCCGGTCGCCTCGCTTCGGGGACCTACGAGTTGTTGGTCCTCGTCGGTGAGCTCGATCAGCGGGGCTCGTGGGCCACGTGGGGGTCGTTGTCGTGCGCGGTGTGGCTGGCCGACACCTGTGACATCGAGATCTCCACGGCCCGCAGCCAGGTCCGCGTCGCCCGGGCTCTGCGCCAGTTCCCCGCGCTCGATGCGGCGATGGCGTCAGGTGACGTCTCGTACGCCAAGGCCCGCGTGCTGGCCACCTGCCTCACCGACACCAACGTGGACGATCTGTTGGCCATCGCCGAGAGGACCCCGGCCGGCCGGCTGGGCGCGGCGATCGCGGCGTGGTCGCGGCGCCACGAAGACCCCGACCACATCCGCCGCCGCCAACACGAGGCCCGGTCGGTGGCGTGGCGCACCGAGCCCGACGGCACCGTGGTCCTCACCGCCCGCCTCACCCCCGAGACCGCCGGCGCCGTGTGCGCCGTGATCGACACCGCCGTCACCCGCACCCACGCGCCCGCGGGCGCGTCGCTCGCCCAGCAACGCGCCGACGCCCTCGCCACGACAATCACCGAAGGCGGAGCGGTCACCGCCGAGCTGGTCGTGCACGTCCGAGCCGACGGCGCCACCCTCGCCGACGGCACCCCCCTCGGCGACCACGCGGTCGCCGCCCTGCTCCCCGACGCCTTCGTGTCCCTCCTGCTCCACGACGCCGAGCGCCGACCCATCGATGCCAGCCCGCGGCGCCGGTTCCCGACCCGACGCCAACGCCGGGTCCTCGACGAGATCAGCCAGGAGTGCGCGCATCCCGGCTGCCACGCCACCGCCTTCCTCCAGTACGACCACATCGAGCCCTACGCCGAAGGAGGCCCCACCGTGCTCACCAACCTCCAACGCCTCTGCGGCCCCCACAACCGCGGCCGCCACGACGACAACCACGACGACAGCCGCCCTCCGAAGGACCCCTGACCTCGGAAGAACACTGGCGGCTCGAGCGGCCGCAGGTCGTCAGCCTCGAGCACGCAGCGATCCCCGGGGCCACTCCCGGGTCAGCGGGACGGACCTCCTCGGCGCTCCGTCAGGCGCCGCTGGCGAGCCAGCCGAACGCGGGGAGGTTGCGGGCCACGGCGAAGGCGAGGCCGATCGCGAGGACGGCGGGGCCGGCTCGGGGCGGGAGCGGGAGGCCGGGGCGGGCGTCGGGGCCGGTGGCGCGGACGAGCCACCAGACCCAGAGGAGCGTCAGGAGCGGGACGGAAGCGGTGAAGAGGAGGTTGTGGTCGAGGGCCTGGACCACGTCGGCGCGGGTGAGGGAGTGGACGGCGCGCAGCGAGCCGCAGAGCGGGCAGTCGAGGCCGGTGAGGGCGCGCAGCGGGCAGAGCGGCACGTGGGTGCTGGTGGGGTCGACCACGGCCAGCCCGGCGGTGCCAACGACCGCCAGCGCTCCCACGGTGACCGGCGCGGTCCACGGGCGGCTCACCGCGAACCCGGGCGGGGCGGCGGTGGGGGGTGGGGCCAGGTCGGGCACGGTCCGAGCCTACGCCCGGCCCGGCGCCGCACGTGGGGGGCGGGGCCAGGTCGCGCACGCTCCGAGCCTAGGCCCGGTCCGGCGCCGCGTCGGAGGCCCGCCAGCCCACCGCGGTCCAGCCGGCCCGCCGCCGCCCGGCCGGCTCCCGGCAGCGCGCCCGCCGACCGACGGTGTCGGTGTGACCGCGAGGCCGTGCGCGCACGCACCGAAAGGATCGTGATCGCCGCCCGGGAGGCCGGTAGGTTGACCCGGCGGTCAAGCGCGGACGGGCAGGGGCCCGGGGCGGCGCGCCGCAGCCGGAGGAACGCCATCAGCACCGACGACCCCACGGTCGAGCTCACCGCACGGGACGGTTGGGCGCTCATCGCCCGGCAGCTGCGCGCCCAGCGGTGGGGCCTCCTGGCCGGGGTGCTGGCCGGCCTGGCGTGGACCCTCGCCAAGGTGAGCGTGCCCACGCTGGTGGAGCGGGCGATCGACCGGGGCATCGAGGCCGGCGACCAAGCGGCGGTCACGCGCTACGCCTGGCTGATCGCCCTGGCCGGCGCGGTGGCCGCCGGCTTCACGGGCATCCGGCGGTACTCGGCGTTCCGGGAGGCCCGGCGGGCCGAGGCCGACCTGCGCGACCGCCTCTTCGCCCACCTGCAGCGGCTCCACTTCGCCTACCACGACGGCCAGCAGACCGGTCAGCTCATGAGCCGGGCCAACAACGACCTGCAGCAGATCCAGAACGCGGTGGTGCTGGTGCCCCTCACCATCGCCAACCTGGCCACCGTCCTGGCCGTCCTGGTGATCCTGGTGCTGAAGGACCCGGTGCTGACGCTCCTCGCGCTGGGCTCGCTGCCCGCGGTGAACGTGCTGGCCAAGCGGTTCTCCACCCGGCTCCATCCCACGATGGTGGCGGTGCAGCAGGAGTCGGCGGAGCTGTCGGCGGTGGTCGAGGAGACCGTGGCGGGCATCCGCGTGGTGAAGGGCTTCGCCGCCGAGGACACCCAGGCCCGCCGCCTCGCCGCCGAGGCCGACGACCTCTACGAGGTGTCCATGCAGGCGGCGCGGATCCGCTCCACGTACTGGCCGGCCCTCGAGCTGCTGCCCAACGTGGGGCTGATCATGGTGCTCGGCTACGGCGGCCACCAGGTCATCCAGGGCGACCTCGCGCTGGGGTCGCTCGTGGCGTTCAACGCCTACGTGGTGCTGCTCGTGTGGCCGCTGCGCATGCTCGGCTGGATCGTGGCCATGTCGCAGCGGGCGGCGGCGTCCGCCCAGCGGGTGCACGAGGTGCTGGTGACCGAGCCCCGGGTGACCGATCCCCCCGACCCCGTGGCGCTGCCGCTCACCGGCGGCGAGGTCCGGTTCTCCGACGTCCGCTTCGCCTACGCCCCCGGCGCCGCGCCGGTGCTGGACCACTTCGACCTGCACGTGCCCGCCGGTCAGACGGTGGCCCTGGTGGGGGCCACCGCGAGCGGCAAGTCCACCGTGGCCAAGCTCCTGCCCCGCTTCTACGACGTCGACGAGGGGTCCGTCTGCCTCGACGGCACCGACGTGCGTCGCCTGGGCCTCACCGAGCTCCGGCGCGCGGTGGGCCTGGTGTTCGAGGAGACGTTCCTCTTCTCCGACACCATCGCCGCCAACATCGCCTTCGCCGACCCCGACGCGCCGATGGAGGCCGTGGCGCGCGCCGCCCGGCTGGCCGGCGCCCACGAGTTCATCGGCGAGCTGCCCCACGGCTACGACACCGAGATCGGCGAGCGGGGCTTCTCCCTGTCGGGCGGGCAGCGCCAGCGCATCGCCATCGCCCGCGCCATCCTCGCCGACCCGCGGGTGCTGATCCTCGACGACGCCACCTCGGCGGTCGACCCCACCAAGGAGCACGAGATCCGCGACGCGCTCACCGAGGTCATGCGCGGCCGCACCACCCTCGTGATCGCCCACCGACCCGCCACCATCGCCCTGGCCGAGCGGGTGGTGCTGGTGGACGGCGGGCGCATCGTGGCCGACGGCACCCACGCCGGCCTGCTGGCATCGAGCGCCGCGTACCGGCAGGTGCTCGCCACCGCGGCGGCCCGCGAGGAGCAGGCCCGCCACGCGGCCCGGGAGGACGCGGCGCTGGCCGAGGCCCCGGCGGAGGTGACCCCGTGATCTCGATGGCGGGCGTCGACGACGACGACAAGCTCGACCGGGAGCAGGCCGGCCAGGTGATGCGCCGGGCGGCGCGCCACCTCCGTCCCTACCGGCGTGAGGTGCGGGGCGCCGTCGCGCTGGTGATCCTCTCCACCCTGGCGGTGCTCGCCGGCCCCTACCTGTTGAAGCTCGGCATCGATCGGGGCATCAAGCCGCGCGACGGCCGCTTCCTCAACCTCATGGTGGTGGCCTACGTGGCCGTGGCCATCGGGGCCTACCTCGCCACCCGGGCCCAGGTGCTGCTCGTGAGCCGGGCCGGGGAGGGGTTCCTCCGAGACCTCCGCACCCGCGTGTTCGACCACCTGCTGCGCCTGTCGATGCCGTTCTACGACCGGGAGAAGGCCGGGGTGGTGGTGTCGCGGATGACGTCCGACGTCGACTCGCTCCAGGAGCTGGTGCAGCAGGGGCTGCTGCAGCTCGCCGCCAGCTTGTTGCTGATCGCCGGCTCGGTGGTGGTGCTCGCCGTGGTGTCGTGGCAGCTGCTGCTGGTCTGCCTGATCCCGGTGCCGTTCGTGATCCTCGCCTCGGTGAAGTTCCAGCGCGACTCCAACCGGGCCTACCTCACGGTGCGCGATCGCATCGGCCTCACGCTGTCGTCGCTGCAGGAGGGCATCAGCGGCGTCCGCGTCATCCAGGCCTACGGCCGCACCGAGGTCGAGGTCGGCCGCTTCTCCCACCGCAACCGCAGCCTCTACCGGGCCCACATGCGCTCGGTGTGGGTCCAGGCCTGGTACCTCCCGGTGATCGAGGGGGCGGCGCTGGCCTGCACGGCGCTGGTGATCGCCCTGGGCGGGCGCATGGTGGCCGACGGCACGATCACGGTGGGCACCGTCGCCTTCTTCGTGCTCACGCTGTCCAACCTGTTCGAGCCGGTGAACCAGCTGTCGCAGCTGTTCAACACCGTCCAGGCGTCGGGGGCGGCGCTGCACAAGCTCTTCGGGCTGCTCGACACGCCGGTGGACCTGGAGGAGGCGCCCGACGCGGTCGACCTCCCCCACCGCGGCGACCTCGCGGTGGAACACGTCACCTTCGGCTACGCCGGCGGGGAGCCGGTCCTGCGCGAGGTCGACCTGGTGCTCGCCGAGGGGGAGAAGCTCGCCCTGGTCGGGCCCACCGGGGCGGGCAAGTCCACCCTGGCCAAGCTGATGGCCCGGCTCTACGACCCCACCGAGGGCCGGGTCACCTTCGGTGGCGTCGACCTCCGCGACGCCCGCCTCCGATCGCTGCGCACCAGCATCACCGTCGTCCCCCAGGAGGGGTACCTCTTCGCCGGCACGATCGTCGACAACATCCGGATCGGTCGACCCGACGCCACCGACGACGACGTCCGGGTCGCGCTGCGGTCGCTCGACCTGCTCGACCGCTTCGAGGCGCTCCCCGAGGGACTGCGCACCGAGGTGCACGAGCGGGGGTCGCGCCTGTCGGCGGGGGAGCGGCAACTGGTGTCGCTGGCCCGCGCCGCCCTGGCCGATCCCGCCGTGCTCGTGCTCGACGAGGCCACGTCGTCGCTCGACCCGGGCACCGAGGTGCTCGTGGAGCGGGCGCTGGAGACGTTGATGACGGGTCGGTCGGTGATCGTCATCGCCCACCGCCTCTCCACCGCGGAGCGGGCCGACCGGGTGGGCGTGGTGGCGGGCGGCGGCCTGGTGGAGCTGGGCACCCACGGCGACCTGGTGGCGCGGGGTGGCCACTACGCCGGGCTCTACCGCAACTGGGTCGGCGGGCTCGCCACCGGTTGAGGACCGCGGGCCGGCGGGCGGCGCCGGGCGGGTGGCTCAGATGGAGGAGCGGTGGCCGGGGCCGGTGCGGCCCTGCAGCTTCACCAGCACGACGGCGCCGGCCAGGGCGACCAGCGTCATGGTGAGGAAGACCACCAGGCTGGCGGGGATGTCGGTGGCGAGGTGCCCGCCAGCGGCCGACCAGCTCACCACGGCGAGGAGGACCACGCCGAGCGCCAGCGTGGCCCGCACGGTCAGCGTGGCCCGGACCCCGGGCGAACCGAGCGACCGGGGCGTCCTGCTGAAGGACGGGTGCGAAGCGGTGGGGGGGATCACGGTCATGAGGTCACGGTCCGTACGTGGAAGGGGGGCTGGTCCCCTTGCATCGACAACCTTTCCCGTTGACCTGAACAGAAATGTGCCGGCGGGCGGCCGTGGGCGCCGGATTCCGGTGTCTGCACCCCGCGGCGCACGCCTCCGGGAGTTTCCGAAGCGGATGTCGTGCCTGGTCAGCGGCGTCGCGCCGGCCGCAGCGCCGCCGCGTCGGCCACCTGGTCGGCCAATCGGGTGATTTCCGTCTCCGGACCGCCGAGCAGCCCGATGGTGATCCGCAGGTGGTCGGGGTGGGGACGCACCAGGAAGGGCTCGCCCGGCGCGGCGCCGACGCCCTGGGCCGCCAGTTGGACCAGGGCCGAGCGCTCGTCGGCGACGGCGACCCACTGGTTGATGCCGTCGGTGCCCGCGGTGGCCAGGCCGCGCTCGGCGAGGGCGCCGGCGAAGGTGGACCGGCGGTGGGCGTAGGCCCGACGGGCCGCCGCCACCTGGTCGATCGTGGCCGGATCGGTCAGCAGGGCGAGCAGCACCGATTGGAGGATGCGACTGCTCCAGCCCGGGCCCAGGAGGCGACGGGTGGTCACGGCGTCGATGACCGAGGCGGCGCCGCCCGCGGCGGCCAGCCGGAGGTCGGGGCCGTGGCTCTTGGAGTACCCGCGGATGTGGACGGTGCGGTCGGGCAGCCACGTGCCCACGCTGACCAGCTCGCCGGAGGCGATGTCGCCGCTGTGGTCGTCCTCCACCACGGTCGCCCGGCCCGGCGCCACCAGCCGGGCCACGGCCCGGGCCCGTCGGGCCGTCATGGTGGTGCCGGTGGGGTTCTGGGCGCGGGGCTGGAGGAACACGAGGGACGGGTCGTGCTCGAGGGCGGCGGCCAGGCCGTCGAGGCGGATGCCCTCCTCGTCGAGGTCGACCCCGATCACCTCGGTGCCCAGCTGGTCCAGGAGGTCCAGCACGGGCGGGAAGGTGGGGGTCTCGACCACCACGCGGTCGCCGAGGCGGACCACCTCCCGGGCGATGCGGTCGATGGCGTCCATGGCGCCGTCGACCACGGTGAGCTCCTCGGGCGGGAACGGCCAGTGGTCGTGGAGGTGGGCCCACAGGGCGGGGAGGACCGGGCGGTCGACGTAGGTGCTGGTGAGCGACTGGCGGCTCACGTCGGCCACGATCGGGCGGAGGTCGGGCAGCAGGGCCACGTCGGGGGTGCCGGTGGAGAGGTCGAGCGCGAAGTGGCCGGGGCCCTCGGTGACGCGCCGGTAGCGCTGGGCGGCGCCCGGGCCGGGCGGGTGGCGCACGAACGTGCCCAGCCGCCCGCGCGCCTCGATGGCCCCCACCGCGGCGAGGGTCTTCCAGGCCTCGCTGACGGTGGTGGGCGACACGTGCAGGGCCGTGGAGAGCTCCCGGACGGTGGGCAGGCGGACGCCCGCCTCGAGGGCCCCGCTCGACACCAGGCGGCCGATGGCCGCGGCGATGCCCTGGGCCGAGCGGTTGTCGATGGTGGCGACCATGTCGTCGAGCACGAGGCGGCCCCGCTCCTCTTGTCACCAGGGCGTTTCCGGCCCGTGAACCCGTTGTCCGGTAACAAAGTAGCCATTGTCCACCTCGCGATGTGTCATTACCCTGCGCTGCAGGAGGTCACGGGGCAGGGGTCGTGGCCACGTTCCCGACGCGAAACGAGGACCGTGATGGCTCGCATCGTCAGCGCAGCGCTGCTGCAGACCGACTGGACCGGCGACAAGGCCTCCATGCTCGACAAGCACGAGGAGCAGGCCCGCGAGGCCGCCGCCCGGGGCGCGCAGGTCATGTGCTTCCAGGAGCTGTTCTACGGCCCGTACTTCTGCCAGGTGCAGGACCCCGAGTACTACGCCTACACCGAGCCCGTTCCCGACGGCCCCACCACCAAGCGCTTCCAGGCCCTGGCCAAGGAGCTGGGCATGGTGCTGGTGCTGCCGATGTACGAGATCGTGCAGCCGGGGCTGTACTACAACACCGCCGCGGTGGTGGATGCCGACGGCGCCTACCTCGGCAAGTACCGCAAGCAGCACATCCCGCAGGTGAAGGGCTTCTGGGAGAAGTACTACTTCACGCCCGGCACCGGCGGGTACCCGGTGTTCGACACCGCCGTCGGCAAGGTCGGGGTCTACATCTGCTACGACCGCCACTTCCCCGAGGGGTGGCGGGCGCTCGGGCTCAACGGGGCCGAGATCGTGTTCAACCCGTCGGCCACCAGCCGGGGCCTCAGCGAGTACATCTGGCGGGTGGAACAGCCCGCGGCGGCCGTGGCGAACATGTACTACGTCGGGGCCATCAACCGGGTGGGCATCGAGCCGCTCGGCGACGACGACTTCTACGGCCAGAGCTACTTCGTCGACCCGCAGGGGAAGTTCGTGGGCGAGCCCGGCGACGCCTTCAAGCCCGAGCTGATCGTGCGCGACCTCGACCTCGACAAGATCCGCGAGGTCCGCGACACGTGGGCGTTCTACCGCGACCGCCGGCCCGACGCGTACGACGAGCTGGTCGCTCGGTAGGGGGTGGCACCGTGACCCGCACCCTCATCACCGGCGGCACCGTGGTCAGCCCGAGCGGGCGCAGCCCCTTCGACGTGCTGATCGACGGCGAGACCATCGCCGCCCTCTTCGCGCCCGGCCAGGCCGAGGCCCAGGGCGTCACCGCGGATCGCACCATCGACGCCACCGGGAAGTACGTCATCCCGGGCGGCATCGACGTGCACACCCACATGGAGCTGCCCTTCGGCGGCACCAACGCCTCCGACACGTTCGAGACGGGCACCACCGCGGCGGCGTGGGGCGGCGTCACGACCATCGTCGACTTCGCCGTGCAGACCGCCGGCGGCAACGTGATCGACGGCCTCGGCGCGTGGCACGAGAAGGCGGCCGGCAACTGCGCCATCGACTACGCGTTCCACCAGATCGTGGGCGGCGTCGACGAGGACTCGCTGAAGGCGATGCGGTACCTCACCGAGCACGAGGGCGTCACCAGCTTCAAGCTGTTCATGGCCTACCCCGGCGTCTTCTACAGCGACGACGGCCAGATCCTCCGGGCCATGCAGACCGCCGGCGAGATCGGCGCCACGATCATGATGCACGCCGAGAACGGCATCGCCATCGACGTGCTGGTGCAGCAAGCCCTCGCCCGGGGCGAGACCGACCCGCGGTACCACTCGTCCACCCGCCCGTCGGCCCTCGAGGGCGAGGCCACCTCGCGGGCCATCGTGCTCGCCGCGGTGGCCGGCAACGTGCCCCTCTACATCGTGCACCTGTCGGCCTCCGAGGCGCTCGGGGCGGTGGCCGAGGCCCGCAACGAGGGGCGCAACGTCTTCGCCGAGACCTGCCCGCAGTACCTCTACCTCACGGTCGAGGACACGCTGGCAAAGCCCGGGTTCGAGGGCGCCAAGTGGGTGTGCTCGCCGCCCATCCGCTCCGCGCACGACACCCACCCCCACCACGCCGACCTGTGGAAGGGCCTGCGGACCAACGACCTCGCCATCGTCAGCACCGACCACTGCCCCTTCTGCTTCAAGGACCAGAAGGAGCTGGGGCGGGGCGACTTCTCGAAGATCCCGAACGGCATGGGCACCGTGGAGCACCGCATGGAGCTGCTCTACCAGGGGGTGGTGGCCGGCGAGATCACGCTCGAGCGCTGGGTCGAGACCTGCTGCACCACGCCGGCGCGCATGTTCGGCATGTACCCCCAGAAGGGGATCATCGCCCCGGGTGCCGACGGCGACGTCGTGGTGTGGGACCCGAACGGCCACACCAGCATCGGCATCGACAAGAAGCACCACATGAACATCGACCACTCCTCCTGGGAGGGCTACGAGATCGACGGCAAGGTCGACACCGTCCTCTCCCGGGGGACGGTCGTCGTGGAGGACGACACGTTCACGGGTCGCACGGGCCACGGCAGGTTCGTCAAGCGGGGCCTCAGCCAGTACCTCGTCTGAGGACTGGATCGACCGTCCGATCAGCGGCCGCCGACGAGCGGCCCGGGCTCCCCTTGCCGGGGGAGCCCGAAGCTCGAAGGAGAGCGCGATGACCAACGAGATCAAGCCCATCAACCACTGGATCGACGGCACGGCGGTGGCCGGCACGTCGGGCCGCACCGGCGTGGTCTGGAACCCCGCCCTCGGCGAGCAGCAGGCCGAGGTGGACCTTGCCTCCGCCGACGAGGTCGCCGCCGCGGTGGCCGCGGCCAAGGCCGCCCTGCCGGGGTGGCGGGCCACCGGCCTGTCCCGCCGGGCCGAGGTGATGTTCCGGCTGCGCGACCTCATCGACGCCAACAAGAAGGAGCTGGCGTCGCTCGTCAGCAGCGAGCACGGCAAGGTGCCGTCCGACGCCCTCGGCGAGATCGCCCGGGGCCTGGAGAACGTGGAGTTCGCCTGCGGCATCCCGCACCTGCTCAAGGGCGGCTACAGCGAGCAGGCCGCCACCGGCGTCGACGTGTACGACATCCGCCAGCCCCTGGGCGTGGTGGCCGGCATCACGCCCTTCAACTTCCCGGCCATGGTGCCCATGTGGATGTTCGCCAACGCGCTGGCGTGCGGCAACACCTTCGTGCTGAAGCCCAGCGAGAAGGATCCCTCGGCGGCGATGTTCCTGGCCGAGCTCCTGGCCCAGGCGGGGTTGCCGGCGGGCTGCTTCAACGTGGTCCACGGCGACAAGGTGACCGTCGACGCCATCCTCGAGCACCCCGACGTGGCCGCGGTGAGCTTCGTGGGGTCCACGCCGATCGCCCGCTACATCTACGAGACCGGCACCAAGGCCGGCAAGCGGGTCCAGGCCCTCGGCGGGGCCAAGAACCACATGCTCGTGCTGCCCGACGCCGATCTCGACATGGCCGCCGACGCCGCGGTGTCGGCGGCCTACGGGTCGGCGGGGGAGCGGTGCATGGCCATCAGCGTGGTGCTGGCCGTGGACACCATCGCCGACAAGCTGGTGGCCAAGATCGGCGACCGGATCCCCGCCATCAAGGTCGGCCCCGGCACCGACCCGGCCAACGAGATGGGCCCGCTCATCACCGGCGAGCACCGCGACAAGGTGGCCGGCTACGTCACCGGCGCCGCCGACCAGGGGGCCACGGTGGTGATCGACGGCACCACCGACGTGCCCGCCGACGGGTTCTTCCTCAACCCCAGCCTGATCGACCACGTGAAGCCGGGCATGTCGTCCTACGACGACGAGATCTTCGGCCCGGTCCTCGCCGTGTCCCGCGTCTCGTCCTACGCGGAGGGCCTGGCGCTCATCAACGCCAACGAGTTCGGCAACGGCACGGCCATCTTCACCCGCGACGGCGGCGCCGCCCGGTCGTTCCAGTTCGACGTGGAGGTCGGCATGGTGGGCGTGAACGTCCCCATCCCGGTGCCGGTGAGCTACTACAGCTTCGGCGGCTGGAAGAGCTCGCTGTTCGGCGACCAGCACATGTACGGGCCGGAGGGCGTGAACTTCTACACCCGCTCGAAGGTGGTCACCTCCCGCTGGCCCGATCCCGCCACCTCCACCATCGACCTCGGCTTCCCCGAGAACCGGTGAGCTGACGTGGACATCGGTGTCGTGCTGCAGACCACCCCGCCGTCGAGCCGGGTGGTCGACCTGGCCAAGCGGGCCGAGACCTTCGGGTTCAGCCACGTGTGGACGTTCGACAGCCACATCCTGTGGCAGGAGCCGTTCGTGATCTACAGCCAGATCCTGGCCGAGACCCGCAACGTCCTGGTCGGGCCCATGGTGACCAACCCGGCCACCCGCGACTGGACCGTCACCGCCTCGTTGTTCGCCACGCTCAACGAGATGTACGGCAACCGCACCGTGTGCGGCATCGGCCGGGGCGACTCGGCGCTTCGGGTCCTCGGCCACCAGCCGGCGAA
Source organism: Acidimicrobiales bacterium (assembly GCA_038241315.1). GTDB lineage: Bacteria > Actinomycetota > Acidimicrobiia > Acidimicrobiales > Iamiaceae > Aquihabitans. Next base: position 40 of record JBBRFU010000116.1, on the reverse strand, counting down.
CCTGGCCACCCTGCGGGAGTCCATGGAGGTCATCAAGGGC
>JBBRFU010000115.1:0-11776 GCA_038241315.1 Acidimicrobiales bacterium | reverse complement strand
TGCGGCGTTATCTCCAGCTACCTGACCGGCGAGCACCCGGGACCGGTCAACTATGTGAACCTGCTGGCCAAAACGGCTCTCATGCAAGGGTTTAACTCACTCGACCAGTGGGGCCGCTTCGAGGAGGCCTTCGCCGCCCTCAAGCAGTGGGAGGCCGAGGGGAAGCTCGTCCACCGCGAGACGGTCTACGAGGGCGTGGAGTCGGCCGTCGAGGCCCTCAACGGCCTCTTCACCGGCGCCAACGTCGGCAAGACCGTCGTGAAGGTCAGCGAGCCCACGCCAACCTGACCCACCTGCCGGGGATCGTCAGCTGATGGGGGCGGCGGCGGCCGTGGGCCGCCCGCCCGGGGGCGGACGAGGCGGCCAGTGGCCAGCAGTCAGACGGTCGGACGGTCGGACGGTCGGACGGTCGGACGGCCAGCGTCGGCGATGGCCGACCGCCCGCGCGGGCGGGACGCGCTCCCGCCGTCGGTGGGAGCGCGTCGTCACGAGGTCCCCGGTGCGGCCGGTGCCAGCTGCCCGCTGACCGCTGGGGCCCCGGGGGAGACGTGCTGCGGGCGCCCCCTGGTCAGCTGATGGGGGCGGTGGCGGCGAGGTCGGCGGTGACGGTGAGCTCGGTGGTCTGCTGGTAGCGGGCGGCCCACGTCGAGCGCTCCGCCGCGGTGGACGGACGGTCCCACCAGAGCGCGATGGCCCGGCCGGCCACCGCCCCGTCGGCCTCGCGGCCCGCCATCACGAACCGGGCCAGCAGCTGACGCGACGTGCCCCGCCGGATCTGCGCGCTCACGTTCGCCACCTCGGTGGCGCTCGGCGCCCGGCCCAGCTCCCGCTGGTAGAACGCCCGCACCCACCCCTCCGGCGTCCCCGCCGCGCCCACGAACGCCGACCCCGCATAGGTCTCGGCCCGCAGCTCGTCGGGCACCCGACCACTGCCCAGCCGCGTCCCCCACGACGCCACCGCGGCAGCAGACGCCGGCCGGCCCAGGATCCGCCGGAGCTCCACATCGGCGAACCGCTGCCGCGCCGCCTCGCCGCCCAGCAGCTCACGTGCCACCGACCGGCGCCCGGCGGTCGTCGCCGCCCGCCCCCCGAAGGCGCTCAACTGGTCCGGCCGCGCCGGGCGCCCCAACCCGTCGACGAACCACCCCGACACCAACCGGGTGCCGACGGTGTCCGAGCAGGTCCCCACGGTCGGCCGACCGGCCACCACCGCCACGAACCCGTCGTGGCGCTCCACCACCCGCGCCGAGAGCCCCGCCGGGAGCTCGGGCGCCACCAGCTCCGTCCGCTCCGGCGAAGCGGTCGCCACCCGCCGGCCCCACGTCATCAGCTGCAACCGCGACCCGGCACACGGCAGGTACCCCGCGGCCAGATCGAGGGCCAGTTCGCTGGGCGCCGGCTCGGGGACGACGCGACCGAAGTCGGGGAGCCCGATCGTGCCGGCGGCGACCCGGTCGGCGGCACCGGCGGCCAGGCCGCCGACCTCGAGGTCGAACCGCTCGGAGGTCCAGTCGAGCCACGGGATGCGCATCGGTCGGGGGCCGGGAGCGAAGGAGCCGCCGAAGGTGTGGACGGCGACGTCGAGCTGCCCGGTCCCGCGGTACGGACCGGCCTCCATCACCAGCACCGCCGGCGACCGCCCGAGGATCGTCCCGTCGTTCCGGACGCCGCCCGTGAGCACCGCCCCGGCGCCACCCAGGATCCAGGAGTCGCCGGTCCCGATCTCGACCCGCCCGGCGTTGTCGAGGATCACGTCGGCCGGGTACCGGTGGACGAGCTCGGTCGAGTCCAACCGCACCACGCCGCCGTGCTCGTTCGTCACGTTGGCGACCACGAAGGCCCGCTCCAGCCGGAGCTCGCCCCGGTTGATCACCTCGGCGGTGAACACCGTGACGAACCGCTCCTGGCTCGAGAGCCGGCCGAGGATGTCGAGCGTCCCGTCGTTCACGATCGACCGGTCGCCCAGCTCCTCGCTCAGCGGCTCGTCCTCCAGGCCACGCACCGAGACGCGGAGGCCCTCGGGGCGGACCAGGAGGGTGGCACCGGCACCGACGTCGCCGACGTGGACGTCGCCGGTGACCGTCAGCGGGAACGGACCGGCGTGGGAGATGGCGACGTCGGTCAGGACCGGAGCGGCGCCGAGCAGTCGAGCGGTCGGGGCGACGTGGATCTGCGTCAGCCCGCTCACCTGGAAGGTGCCGCCCGGCCGGATGTCCAGGGCCCCCACGAGGCGCACCTCGCCGACCGGCCCGGTCCCCGACTCGGCCGCGATCTCGATGCGGCCGCCATCGGCCACGACGGTGGTGCCGAACGCCGCCGTCGCCGGCTCGATGAGCCGCAGGGTCCCGTCGACCCGGAGCGGGACGGGCGGGTCACCGGCGCCGTCTTCCCCGTTCAGGTTGAGGATGCCCCGGAAGTCGACGGTGGCGCCGTCGGCGATGGTGATCGACCCCGGCATGACCACGAAGGCCTGCATGGTGGTGGTGCCCGACAGGACGAGCGGGGCGGTGCCGTAGATGGAGGTGGTCCGGAGGTTGCCCGCCAGCTCCAGCGCGGGACCGTCGACCGGGCCGTGGAGGGTGATGTCGTCCACCTGCACGCCGTCGAGCGCCTCGACGCCGCCCGCCACCCGGGTGTCGATGCAGACCGAGTCCTCGATGGTCGGCACCCGGTGGACCTCGGGTCCGCCGTCGCCCTCGTCGAGGGCCCAGTTCGCCGCCGTGTACCAGCTGCCGTCTCCGGCGACCCCGGTCCACTCCAGCTCGTACGGTTCGTCGCACCCGTCGGCGGCCTGGGCCGACGCCGGCCCGGCCGGGGCGAGCGGCACGAGGGCCGCCACCGCCGCCAGGGTGAGGAGTCGAGCCAACCGTGTCCGCCGGGGTGCCATCGAGGACCTGTCGGCCGCACCCGCCGCCCCCGCAAGGCTTTCGACAAACCACCACGGACCGTGCAGCGGCGACCACTAGGATGCGCCCAGGATGAACGGCTTCTTGTGGCTCGGCGCCGCCTCGACCGCGCTGCTCGTCATCGCCGTGCTCCTCGACGGCCTCGATGATGGCTTCGACGCACTCGACCTCGGCCCGCCCTGGCTGTCGCTCCCGGTGCTCGCCGCGTTCGGTGGGGCGTTCGGCTTCGTGGCCGGCGCCGCCGTCGGCGCCCTCGGCGGGCCGCTGGCCATCGTGCTCGGCGTGGTGGCCGGCCTGGCGTTCGGCGCCGCCACCGTGCGGTTCAGCAGCGCGTTCGTCGACATGCCCACCGACCCCACCGAGACCGCCGCCGACCTGCTCGGCTCGCTGGGCCGGGTGGTCGAGTCCCCGGCCGCCGGGCGCTACGGCGCCGTCCTGGTGGCCCGCACCACCGGCCCCGTGAAGGTGGCCTGCATCGCCCCCGGCCCCATCCCCGTGGGCACCGAGGTGGTGGTGGTCGATGTCACCTCGTCGACCCTCGTCACCGTCGAGCCGTTCGACGCCGGCCCGGCCATCGGTCCCTGACCGACGCCCGCCGCGTCCCCGCACCTCCCCCCACAACCCCCAGGAGCAGTACCCATGGATCCCGTGCTCATCGCCGGAGGCGGCCTCGCCGTCCTCGTCGTGGCGATCATCGCCTTCGTCATCACCCGCATCAAGGTGGCCGGGCCCAACGAGGCCTTCATCATCACCGGCCGCAAGGGCAAGGCCGGGGGCAACGACACCTCGGGCCAGAAGGTGGTCATGGGCGCGAGCGTGTTCGTGGTGCCCTTCGTGCAGAAGCTCGGCGTCATGGGCCTCACCAGCCGCCAGATCGGGGTCAGCGTCCCCGCCGCGGTGTCGTCCAACGGCATCCGGTGCACGCTCGAGGGCGTGGCCGTGGTGAAGGTCGGCGGCACCGAGGACCTCATCCGGGCCGCCGCCCAACGCTTCCTCGGCCAGCAGGGCGAGATCGACGTGTTCACCCGCGAGGTGCTGGCCGGTTCGCTGCGCGCCATCGTCGGGCGGCTCAGCGTGGAGGAGATCATCCGGGACCGGGCCGCCTTCGCCGGCGCAGTGGCCGAGGAGGCCGAGAACAGCCTCACCGGCCAGGGCCTGGTGCTCGACACCTTCCAGCTCCAGGACATCCAGGCCGAGGGTGACTACCTGCTCGACCTCGGGCGCCCCGAGGCGGCCCGAGCCGAGAAGGAGGCGGCCATCGCCGAGGCCATCGCCCGGCGCGAGTCCGAGCAGGCCCGCATCCTCGCCGAGGAGGAGATCGCGGTGGCCAACCGCGAGCTGTCGCTGAAGCAGGCCGAGATCAAGGCCCTCACCGATGCTGCGGCCGCCAACGCCGCCGCCGCCGGCCCGCTCTCCCAGGCCGCCAAGGACCAGGAGGTCCTGGCCGCCCAGGAGCAGGTGGCGGCCCGCCGCTCCGAGCTCAAGGAGCGGGAGCTCGACACCGAGATCCGCAAGCCGGCCGATGCCGCCCGCTACGCCGCCGAGCAGGAGGCCGCGGCCAACAAGGCCCGCGAGATCGCCGAGGCCCAGGCATCGGCGGAGACCGTGCGCCTCTCCGGCTCCGCCGAGCAGGAGCGACGCACCGCCCTCTCGGAGGCCGTGAAGGCCGAGGGCCTGGCCGAGGCGGCCGCCAACCGGGCGCGCGGCGAGGCCGCCGGCCTGGCCGAGGCGGCCACCATCCGGGCCCGCGGCGAGGCCGAGGCCGAAGCCGTCCGCCTGGCCAACTCGGCCGAGCAGGATCGCCGGACCGGCTTGGCCGAGGCCATCCGGGCCGAGGGCCTCGCCGAGGCCGAGGCCATCGCGGCGCGGGGCGAGGCCGAGGCCGACGCCATGGCCAAGAAGGCCGACGCCTACTCGCACTACGGCGAGGCCGCCATCATCGACATCGTGGCCGACACCCTCCCCAAGGTGGTGGCCGAGGCCGCTCGCCCCATGAGCCAGATCGGCACCATGACGGTGATCTCCACCGACGGCGCCAGCCAGACGGTCAAGACCGTGGCCAACACCGTCGCCCAGGGCCAGGAGCTGGCCAAGAACATGCTGGGCGTCGACCTCGGCGCCCTCCTGCAGAGCTTCGTGGCGGCCAAGCAGGGCGTGGCCCCGCCCGAGGCGGTGCCCGCCACGGCCACCGCCGCGGCGCCCGCCGCTCCTGGCGAGCCGAGCGCCCCCACCGACGGGACCGACCCGCAGCGCCCGAACGGCGCCGCGGGCTGAGGCCCCGGGGGAGGTCTCGGGTCAGACGGCGGCGGGCACGCCGGTGACGACCGAGATCTCCCCGTCGCGGGCGTCGACGGTGACGGTGTCGCCGTCGGACACCTCGCCCTCGAGGAGCTTGAGGGCGAGGCGGTCGCCGACCTCCCGCTGGATCACCCGCTTCAGCGGCCGGGCACCGAAGGCCGGGTCGAAGCCCTCGGCCGCCAGCAGCGCCTCGGCCTCGGGGGTGACCACCAGCGCCATCCGACGCTGGGCCAGGCGGGCACGGAGGCCCTCCAGCTGGATCTCCACGATGCGGGAGAGGTCCTCGGTGGTGAGCGAGCGGAAGCGCACGATGTCGTCGATGCGGTTCACGAACTCGGGCTTGAAGAGGGTGAGCGGATCGCCCGGCAGGTTCGAGGTCATGATCAGCACGGTGTTGGTGAAGTCGACCGTGCGGCCCTGGCCGTCGGTGAGGCGACCGTCGTCGAGGACCTGCAAGAGGATGTTGAACACGTCCGGGTGCGCCTTCTCGATCTCGTCGAGGAGGATCACCGAGTAGGGCCGGCGCCGCACCAGCTCGGTGAGCTGCCCGCCCTGGTCGTAGCCCACGTAGCCGGGAGGCGCGCCCACCAGGCGGGACACGGCGTGCTTCTCCATGTACTCGCTCATGTCGATGCGGACCATGGCCTTCGCGTCGTCGAAGAGGAAGTCGGCGAGGGTCCGGGCCAGCTCGGTCTTGCCGACGCCGGTGGGGCCGAGGAAGAGGAACGAGCCGATCGGGCGGTCGGGGTCGGACAGGCCGGCGCGGCTGCGGCGGATGGCGTTGGCCACGGCCACCACGGCCTCGTCCTGGCCCACGACCCGCTCGTGGAGCACCGACTCCATGCGCACGAGCTTCTGCAGCTCGCCCTCCATGAGCCGGGTGACGGGGACCCCGGTCCACTTGGACACGACCTCGGCCACGTCCTCCTCGTCGACCTCCTCCTTCAGCATCTGCTGGGAGCCCTGGAGCTCGGTGAGGCGCTCGGTGGCCTCCTGCACCTGCCGCTCCAGGTCGGGGATCTGGCCGTAGCGGATCTCGGCCGCCTTCTCGAGGTCCTCCTCGCGCTCGATCTGGATGCGCTTGGCCTCCAGCACCCCCTTGAGGTCGCGGATGGCGGTGATGGCATCCTTCTCGCCCTGCCAGTGCGCCTTCATCGACATGCTCTGCTCCTGGAGGTCGGCCAGCTCCTTGTCGAGCGCGGCCAGGCGCTCCGCAGATGCCGCGTCGGTCTCCTTGGCCAGGGCCACCCGCTCGATCTCGATCTGGCGGATGCGCCGCTCCACCACGTCGATCTCGGTGGGGAGCGAGTCGATCTCGATGCGCAGCTTCGAACCGGCCTCGTCGACCAGGTCGATGGCCTTGTCGGGCAGGAACCGACCGGTGATGTAGCGGTCGGACAACACGGCGGCGGCCACCAGGGCAGCGTCTTGGATGCGGATCCCGTGGTGGACCTCGTAGCGCTCCTTCAGGCCGCGGAGGATGGCGATGGTGTCCTCCACCGAGGGGGGCGCCACGTACACCTGCTGGAACCGGCGCTCGAGGGCGGCGTCGGTCTCGACGAACTTGCGGTACTCCTCGAGCGTGGTGGCGCCGATGAGGCGCAGCTCACCGCGGGCCAGCATGGGCTTGATCATCTGGCTGGCGTCCATGGACCCCTCGGCCTTGCCGGCGCCCACGATGGTGTGCATCTCGTCGACGAAGGTGATCACCTCGCCCTCGGCGTCGGTGATCTCCTTGAGGACCGACTTGAGCCGCTCCTCGAACTCGCCGCGGTACTTGGCCCCGGCCACCAGGGCGCCCATGTCGAGGCTGATGAGGCGCTTGTTCTTCAAGCCCTCGGGCACGTCGCCCTCCACGATGCGCCGGGCCAGGCCCTCCACGATGGCGGTCTTGCCGACGCCGGGCTCACCGATGAGGACCGGGTTGTTCTTGGTGCGCCGGCTCAGCACCTGGATGGTGCGGCGGATCTCCTCGTCGCGCCCGATGACCGGGTCGAGCTTCCCCTGGCGGGCCGCCTCGGTGAGGTCCCGTCCGAAGCGCTCGAGCGCCTGGTACTGCTCCTCGGGGTTCTGGCTGGTGACCCGGTGGCTCCCCCGCACCTCGCGGAGGGCGGTGAGGAGCTCTTCCTTGGTGGCGCCCAGGCGGTCGGCCAGGGCGAGCAGGAGGTGCTCGGTGGAGAGGTACTCGTCGCGGAGCTCGGTGCGGGCCGCGTCGGCCGAGTCGACCACCGCGTTGAGGTCCCGCGAGATGCGGGCCTCGGAGCCGTAGGCCTTCGGCAGGCGGCTCAGCGCCTCCTCGCTCGCGGTGCGCAGCGAGGCGGGCGAGGCGCCCACCTTCTCGAGGATGGGGAGGACCACGCCCTCGGCCTGGCCCAGCAGGGCGGCCAGGAGGTGATCGGGGGTGACCTCGGGGTTGTTGTCGGTTCGGGCCCTCGAGATGGCGGCGTTGAACGCCTCCTGGGTCTTCAAGGTCCAACGGTTCGGGTCCATCGCCATGTCCCCAGGCTACCGCCGCCCGAGCAAAGTTGACAATGGGACACTCAACTTTTTCCCCTCGACCGCGTTGCGGGCCGGCCTGGGGGCCGGCCGGGGGGTCAGCCGGGGCTCAGCGGCGGCGGCGCGTGCCCTCGTAGAGGACCACGGCCTGGCGCACCGGCACCAGGTCGAAGCGGTTGCGCCGCTCGGCCTCGGCCACCTGGGCCTGGGCGTCGGCCCGGGCTCGCTCCACCTCGCCGCGCAGGCGGCGGTTCTCCTCCTCGAGGTACAGCACGCGCTGCACGCCGGCGAGGTTGAGGCCCTCGTTGGTGAGCTCCTGGATCCGTCGCAGCAGCTCGATGTCGGCGTCGCTGTAGCGGCGGCTGCCGCCCTGGGTGCGGGCCGGGTCCACCAGGCCCTTGCGCTCGTAGATGCGCAGGGTCTGGGGGTGGACGCCGGCCAGTTCGGCAGCCACGGAGATCACGTAGACCGCGTGCTGGGGGGAGCGGGGCATGCGGGGTCCTCCTTCGATCACGAGGTGGGCTCGGCGACCGGCGGGAACAGGTGGTCGCGGGGCGACTCGGTGGCCGCGGCGGCCAGCGCCTCCACCGCGGCGCGCTCGGCGTCGGACAGCGTGGTGGGGACGGCCACCTCCACCGTGACCAGGAGGTCGCCGGTGGCCTTGGCCGTGGCCACGCCCCGGCCCTTCACCCGGAGGGTGCGGCCGGTGCGGGTGCCGGGCGGGATGCGCACCTTCACGGTGGCGTCGTCGATGGTGGGGACCGAGATGTCGGCGCCCAGCGCGGCCTCGGCGAAGGTGATCGGCACGGTGAGGCGGAGGTTCCGCCCGTCCATGCGGAACAGCCGGTGGGCATCGACCCGGCAGGTGACGTAGAGGTCGCCCGGCGGGCCGCCGTTGCGGCCGGGGTCGCCCCGGCCCTTCAGGCGGATCCGCTGGCCGTCGGAGACGCCGGCGGGGATCCGCACCTTCACGTCGCGGGGCCGGCGCTCGATGCCGACGCCACGGCAGTTGGTGCACGGGTGCTCGACGATCACGCCTCGACCGGCGCAGTTGGCGCACGGGCGCGACATGGCGAAGAAGCCCTGGTCGTCGTCGACGGTGCCCCGGCCGGCGCACACCGGGCAGGTGAGCGGCGTGGTGCCGGGCTCGGCGCCGGACCCGGCGCAGACGTGGCAGACGGCGTCGCTCACCAGGTGCAGCGTGGTGGTGAGCCCGGCGACCGCGTCGGTGAAGCCGAGGTGGAGCTCGGCTTCGAGGTCGCCGCCGCGCTGGGGGCCGGTGCCGCGGCTGCGGCCGCTGCGGGCCCGGGCGCCGCCGCCCCCGAAGAGGTTGCCCAGCACGTCGCCGAGCCCGCCGCCCATGTCGCCCTGGTTGAAGGTGAAGCCGCCGGGACCGCCGTAGCCGCCCGGACCGGCACCGCCGCCGAAGCCGCCCACGGGCCCGGCGGCGCGCACCTCGTCGTACTCCTTGCGCTTCTCGGCATCGCCCACCACGTCGTAGGCGGCGGAGATCTCCTTGAAGCGCTCCTCGGCGGCCGGATCGCCCGGGTTGGCGTCGGGGTGGTTCTCACGCGCCAGCTGGCGATAGGCGCGCGTGAGCTCCTTGGCGTCGGCCGACGACGGCACGCCGAGGACCTTGTAGTAGTCCTTCTCGAACCACTCCCGCTGCGCGGCCACGGTGGCTCCTAGCCCCGGACCTTGACCATGGCGGGGCGCACGATGCGGCCCTTCCACCGGTAGCCGGGGCGCAAGACGTCGGACACCACGGTGCCGTCGTCGTCGTCGCCGTCGGCGGCCGGCTCGTGGAGCACGGCCTCGTGCTCGTTGGGGTCGAAGGCCTCGCCCGCGGGATCGATGCGGCCCAGGCCCTCCTTCTCCAACGTGCCCAGCAGGGCGGCGAAGATGGGCTCCACCTCGGCGGCGCCGTGGGCGATGGCGCCGTCGCACGCGTCGAGCACCGGCAGCAGCCGGTCGACCAGGATCTCCGACGCCCGAGCGGCGTCGTCGGCGGCGTTCTTGGCCACCCGCTTGCGGTAGTTCTCGAACTCGGCCTGGGTCCGACGGAGCGCGTCGAGGTAGTCGTCGCGCTCACCGGTGGTGCGCTCGAGGACCACGATCAGCTCCTCCACCGAGGAGCGGCTGGGGTCGTCGCCCTCGGGGTCGCCGCCCGGGCTCCCGTGGTCGCCGGTGGCGGCGTCGGTGGGGTCGAGGTCGTCGCCCTCGGCCGGGGGGCCCAGGGGGTCCTCGACCCCCACGGCCTCCCCGGCCTCGTCGGTGGTCTCCTGGGTGGGGTCGGTCACGCCTTCGACTCTCCCTCGTCCTCGTCGATCACCTCGGCGTCGACGACCTCGTCGTCGTCGGCCCCGGTGGCACCGGCACCGCTCGCCCCGCCGGCCTGGTCGTACTGGCCGGCGTTCTCGCTCGCGGTGGCCTCGTAGAGCTTCTGGGTGAAGGCCTGCGAGGTGGTGGTGAGGTCTTCGAGGCCGGCCTTCATGGCCTCGGTGTCGGAGCCGTCGAGGGCGTCCTTCAGGCGGCCGAGGGACGCCTCCATGGCGGTCTTCTCGTCACCGGTGACCTTCTCGCCCTGCTCCTTGAGCAGCTTGTCGGTCTGGTACACGAGCGTGTCGGCCTGGTTGCGGACGTCGGCCTCCTCGCGGCGGACCCGGTCCTCCTCGGCGTGGGCCTCGGCGTCCTTGACCATCTGGTCGATCTGATCCTTGGAGAGCGACGACTGACCGGTGATGGTCATCGACTGCTCCTTGCCGGTGCCCTTGTCCTTGGCCGAGACGTGCACGATGCCGTTGGCGTCGATGTCGAAGGTGACCTCGATCTGGGGCACGCCACGGGGCGCGGGCGGCAGGTCGACGAGCTTGAACTTGCCGAGCGTCTTGTTGTACTGCGCCATGTCGCGCTCGCCCTGCAGCACGTGGATCTCCACCTGCGACTGCATGTCGTCGGCCGTGGTGTAGGTCTCGGTGCGCTTGGTGGGGATGGTGGTGTTGCGCTCGATGAGCTTGTGCATCACGCCGCCCTTGGTCTCGATGCCGAGCGACAGGGGCGTGACGTCGAGCAGGAGGATGTCCTTGACGTCGCCCTTGAGCACGCCGGCCTGGACCGCGGCGCCGACGGCCACGACCTCGTCGGGGTTCACCGACTTGTTGGGGTCGGACCCGGTCATCTCCTTCACCAGCTCGGTGACGGCGGGCATGCGGGTGGAGCCGCCCACCAGCACCACGTGGTCGATCTGGCCCTGCGTGAGCCCGGCGTCGGAGATGGCCATCTCGAACGGCTTGCGGGTGCGGTCGAGCAGCTCCGCGGTGAGGTCCTGGAACTTGGCCCGGCTCAGGTTCACGTCGAGGTGGAGCGGGCCGGCGTCGGTGGCGGTGATGAACGGCAGGTTGATCTGCGTGCTCTGCACCTGCGACAGCTCGATCTTGGCCTTCTCGGCCGCTTCCTTCAGCCGCTGCACGGCCATGTTGTCCTTGGAGAGGTCGACGCCGTGGTCGCCCTTGAAGCCCTCGACGAGCCAGTCGATGACCTTCTGGTCCCAGTCGTCGCCACCCAGGCTGGTGTCGCCGTGGGTGCTCTTCACCTCGAAGACGCCGTCGGCGATCTCGAGGACCGACACGTCGAACGTGCCGCCACCGAGGTCGAACACCAGGATCGTCTGCTCCTGGTTCTCCTTCTCCAGCCCGTAGGCCAGGGCGGCCGCGGTGGGCTCGTTGATGATGCGGAGCACCTCGAGGCCGGCGATCTGGCCCGCCTCCTTGGTGGCCGTGCGCTGGGCGTCGTCGAAGTACGCAGGCACGGTGATCACGGCCTGGTTGACCGTGTCGCCCAGGTAGGCCTCGGCGTCGCGCTTGAGCTTCATCAGCGTGCGGGCCGAGATCTCCTGCGCGGTGTACGCCTTGCCGTCGATGTCGATGGTCCAGTTGGTGCCCACGTGGCGCTTCACGGACCGGATGGTGCGATCGGGGTTGGTGATCGCCTGGCGCTTGGCCACCTCGCCCACCAGGACCTCGCCGTTCTTGGCGAAGGCCACCACCGAGGGCGTGGTGCGCGAGCCCTCGGCGTTG
>JBBRFU010000114.1:0-12209 GCA_038241315.1 Acidimicrobiales bacterium | reverse complement strand
CATGCCCGTCCATCAGGAGACCCTTCGCCCGGTCGACCACCTTGCGGGTCTCGAGCTGCTCCTCGAGCGACGTGGCCTGGTCGTGCAGGGCCTTCAGCTCCTTGAAGCGGCCGAGGGCCACCTCGATGGCCGGGAACAGGTCGGCCTTCTGGAACGGCTTCACCAGGTAGGCGAGGGCACCCGCGTCGCGTGCTCGTTCGATGAGGTCGCGCTGGCTGAACGCGGTGAGGATCAACACCGCGGCCAGGCGCTCGCCGGCGATCTCGCGGGCGGCCGAGAGCCCGTCGAGGCCGGGCATCTTGATGTCGAGGATGGCGACGTCGGGCTTGTGCTGGCGGACCAGCTCGACGGCTTCGTCGCCGCGGCCCGTCTCGGCGACGACCTCGTACCCCTCTTCCTCGAGGGTTTCCTTGAGGTCGAGGCGGATGATCGCCTCGTCCTCTGCGATCACGACACGGGTGGGCACCGTTGCGCTCCTGTGTGGTTCCAATGGAGGGGAGATCAGGTTCCGGCCGCGACGAGCCGGTCGAGCAGCTCGTCCTGGGACGACTCGAGCTGGCGGACCTCGGCGACCAGCTCGTCGCGGTGCCGGCGCATGGCCTCGGCGTGGCGCTGGGCCTCGCGGTGGGCCTGCTCGGCACCGGGCGTCTCCGAGACCAACGCCCGGAGGCGCGCCTCGTCGGCGTCGTCGGCGAAGTGGGTCAGCTGCTCCTCGGCGACGGCGAGGTCGCGCGTGACCGCCTTCAGGCGGTCCGATACGTCTCGGAGGCGTCGTTCGATGAGGGTGCGGCCCACGCGGGCAGTCTAGGCCCGGCCACCGAACCCCCCGTTCGCCCGACACGACCGGTGGCGGTCGGCGCCATGATGGTCCGATGCCCGACCAGCCCCCCGCCGTCGACTTCGCCCCCGCCGACCTGGAGGCGTGGGGCATCGAGCCTGGGTACCGGGACGTCTTCGGCGGCTGGCAGGAGCCGAGCGCCGACACCGTGCGCCACCTCCGCCGGGCCATGGGCGCCGGCACCGACGATCCCGCCGAGCGCCCGGCGCCGGGGGTGCCCCTCGTGGTCCTCCGGCCCGGTCAGGCGCTGGCCGCCCCCACCGGCCCGGGCGGCGCCACCCTGGTGCTCGAGGACGGCACCCACCTCGACGCCGGCGCGCCCACCCCGCCCGACCTCCCGCTCGGGTACCACCGCCTGGAGGTGGCGGGCGACGGCGCCCCCGAGGTGACCAACGTGATCGTCTCGCCCGGCCGCGCGGCCCTGCCGCCCGACCTGCGCGTGTGGGGCCTCACGGCCCAGCTCTACGCGGCTCGCTCCCACCGGAGCTGGGGCGTCGGCGACCTGGCCGACCTCCGCCGGCTGATCGCCTGGGCCACCGAGCGCGGCGCCGGCGTGGTGGGCCTCAACCCCCTCCACGCGCCCGACCCGCTCCCCCACCAGCCCAACAGCCCCTACTCCCCGAGCAGCCGCCGCTGGCGCAACCCCCTGTACCTCGCCGTGGAGCAGCTCCCCGGCTTCGGGGACCTCCCCGACCGCGACGCGCTGGTGGCGGCCGGGCGGGCGCTCAACGCCGGCGCCCTCCTCGACCGCACCGCGGCGTGGGCGGCCAAGCGGGCGGCCCTGGCCCAGCTGTGGGCCGCCTTCCGCGGATCGCCCGCCTTCGACCGCTACCGAGCCGAGCACGGCACGGATCTCGCGGCCTGGGCCACCTACGGCGCCCTCGCCGACCACCACGGCACCGGGTGGCGCGCCTGGCCGGCCGAGCACCGCCGTCCCGACTCGCCGGCCGTGGCCGCCTTCGCGGCGGACCACCCCGACGAGGTGGGCTTCTGGGCGTGGCTCCAGTGGCTCCTCGACGAGCAGCTCGCCGCGAGCGGTGCCGGCGACGTGGTGGTGGCCGACCTCGCGGTGGGCATCGACGAGGGCGGGGCCGACGCCTGGCAGTGGCAGGACCTCATCGCCGAGGGCGTGCACGTCGGGGCGCCACCCGACCTCCTCGGCCCCGACGGCCAGGACTGGGGCCTCCCGCCCTTCGTCCCGGGCCGCCTGCGGAGCGCCGCCTACCAGCCCCTGGCCGCCACCATCCGGGCCGTGGCCCGTCACGCGCGCGGCCTCCGCATCGACCACGTCATGGGCCTGTTCCGGCTGCTCTGGATACCGGCGGACCGCACGGCGGCCCATGGCGCCTACGTGCGCTTCCCCGGCCGGGAGCTGCTCGACGTGGTGGCCCTCGAGAGCGCCCGGGCCGGCGCGGTGGTCGTGGGCGAGGACCTCGGCACCGTGGAGCCCGGCGTCCGGGACGTGCTCGCCGAGGCCGGCGTCCTCTCCACCCGGCTGCTGTGGTTCGAGGACGAGCCGCCCGCCGCCTGGCCACGCCAGGCGATGGCCGCCATCACCACCCACGACCTCCCCACCGTGGCCGGCGTGTGGACCGGGGCCGACCTGGCCGACCAGCGCCGGGCGGGCGTGACCGTGCCCCACGACGGCGACGAGGCGTTCCGCCACCACCTCCGCGTGGCGGCCGGGGTCGACGACGGCGCCTCCGTGGACGACGTGGTGCGCGGCGCCCACCGTGCCCTGGCCACCTCGCCGTCGATGATCGTCACCGCCGCGCTCGACGACCTCGTGGGGGCCACCCGGCGCCCGAACGTGCCGGGCACCATCGACGAGCACCCCAACTGGCGCCTGCCGCTGCCGGTGGCGCTCGACGACCTGGCCGGCCACCCGCTGGCCGAGTCGATCGCCGCCGACCTCGGTGCCGCGGTGGCCGCTCGGGCCGACCGCCACGAGGACCGTCCGTCGGCCTGAGGCCGGCGCCGAGGGCGTGCTGGTGCCCGGAGCGGGATTCGAACCCGCACGCCCTTTCGGACAACTGAGTTTGAGTCAGTCGCGTCTGCCATTCCGCCACCCGGGCGGGTGGGATGCGCGAGGCGAGTGTAGGCGCCGGCCGCGGCGCGGCCCCACCTGATCAGGCCTCGGCGGCCAGCTCCTTCAGGAGGTTCTTCGGGGTGTCCTTCGGGCTGATCTTGGGCCAGGCGGCGGTGACCTTGCCCTTCTCGTCGATCAGGAACGCCGACCGGACGATGCCCAGGTACTTCTTGCCGTACATGCTCTTCTCGCCCCAGACGCCGTAGGCCTCGGCCGTGACGTGCTCGGGGTCCGACAGGAGGGTGAAGCCCAGGCCGTACTTCTCGTCGAACGCGGCCAGCTTCGCCGGCGGGTCGGGGCTGATCCCGATGATCACCGTGTCGCCGATGTCGGCGGCGATGTCGCGCAGCCCGCACGACTGGGTGGTGCAGCCGGGCGTGTCGGCCTTGGGATAGAAGTAGACGAGCACCTTGCGGCCCTTGAAGCTCGACAGGCGGACCTTGTCGCCCTTCTGGTCCGCCAGGTTGAAGGCGGGAGCACGGTCACCAGCAGCAGGAGCGTCAGCCATGGCGCTCACCGTAGCCAAGGGCCGCGGCCGCGCCGGGCGGCCCGACCGGTGCTCAGTGGCTGGCGTTCACCATGGCCGTGGCGCCCATCTCGAAGTAGGCCAGCAACGTGGCCTCCAGCTCCGGTGCCAGGTGCTCCTCGTGGACCGCCTCGGTCATGTGGTGGACCCAGCGGTCCCGTTCGGCCTCGCCGATGGCCACGTGCCCGTGGCGCATGCGCAGCCGGGGGTGGCCCCGCTCGTCGGAGTACTGCGCGGTGCCGCCGCCCCAGTACTGGGCCAGGAACCCGGCGGTGTGGGTGATGGAGTCGGTGAGGTCGTCGGGGTACAGCGGGCGGATCACCGGGTCGTCGGCCACGCCGGCGTAGAAGCGGGCCACGAGGCGGTCGAAGAACGGCCGCCCACCCACCGCCTCGAACACGTTCACCTCGGGCCCGTCGACGGTCATCGGGCGGCGGGGCGGCCGGGGCCGCCGCCGGGGCCGAAGAAGCCACCCTCGGGGCGGGAGTGGGCGTGGAAGTGGTCCGGGATCTTGCGCATGTTGCCGTCGACCCAGTGGGCGCCCAGCGCCCCGTCGGCCACCCGGGCCAGCTTGGCCAACATGTGGGCCCGCTCGACCTCCGACGGCTCGGTGCCGTGGCTGCGCCAGACCACCATCGGCGTGGCGCAGATCTCGCAGTCGGCGATCCAGCAGATGTCGTCCTCGTGGTGCCAGGGCGTGATGCGGGCGGCCTGGCACAACGGGCAGGCCGGGTCGGTGGCTCGATCGGTCACCGCGCCAGGCTACGGGGACGGCGCGCGGCCGGGCACCGCTACCGTCGACGCCATGAGCGACTCCCTGGGACCGGCCGGCTCCGGGTACGCGGTGGTCCCCGACTCGGGGAGCGGGCCGGGCGTCCTCGTCCTGCACGCGTGGTGGGGCCTCACGCCCTTCTTCCGCTCGATCTGCGACCGGCTGGCCGACGAGGGCTTCGTCGCCCTCGCCCCCGACCTCCACGGCGGTGGCCGGCTGGCCGACACCCCCGACGAGGCCGAGGCCCTCCTCGCCGCCACCGACCCGAACCGCACCGCCAACCTGGTGGTGGCCTCGCTCAGCGCCCTGCGCGCCATGCCGGCCACCCCGGACGGCCGGGTCGGCGTGCTGGGCTTCTCCATGGGGGCGTCGTGGGCCTTCTGGGCCGCCACCCGCTTCCCCGACGACGTGGCGGCGGTCTCCGCCTTCTACGGCAGCCAGGACATCGACTTCGCCCCCGCCCGGGCCGCCTTCCAGGGCCACTTCGCCGAGATCGACGAGTTCGAGTCCGACGACGACGTGAACTACCTGGAGGCCCAGCTCCGCCTGGCCGGCCACGATGTCGACTTCCACCGCTACTCCGGCACCGGCCACTGGTTCGCGGAGTCCGACCGCCCCGCCGCCTACGTGGCCCACGCCGCCGAGGAGGCCTGGGCCCGCACCGTCGCCTTCCTCCACGCCCACCTCGACGCGCCGGCCGAGCCGGGCTGACCGGCACCCGGTCGGGGCGCCGGACGACCGGGGCGTGACGCTGGCCGGTCGGGGCCGGCCGGTACGGTCGGCCCATGCCCGTCGCCCCTCGCGCCCGCCCCCGCCACGCGCTGCTCCTCGTCGCCGTGGCCCTCGGCCTGCTCGCCACGGGGTGCGGCGACGACGAGCCGTCCGGTGGCGGCCCGTCGGAGATCGGGGACGCGGTGACCATCGACCGCGAGGCCACCACCACCACGGCCACGTCCGCCACCACCGAGGCCACGCCCACCACGGCCCCGGCGCCCACGGGCGCGCCCAGCCCGGAGGCGGCGAGCGAGGCGCTGTACCAGGCGTTCGTGGCCGGCGACCGCGCCGCGGCGGCGGTGGTGGCCGAGCCCCCGGCGATCGAGGCCGTGTTCGCGGCCACCCCCGGCTCCTACGGCGCCTACCGGGGGTGCGACACCGGCGAGTTCGACACCTCGGGCTGCCTGTACCGCGACCGCGCCACCGACCACACGATCCAGTTCGACCTCGAGCGCCGGGACGCGGCGTGGGTGGTGACCGGCGCCTTCTTCAGCGCCAGCTGACCGGTCACCACCGCACGGCCCGGTCGGTCAACCGGCGTCGAGGGCCGCCCGCAGCGACGCCACGAAGGCGTGCAGCTCCTCGGGGCCGCCGCCGTCCAGGATCCGCCGGACCACGGCGGTGCCCACGATGGCCCCGTCGGCCTCGCGGGCCGCCTCCACCGCCTGCTCGGGGGTCGACACGCCGAAGCCCATGAGGACGGGCTTGTCGGTGACGGCCTTCATCCGGCGGGCCAGCACCGCCCCCTGCTCGCCGAGGGAGGCTCGCTCACCGGTGATCCCCATGAGGTTCACGCCGTAGACGTAGCCCCGGCTCTGCTCGCAGACGGCGCGGAGCCGGTCGTCGGGCGTGATCGGCCCGGCCAGCAGCACGGTCTCGATCCCGGCGGCCTCGGCGGCGGTGCGCCACGGGCCCTGCTCCTCCATGGGCACGTCGGGCAGCACCATGCCCGAGAAGCCGGCCTCGGCCATCTCCCCGGCGAAGCGGGCCTCCCCCATGTGGAAGGCCAGGTTGTAGTAGGTCATGGCCACCAGCGGCACGCCGGCGTCGATGCCCCGCACCGCGGCGAAGATCGACCCCGGGTTGGCGCCCTGGCGGAGGGCCAGCTCCGAGGCCTGCTGGATGACCGGGCCGTCCATGGCGGGGTCGGAGAACGGGATGCCCACCTCGATGGCGTCGGCGCCGGCATCGGCCATGGCCCGGATCAGCTCGGTCCAGGGCCCGAGGCCGCCGGTGAGGTAGGGCACCAGGAGCTTGCGGCCGCCGTCGCGCGCGGCGCGGAGGCGGACCTCCATGGGCCCGGGGGCCGGCGCCGGGGGCAGCGGGGTGCCGACGGCGGTGGTCTCGGTGCCGAGGTCGCTCACGACGCACCCCCCGGGGCGCCGTCGCCGGCTGGGTCCGGCGCGCCGGCGCCGTCCAGCTCGCCCTCGAGCAGGTCCATCATCTGGGCCACGTCCTTGTCGCCGCGGCCCGAGAGGTTCACCAGCACGGTCTGGCCCGCCATGGACGGCGCCTCCCGGATCACCCAGGCCAGCGCGTGGGCGGGCTCGAGGGCCGGGATGATGCCCTCGGTGCGGGTCAGGAGCTTGAACGCCTCCACCACCTCGCCGTCGTCGACCGACGGGTACTCGGCCCGACCGATGTCGGCCAGGTGGGCGTGCTCGGGGCCGACCCCGGGGTAGTCGAGCCCGGCCGAGATCGACTGGGCCTCCTCGACCTGCCCCCACTCGTCCTGCTTGAGGTACGAGGCCATGCCGTGGACCACGCCGGGCTGGGCCCCGCCCACCGCGGCGCCGCCCGAGGGCTCCACGCCCACCAGGCGGGCCGACGTGTCGGCGAAGCCCGAGAAGATCCCCGCGGCGTTCGACCCGCCGCCCACGCAGGCCACCACCACGTCGGGGTCGGCCCCGTCGAGCAGGCGGCGCGACTGCTCCCGGGCCTCGTCGCCCAGCACCCGGTGCAGCTCGCGGACCATCCACGGGTACGGGTGGGGGCCCATCACCGAGCCGAGGCAGTAGTGCGAGGTCTCGACCGTGGCCACCCAGTCGCGCATGGCCTCGTTCACCGCGTCCTTCAGGGTGCGGCTGCCCGACGACGCCGGGCGCACCTCGGCGCCCAGGAGCTTCATGCGGAAGACGTTGAGCTTCTGGCGCTCCATGTCGACCTCCCCCATGTACACCACGCACTCGAAGCCCATGAGGGCCGCGGCGGTGGCGGTGGCGACGCCGTGCTGGCCGGCTCCCGTCTCCGCCACCAGGCGGGTCTTGCCCATCCGCTTGGTGAGCAGGGCCTGGCCCAGCACGTTGTTGATCTTGTGGGAGCCGGTGTGGTTGAGGTCCTCGCGCTTGAGCAGGACGCGCACGCCCAGCTCGGCGGAGAGCCGGTGGCACTCGGTGAGCGGCGACGGCCGACCGGCGTAGTCGCGCAGGAGGCCGTCGAGCTCGGCCCGGAACACGGGGTCGGCCCACGCGTCGCGGAAGGCGGCGTCGAGCTCGATGCAGGCGGGCATGAGGGTCTCGGGGACGAAGCGGCCGCCGAACGGGCCGAAGCGGCCGCTGGCGTCGGGATCGCCCATGAAGGACGGGGCAGGGGTGGGATCGGTCATCGGGTTCCTCGGTGGCGGGGCCCGGCGCCGGGAGGCAGCGCGGGCGGGTGGCGGATCGGGTCGGGGGCGGCTGCTCAGGCCGACCAGGACCCGTCCTTCGCGGCGAGGGTGAACCAGACCAGGCGCGCGTAGCGGGCGCGACGGGTGGCGGCCCGACGGGGGACGCACCGGGGACGGGGCGAGGCGGTCACAGGACCTCGTCGTCCATCCAGTCGTAGGGCTCGAGCGCGAGACCGGCGGCGTGCTCGGCCGGCACCGCGGACCGGGCGGCGTCGATGAACGCCTTGACCTTGCGGGCGTCCTTCTGGCCGGGCTCGCCCCGGTCGGCCTCCACCCCGGTGGCCACGTCGACCCCCCACGGGCCCACCTGCCCGATGGCCGCCGCCACGTTGTCGGGGGTGAGGCCGCCGGCGAGGATCACCCGGTGCTCGGCAGCCCGGCGCTCGGCGAGGGTCCAGTCGAACACCTCGCCGGAGCCGGGGTGGGGCGAGTCGAGGAGCAGGGCGTCGGCGCCGAAGTCGGCGGCCCGGGCGAGGGCGCGGTCGTCGGCGGCGAAGGCCTTGATCACCACGGGCACGCGCGACCGGATCAGGCGGGTGCTCTCGGCCGACTCGTGGCCGTGCAGCTGGGCGGCCCGCAGCCCGGTGCTGTTGACGATCTCGACGACGCGGGACGGCGCCTCGTCTCTGAACACGCCGACGGTGAGGACCTCGGGCGGGAGCCGCTTCACGATGTCTCGTGCGATCGAGGGAGCGATCTGGCGCTTCGACGGCGCGAAGATGAAGCCGACGGCGTCGGCGCCCATGGCCACGGCCAGCAGGGCATCGTCTTCGCGGGTGATGCCGCAGATCTTGACGAACACGCTGCCGAGGCTACGGCGTGACGGCGCTCGTCCCCGGCATCGCTTTCCGGCGGGGGCTGCCCTCTTCCATCTGGTCGTGCCCCCACTTCAGGAACCGGTAGGCGATCTGGACCCAGAGCAGCACCATCCCGCCCACCTGGAGCACGGCCGCCGCGGTCTGCTGGTCGATCACGGCGTCGAAGTCCTGGAAGACCCGGGGGGCCAGCTCGTAGGTGCTGTAGATCGGGAAGTCGGACCAGGTCATGAAGAAGCCGGGCAGCACGGGCACGATCGACTGGCCGATCAGGTACACCATGGCCACCCCACCGGTGAGGCGACGGACGCCCGGGTGGGGGCACTGCACCGGCAGCCAGAGGGCGAAGCCGGCGAAGACCCAGGCCCCGTCCATCAAGAACGCGCCGTAGGGCGTCTTCACCAGCGGGTCGACCACGGCGGGGGCGTTCACGGCCACCAGCGTGAGGGCGGCGACCGGCACGGCGAACGCCGGCCGGGACATGACCCGCAGCACCGAGAGCCGCTTGCCCCAGCCCACCGCCCGCACGGCCAGCGGCGCCGGGCAGGCGAAGAGCAGGAGCGGGGCCACCACCATCACCATGATGATCTGGCGGGCCATCTGGGCGGTGGCGAGGTAGCCGGCGCCGAGCGCGGCCAGCGGCCAGTCGAGGCAGGCCCACAGGCCGAGGGCGCCGAACACCAGGGCGACGCTGCGGCCCGTGCTGGAGCCGGCCGGGACCGAGCCGACCGAGCCCTCCTGGGCCAGCACCAGGGCATCGGTGTGGCGCCCCCGCAGCGACCACCAGGCCGCCAGCGACAGCAGCAGGCCCACGATCAGCAGGGCGCCGAGGTAGGGCTTCGGCGTCCAGGTCCAGGTCTCGAGGGTGGACGAGCACCACCAGCTCACGTGGACTCCCCTGCGGCGAGCCGGGGCAGGTCCTTGACCCAGTCCTGCTGGCGGACCCCGTAGGGGTACCGGCGGTGGGCCCGGTCGTCCTCGGCCTGGTACACCGTGACCCACGAGGGGTGGCCGACCTCGTAGCTGCCGTCGGCGTCGGGCTCACCCAGCTCCACCGGCGGGGCGTAGATGGCGGCCAGCGCCTCGGCGATGACCTCCTCGGAGCCGGTGAGGCCCTGGAAGGTGGGGTCGATGTTGGCCAGGTAGGCCTGCACCACCTCGGGCGTGTCCCGAGCCAGGTCGACGCCCACGAAGTAGACGTCGGGCCGGCTCCCGGGCCCGGTGCCGATGGCCTCCCGGGCGCTGGCCAGGGTGCTCAGGTACACCGGGCAGATGTCGGGGCAGTTGGTGTAGCCGAAGAACAGCAGCGACAGCTTCCCTGCCGTCCGCTCGGCGAACGGGAACGGCGCACCGTCGAGGTCGGTGAAGGTCACGTCGGGCTTGGTCCACGGCGGATCGAGGCGCTCGCCGGACCAGCCGTCGGTGGGGCCGCCCTCGCGGGCGCTCTCGTCGGGGCTGCTCCCCCGGTCGAGGTTGCAGGCACCGAGGGCCACGGCCGCCGACACGACCGCACCCGCGCCGAGGAAGCGGCGTCGGGACCAGTGGGGCAGCTCAGGGGACATGGAGGTCGTGCTCCGTCTCGTTCGGGGTGGCGCCGGGGGCCACGACGGGCACCGTCAGGGTGTGGGCGCCGGCTTCGGCGAAGGTGAGCGTCAGCTCGACGGCGTCGCCGGCCACCAGCGGTTCGGCCAGCCGGTCGAGCATCACGTGGAGCCCGCCCGGCTCGAAGACCACCCGGGACCGGGCCGGGATCACCAGCTCGTCGACCGGGGCCATGGTGGCCACGCCGCGCTCGTCGATCTCGGAGCGGTGGACCGAGGCCGCGGCCGACGCCGGGCTGGACACCCCGAGCAGGGTGTCGGGCCGGTCGGTGCCGTTGTCGATCGTGAGGCTCACGGAGGCCTGGGTGGGGTTCGGCGGCACGGCCACCGAGGCGCCCACCACCCGCAGCGAGCCGCTCGCCTCGATCGGGTCGCCGTCGGTGCTGCACCCGGCGAGGGCGAGGCCCACGAGGGCCAGGGCGGCAGGGAGGAGGGCGCTGGTCGGACGGGGCATGGGGCAGGGGGACTCCGGGTCCAGTGTGGTCGGTGGACGTGGTCCGGAGGTAGTCGGGCCGCCCGCCGCGGCGGTTCCCTGGCGCCGGTGTGACGTCGGTCAGCGTCCGACGCCGCGCAGCGCCGCCACCCCGGCGGTGGCGTCGCCCGCCGTGACCAGCGACTCGCCCACCAGCACGGCGTGGTAGCCCGCCTCGGCCAGGCGGGTGGCGTCGGCGACGCCCCGCACGCCGGACTCGGCCACCCGCACCACGCCCGCCGGCATCTGCGGCGCCACCCGGACCGCCCGGTCGGTGTCGACCTCGAAGGTCACGAGGTCGCGCTGGTTCACGCCGATGAGGGTGGCCCCCACCGTCAGGGCCCGCTCCAGCTCGGCCTCGTCGTGGATCTCCACCAGGGCGTCGAGGCCCACCTCGCCGGCCAGCGCGTGGAAGGCAGCCAGCTCGGCGTCGTCGAGGGCGGCCGCGATCAGCAGCACGGCGTCGGCGCCCAGGATGCGCGCATCGCACACATCGGCCTCGCTCACGGTGAAGTCCTTGCGCAGCACCGGGACCGAGACGGCCTGGCGGGCGGCCGCCAGGTCCTCCGCCGAGCCGCCGAACCAGTCGGCGTCGGTGAGCACCGACAGGCAGGTGGCGCCGCCCGCCTCGTAGCGGCGGCCCAGGTCGGCCGGGTCGAGGTCGGGCGCCAGGTCACCCTTCGAGGGCGAGCGCCGCTTCACCTCGGCGATGACGCCCAGGCCCTCGGCGGCGGAGAGCGCCGCGGCGAAGCCTCGAGCGGGCGACGTGGCCAGGGCCGCGGCCCGCAGCACGGACGGCTGGCGCCGGTCGGCGCGGGCCTGCTCGCGGTGCGCGTCGAGGATGCGATCGAGGTAGGTGGCCATCGCCGCCGACGGTACCGCCTGGCCCGGCAGCGGCCCGCGTGGCCGGGCGGTCTGCCCGGGCGGTCAGCCCCGGCGCCGGCCGCGCGACATCTCGTAGATGGGCAGCATCACGAACAGGGTGGCCGACACCACCAGGGCGCCGAACCCGAAGGCCAGGAGGCCCCGCCCACCGAGGACCCCGCCCAGCAGGAGGGCGGCCACGCCGAGGGCGAACAGGGCCACCGGCGCCACCGCCAGCACGCCTCGCTGCCGGGGCGGCGGGGTGGGGTCGGGCCCGAGTCGCTCGTCCTCCTCGGCCCACGAGCGGAAGTCGTCCTGCCAGGCGTCGTCGCCGGGGCGCGGGGTCCAGCCCTTGCCCGCCGGCATCGGCGGCTCGTCCCGGGGGCGCAGCCGATCCCGAGGGGGTCCCAGGTCGTCGAGCGTGCGGTCGTAGCGGGCCCGCGCCGCGGCGTCGCCAAGCACGGTCCACGCCTGGTTCACGGCCTGCATCTGCCGGGCGTGACCGGCGCGGGTGGCCTCGTCGGCCCCGACGTGGAAGTCGGGGTGGTGGCGGCGGGCGGCGCCGAGGTAGGCCCGGCGGATCTCCGCCGACGGGGCACCCACGCGCACGCCGAGGACCTCGTAGTGGTTCACCGACCCTCCTCCCCCGGACCCGTCCGACCCACCGCTCGCCGTGCTCAGGCCAGCGCGGGGAGGGGCAGGGTGGCCAGCGCGGCCAGACGGCCCGCCACCTCGGCCACGGCCGGCACCTCGACGGCACGGGGCACGTACGCCAGCGCCACCGACCCGCCGG
>JBBRFU010000113.1:0-12231 GCA_038241315.1 Acidimicrobiales bacterium | reverse complement strand
TGGAGCGCTCCACGGCCTCCAGCTGGTCCTCGAAGATGGCCTTGGAGTCGTAGAGCAGCCGCCCGATCAGGGTGGACTTGCCGTCGTCGACCGAACCGGCCGTGGCGAACCTCAGGAGCTCGGCCATCAGAAGTAGCCCTCTTTCTTGCGGTCTTCCATGGCTGCTTCGGTGACACGATCGTCGGCTCTCGTCGCGCCTCGCTCGGTGAGCCTCGTGGCGGCGACCTCGTCGATGACCTGCTCGACGGTGGACGCCTCGGACTCGACGGCGCCGGTGATGGTGGCGTCGCCGACGGTGCGGTAGCGGACCTTGGCCACGAAGGGCTCCTCGCCCTCGGCCGGCGAGAGGTGCTCGGAGACGGCGAGCAGCATGCCGTCTCGTTTGAAGACCTCGCGCTCGTGGGCGTAGTAGATCGACGGGATCTCGATGCCCTCGTGGCCGATGTACTGCCAGATGTCGAGCTCGGTCCAGTTCGACAGCGGGAACACGCGGATGTGCTCGCCGGGCCGGTGGCGCCCGTTGTAGAGGCTCCACAGCTCGGGGCGCTGGTTCTTCGGGTCCCACTGGCCGAACTCGTCGCGGAAGCTGTACACCCGCTCCTTGGCCCGCGCCTTCTCCTCGTCGCGCCGGGCTCCGCCGAAGGCGGCATCGAAGCGGTGGGCCTCGAGGGCGTCGAGCAGCGTGGTGGTCTGGAGCCGGTTGCGGTTCGGCCGGGCTCCGGTCTCCTCGGCCACGCGCCCCTGGTCGATCGAGGTCTGCACCGAGGCCACCACCAGCTTCACGCCGAGCTGGGCGACCCGGTGGTCGCGGAACTCGATGACCTCGGGGAAGTTGTGGCCGGTGTCGATGTGCATCACCGGGAACGGGATGCGGGCCGGCCAGAAGGCCTTCTCGGCCAGCCGCAGCATGACGATGGAGTCCTTGCCGCCCGAGAACAGCAGGACCGGTCGCTCGAACTCGGCCGCCACCTCCCGCATGATGTGGATCGACTCGGCCTCCAGCGCCTGGAGGTGGGAGAGCTCGTAGGTGGGAGCGGTGCTCAAAGCGAATGGCCTCTCGGGTGCTCGGCGAGCGGGGCGGTCCGCTTCTCGGCCGCGCCGCTCAGCAGACTAGACGCCCACCCCTATTCCTGACCGAACCGATCGACAATCAGCCCTCGAAGGCGTCGAGGGCGGCCCGCACCCGGTCCACGAGGAGCGGGTGGCAGACCAGCAGGTCGGGGAGGTACGGGTCGGCGTTGTTGTAGACGAGGGGGCTGCCGTCGAGGCGGCTGCACCACACGCCGGCGGCTCGGGCCACCGCCACGGGCGCGCAGGAGTCCCACTCGTACTGGCCGCCCGAGTGCGGGTACACGTCGGCCGCGCCCAGCACCACGGCGGCGGCCTTGGCCCCGGCGGAGCCCATGGGCACCAGGTCCCCGCCGAGGGCCTCGGCCAGGTAGGTGGCCACCGCCGGCGGGCGGGTGCGACTCACGATCACGCGGGGCCGCTGGGCCGGGGTGGGCGGCGTGGGCGCCGGCGGGGCGGTGGCCAGCACCCGGCGTTGCGCGGGCAGGGCGACGGCGCCGGCGATGGGCTCGCCACCCGACACCAGGGCGACGTGCACCGCCCAGTCGGCCCGGGGGTGCTCGCTGTACTCGCGGGTGCCGTCGAGCGGGTCGACGATCCACACCCGCTCGGCGGTGAGCCGGCCGGTGTCGGACGGCCCGACGCCGTCGGCGCCCTCCTCGGAGAGGATGGCGTCGTCGGGGCGCTCCTCGCCCAGGCGCCGCATCAGCAGCTCGTGGGCCTGGCGGTCGCCCTCGGCCTTGAGCTCGGCGCCGGAGGCCCCGTCGGCCACCATGCGGGCCCGCAGGTCGAGCAGCAGGGTGCCGGCCTCCTCCGCGAGGGAGCGGGCGAGGGCGTGGTCGTCGGGCTCGGGCATCCGAGGTTTCTAGCGGGTCGGGCCCCGTTCGGGCGACGCCTGCACCACCACGATGGCCAGGTCGTCGTTGGCGTCGTCCTGGAAGGTGCGCACCGCCTCGTCGACCCCGGCCGCGATGCCGTCGGCGCCGGCGCCGGCCAGCTCCCGCAGCGCGTCGAGCAGGCGGTCCTCGCCGAACTGCTCGCGGCCGCACCGGGCCTCGGTGACGCCGTCGGTGTAGAGGACGACCG
Organism: Acidimicrobiales bacterium; assembly: GCA_038241315.1. Classification (GTDB taxonomy): domain Bacteria; phylum Actinomycetota; class Acidimicrobiia; order Acidimicrobiales; family Iamiaceae; genus Aquihabitans. The sequence continues at coordinate 10,077 of JBBRFU010000113.1, read as the reverse complement.
AGTCCCCCGGGCCCAGCAGGAACTCGGTGTCGACGAGCGAGGGCGACGGCACCACGCCCAGGAGGAGCCCGGAGCAGTCGATGAGCTCGGCCCGACCGTCGGCTCGGAGCACGGCGGGGCGGGGGTGGCCGGCGCTCGAGGCGATGACGTGGACCGGGGCCCCCGGCTCGCGGGGCACCTCCAGGCGGAGGTAGGCGGCGGTGCAGAAGCGGGCGTCGTCGATCTGGTCGAGGACGGCGTCGTTGGTCTGGGCCAGCACCCGGCTCGGCGCCTGCTCGCGCACCACCGCGGTCCGGACGCTGTGGCGCATGAGGCCGGTGAGGGCGGCGGCGTCGGGGCCTCGGCCGCACACGTCGCCCACCACCACGCCCCAGGCCCGGTCGCCCACCTCGATGATGTCGTAGAAGTCGCCACCGATCTCGATGTCGGCCTCGGCCACCCGGTACCGGGCGGCCAGGACGAGCCCGTCGATGACCGGGAGGGCCGGCGGCAGGAGGGCGGCCTGCAGGGATCGGGCCACCCGGTTGCGCGACTCGAACAGGCGTCCGTTGTCCAGCGCGAGCGCGGCGCGAGCGGCCAGCTGCTCGGCCAGGGCGAGGTGGTCGCGGCCGTAGGTGCGACCCGGCCGGTTGAGGAGGAGGGTGAGCACCCCCATCACCCGCTCACGGGCCACGAGCGGCACCACCATCGACGACCGGGCGTCGAACCGCCGGTAGAGCGCGAGGTGCTCGGGATCCACCGCGGCGGCCTGGAACTGCTCGTCCACGAGCCGGGGGACGAACACGCTCTCGACCAGGGTGGCGACCTGCCGCTCGCTCCACACCCCGCCCTGGCCGCCCAGCTCGGCGCGCCGACGGCGGAGGGCCCGGACGTCGGCGAGCGAGGCCTCGTCGCGGGCCACGGCGGCGGCCTCGCGGAGCTCGCCGTGGTCGTCGAACACGTCGACGATGCAGACGTCGGCCAGGACGGGCACGCACACGTCGGGCAGGGCGTCGAGGATCACCTGCGGGTCGAGGCTGGTGCTGAACCGGGTGCCGGCCTCGGTGAGCAGGGTGAGGCGCTCCCGGGCCTGCTCGGCCTCCACCCGAGCGGCCTGCTCGCGGGCCAGGAGGGCCTCGCGGAGCTCGTCGGCCTGGCGGCGCTCGGTGATGTCGGAGATCACGCCCACCAACTTGTCGGGCTGGCCGGCCTCCACCACCAGGCGGCCCCACGACTCGATCCAGCGGACCTCGCCGTCGATCGGACGGATCACCCGGTAGACGTTGTGCTGCTCGCCGTTGGACTCGAGGGCGGCGCCGACGTTGGCCCGCAGCGGCTCGCGGTCGTCGGGGTGGACGAGCTCCATGAGGCGGTTGCCGGCCTGCTGGAACTGCTCCTCGGTGGTGCCGAAGATGGCGAGGGCCGGCGCCGACAGGGCCACCTCCTCGGAGAGGACGCCCCACGTCCACGCCCCCAGGCCGCCGGCTTCGAGGGAGAGCTCCAAGCGGGCCGAGCTGTCCCGGAGCTCGTGTTCCACCCGGTCCCGGGCGATCGAGAGGCCGATGGTGTTGGCCATGGACTGGACGAACAGGGCGTCGTCGTCGGTCCAGGTCCGCTCGAGGTCGCTGTAGGCGGCGAGCACGCCCCACGGGCGCTCCCCCCAGCCCACCGGGGCGATGACGGCGGCCCGCACGTCGAGGCCGTACTCGGCCGCCCGGGCGTGGAACCGCTGGTCGCCGAGGAGGTCGTCGCTGACCACCGCCGCGGCCTGCATCACCGTGTAGCCCGGCATGGACTCACGCCCGGCCGGCACGCGCAGCCGGGCCATGATCGCCTGGTTGACCTGGTTGCCGTCGAGGATGGCCGAGCGACCCCGGAACTCCCGCCAGCCGGGGAGCAGCTCGAGCAGGAGCACGCTGCGGATGCCCAGCGAGTCGGCCACCGCCTGCAGCGCGTCGTCGAGGAGGCCCTCCAGGTCGTCGCCCTTCAGGCCGCGTTGACCGACGCGGGCGACCGCCGCCTGCTGGCGCACGGCGAGGCTCCACTCTCCGGTGCTGCGTTGGGTCATGACCGAACTCGGCTGGTGGGGGAACAGATGGTCCGGGGGGCCCGTGCCCACGACCGCGTCCTCGAACGATACTGCGTGCCGGCCCCACCCTGCCCGGCGGCTCGGCCACCCACCGTGACCCCGGTGGGTGGCCGGTGGCGACAGCGGACCGGTCAGAAACCCCGATCACCCGCGCCGCAACGGGTCGCGCCCCTGTGACACTGCTCGGATGCCCGCCGCCGATCGCACCACCACCACCGAGACGCCCGCCGACGTGGCGTGGGGCGCGTTCTCCGACGAGGCCCCCTGGGTCCTCGACCCCGAGCACCTGCCGTGGCGGGCACCGGTGCCGGCCCTCCGCGGCGAGGTCGCCCGCATGCTGCCCGAGCTGACCCGGCGCCGGCTGCTGCCGCCGGGGCGGCGGATCGGCCGCACCACCCGCCTGCTCGGTGGGGGCCTCGGTCGCTGGTACGTCGGCGCCCGCCGACAGGGCGGCGTGGCGTCCCGCACCGAGCTGGCCCACCGCCTCCGCGTGGCCGCCGAGGGCCTCGGGCCCACCTACATCAAGCTCGGCCAGATCATCTCGTCGGGCCAGGGCATCTTCCCGCCCGAGCTGGTGGACGAGTTCGCCCAGCTCCGGGACCGGGTGCCCGCCGAGCGCTTCGCCGTGGTCCGCGACGTGGTGGAGGCCGAGCTGGGCGCGCCCCTCACCGAGGTGTTCTCCCGGTTCGAGCGCACGCCGATCGCCGCCGCCTCGATCGCCCAGGTCCACGCGGCCACCCTCCGCACCGGCGAGGAGGTGGTGGTGAAGGTCCAGCGGCCCACGGTGAACGAGCGGGTCCACGCCGACCTACGGGTCATGGCCTGGATCGCCCCCTTCCTCGTGGGGCGGATCCCCGTGACCGCCCTGGCCAACCCGCCGGCGCTGGTCGACCTGTTCGCCGAGACCATCACCGAGGAGCTCGACTTCCGGCTCGAGGCCGACAACATGGTCGACATCGCCCGGTCGTACGCCGCGCTGGGCCAGCGGGGCTACGTCATCCCCCGCCCCCACCCCACCCTCGTCACCCGCCGGGTGCTGGTCATGGAGCGCCTGCGGGGCTTCGCCTTCGACGACGTGGCCGGCATGCAGGGCGCCGGCATCGACACCGAGGCGGTGGTCCGCACCGGCATGATCGGCTTCCTCGAGGGCTGCATGTTCAACGGCATCTTCCACGGGGACCTGCACGGCGGGAACCTCCTCGTCCTGGCCGACGGCCGCACCGGCCTGCTCGACTTCGGCATCACCGGCCGCCTCCCCGAGGCGCAGCGCCTGGCCTTCCTGCGGCTCCTGGTGGGCGCGTCCATGAACGACGTCGCCACCCAGCTGGGCGCGCTGCGCGACCTCGGCGCCCTCCCGCCCGACGCCGACCTGCCCTCGATCATCGCCGAGCTCGGACTCGACAAGCCTCCTGTCGACCCCACGACGCTCACCGCCGAGGAGCTCACCGGCGAGATCCAGCGGGTGGTGAAGGCGCTGCTCGGCTACGGCGCCCGCCTGCCCAAGCCGCTGATGCTCTTCGTCAAGAACCTGGTGTTCCTCGACGGCGCCATCACCCTGCTCGCCCCCGACCTCGACCTGTTCGCGGAGATCACCCAGATCGCGATGTACTTCACCGCGCAGCACGGCGAGCGCATCGCCACCGAGGTCGGGTTGGTCCAGGGCGCGTGGGACCTCGACCTCAGCGGGGTCCAGGCCAGCTTCGGCGTCGACCCCACGGCCGCCGGCGCCGTGCTGACCCACCGGGAGCTGCGGGAGCGCCGCCAACTGATCTCGGACCGCATGACCGCCCGGTCGGGCCGGGGTCGCCGCGGCCGCCGGGCGCGCCGCCCCGGCCCCCGCTGAGCACCGGTCCGACCCCGACCGGGTACCCGGGGGCTGCGCCGAGCGGTCCCTGGCGGGCGCTAGGGTCCGCGGCGATGCGTGTCGTGATCGCCCGATGTTCGGTGGACTACCAGGGCCGCCTCAGCGCCCACCTCCCGCTCGCGACCCGACTCATCATGGTGAAGGCCGACGGCTGCGTCGCCATCCACGCCGACGGCGGCGCCTACAAGCCGCTGAACTGGATGAACGCCCCCAACCGCCTGGTCACCGACGACGACGTGTGGACCGTCACCAACCCCAAGGGCGAGACCATCCGCATCACCCTCGACGAGGTCGTGAGCGACTCGTCGTGGGACCTCGGGGTCGATCCCGGCCTGCAGAAGGACGGCGTGGAGGCCCACCTCCAGGAGCTCCTCGCCGCCAACTGCGACACGCTCGGCGCCGGGTGGCGGCTGGTCCGCCGGGAGTACCCCACCGACATCGGCCCGGTCGACCTGCTCTGCCGAGACGTCGACGGCACGGCCGTGGCCGTGGAGATCAAGCGCCGGGGCGAGATCGACGGCGTCGAGCAGCTCACCCGCTACCTCGAGTTCCTCAACCGCGACCCCATGTTGCGGCCGGTCCGCGGCCTGTTCGTGGCCCAGCAGGTGAAGCCCCAGGCCAAGGTGCTGGCCACGGACCGGGGCATCGGGTGGCTCGAGGTCGACTACGACGAGCTGCGCGGCATCGAGTCGAACGAGCTGCGGCTCTTCTGATGGCGCACCGCTCCCCCGCCGCCCCGTCCACCCGCTCGGCCCCTTCGGCCGCGCCCGTCGGGCCCACCGCGCCCGGTGGCCCCCGATGACCGACGCCACCCGCCTCCCGGGCGGCGGCGATCTGCCGCCCGGCATCGTGCCCTGGTGCACCACCCTGCGCGGCGAGCAGGCCTGGCGGCTCGAGGTGGCCGGCGGCGAGGCCGGCCTGGACACCTGGCGGGCGCTGCGCGACCGCCACCCCCGCACCGGCCTGTGGCCCGTCATCCTCAGCGGCGACCTGCAGGCCATCGACCAGCTCACGTGGCGGGTGAGCATCATGGCCGAGTCCCGGCCCGGCATCCCCGTGCTCGACGCCGTCAGCCCGGCGCCCGAGCTGTTCGTGACATGGATGGGCGATCCCGCCAAGGACGACTACCTCAACGACGTCCCCCGGCACCTGGCCCGGCTCGAGGCCGACCAGGACAAGATCCGCGCCCAGCTCTCGGCCCGCCCCGACCACGAGGCCATCCGGGCCCTCGCCGCTGACCGGGTCAACATCGCCCTGGTGCCGGCCGCCGCGGGCTGGGAGGTGCCGGCGCTGGTGGCGTGGTCGGGCGCCGAGCGCGACGACATCGGCGGCGGCGAGCACCTGTCGGTCCTGGCGTTCTGGAACCAGTCCTACGGGGCCGAGCTGGTGTCGCTCGGGCTGGAGACCCTGGAGTGCCTGGTGGACCGGCCGCCCGAGGACGCCCGTGGCGCCTTCGAGCTCGCCGTGCAGCACTACGCGTACTGCCCGGCGCTCATGGACAACCTGGTCCCGGCCATGGGCGCCCTGGCCGCCACCCTGTTCGGCCGCCACTGGTACTTCGACTGGAGCTGATCGCTCCGGCCTCCCGGCCGGGCCATGCTGCGATCAGGCGGTGTAGGTGAGCTTGCCGGCGTCGATGACGGTGCGACCGTCGGACCCGACGGTCTGGAAGACGGCCTCGCCGGAGCCCGTCACCCACATCTTCACGGTGAGGTCCTCGCCGGGGAGCACGGGCGACGAGAACCGGGCCTCCATGGCGGCGAAGCGGGCCGGGTCGGAGCCGCACAGGGTGTGCAGCAGGGCCCGCCCGGTGAAGCCGTAGCTGCACAGGCCGTGGAGGATCGGGCGGTCGAAGCCGCCCATGGCGGCGAACGACGGATCGGAGTGGAGCGGGTTGCGGTCGCCGGAGAGCCGGTAGAGCAGGGCCTGGTCGGGGCGGGTGGCGTAGGTGACCGTGTGGTCGGGGTCCCGCTCGGGCGCGGCCTTCTTCGTGCCCGAGGGGCCGCGATCGCCGCCGAAGCCGCCCTCGCCACGGATGTAGACCGACATGACGGTGGTGAAGAGCGGATCGCCGTCGGCCGTGTCGATCGAGGTGGCGGTGACCTCGATGACCGCGCCCTTGCCCTTGTCGTAGATGCCGGTGACCTCACCGGTGGTCTCCACCTCGCCCTGGACGGGGATGGGGCGGTGGAGGGTGATGGCCTGCTCGCCGTGCACGAGCATGGCGGGGTTGAACGAGCCGATGGAGCCCAGCGCCCCGAACCCGCCGGTGCCGAGCACGACCGCCATGGTGGGCAGCACCTGCTGGGCGACCCCGTTGGTGTTCTCGGTGGTGAACGCCAGCTCCTCGAGCGGGTCGAGCGACCCCGCGCCCACGCCGAGGGCGTAGAGGATGGCGTCGGTGGAGCCCCAGGATCGCCGTCCCGGCTCCCCCTTCGATCCGATGGCGTCCGGGTTGATGGGCATGGTGCCTCCGAGGGCGGGGAACGAGCGGCTCGGCGCCGGATCGTAGCCACGCCCCGCCGGGCCGGCATCGAGCCGGCACCGGCGGGCGCGGTGGGGGCTACGACTCGTCGTAGCCGAACATGTTGGCGTTGGGACGGGCCTCGGCCACGAGGCGCTTCACCACGTCGCCCAGCTCGGCGGGGTCGTCGGTGGGGTGCTCCTGGGTGGGGCCGCGGTGCCAGCCCTCGGCCACCGACAGGGCTTGGCCGGTGACGTCGAAGACGCGCCCGGTGACCTCGGCCGACTCGGTGGACGCCAGCCACGTGACGATGGGAGCGATCCAGCGGGGCGAGAGCATCTCCTTGGTCATCTCGTCGGCCTGGCCCATGCCCAGGTTCTCCGTCATCCGGGTGATGGCAGCCGGGGCCACCGCGTTCACGGTGACGCCGTAGCGGGCCAGCTCCTTGGCGGCGATGACGGTGAAGGCGGCGATGCCGGCCTTGGCCGCGCCGTAGTTGGTCTGGCCCACGTTGCCGTAGATGCCCGACGGCGACGAGGTGTTGATGATGCGGCCCTGGACCGTCTCGCCGGCCTTCACCTGCTCGCGCCAGTAGGCCGCGGCGTGGCGGGAGGGCCCGAACGTGCCCTTGAGGTGCACGGCGATGACGGCGTCCCACTCGGCCTCGGTCATGTTGGCCAGCATGCGGTCGCGCAGGATGCCGGCGTTGTTGATCACCACGTCGAGGGTGCCGAAAGCCTCGATGGCCTGCTGGACCAGGCGCTCGGAGCCGTCCCAGGTGGAGATGTCGTCGCCGTTGACCACGGCCTCGCCGCCGGCGGCGACGATCTCGTCGACCACCTCCTGCGCGGGGCCGGTGGAGCGGCCGCTGCCGTCCATCTCGCCGCCGATGTCGTTCACCACCAGCTTGGCCCCCTGGGCCGCCAGCATGAGCGCGTGCTCGCGGCCGATGCCCCGGCCCGCTCCCGTGACGATGCACACCCGTCCGTCGCAGATGCCCACGACCATCCCCTCTTCTCCGCCCGTGGCGGATCATCGAGCCCGCCACGCTGGCGGACCGTCTCACTGACGGTCACATCATTGCAAAGCGGCGACAGGCCCGTTGCAGACCGTCGCGTGCCGCCGCAACCACTCAGCGACGTGCCAAGGTGGATGCCATGCGTCGCCCCCGTGCTCGGCTGATCCTCGGCCTGGGCATCCCGCTCCTGATCGTCGTCGTCCTCCTGGCCGCCTGGGCCATCGACTCGTCGAGCGCCAGCGGCAAGGTCCCCCGCAACGTCACGCTGGCCGGTCGGGACGTCTCGAAGCTCCCCGAGGACCAGCTGGCCAACACCGTGGCCGACCTCACCGACCACTACGCGTCGACGGAGGTGCAGGTCAAGACCCCCGAGACCACCTACAAGGTGCCGGCGGCCGACCTCGGCCTGAAGCTCGACCAGCGGGCCACCGTCAACGCTGCGCTCGACCTCGACGACGACACCTCGCTCCCGCTGCGGCCCTTCGTGTGGGCCGGCTCGTTCCTCAACGAGCGCCAGGCGCCGCTGTCGTTCACCCTCGACGAGGCCGCGCTCGAGGCCGGCCTGGCCGAGCTCGGCGGCAACGCCGCGGCCAGCGAGCCCTCGCTGGTGGCTGCGCCCGACGGCATCGCCATCGTGAGCGGCTCCGCCGGCCGGGTGGTGGAGTCCGACGGGGTCCGCGAGCAGATCCTGCGGCGGGCCCGCTCGGGCGAGGAGCCGATCATCGTCACCGCGTCGGTGTCCGACAAGGAGCCCACGGTCTCCGACGACGACGCGCGAGCCCTGGCCGAGCGCCTCACCGCCAGCACCGCCGAGGGCCTGGCCATCACCGCCGGCGACCAGAAGGCCACCATCCCGGCCCCGCTGGTGCGCTCGTGGATCGGGTCCGAGATCGTCGACGGCGCCATCCAGGTGACCCTCGACGCCGAGAAGGCAGTGGCCGACGTCACCACCGCCATCCCGATCTCCACCAAGCCCAAGGACGCCACGATCACCCTGGTGAACGGCACGCCCACCATCACCCCCAGCCAGGACGGCCGGACGTGCTGCGCGGCCGACACGCCCGCCCGCCTGCTCGCGGCGGTCACCAACGGCGAGCCCGCGGTGGCGATCGACCTCGAGGTGGCCAAGGCCGGCTTCACCACCGACCAGGCCAAGGCGCTCGGCATCAAGGAGCCGGTGGGTGCCACCACCACCTGGAACGGCCAGGCCCAGGTCAAGAGCTTCACCACCTACTTCGACCCGGGCGGCGGCGGACGGGTCACCAACATCCACCGCATCGCCGACCTCGTGCGCGGCACCCTGGTGAAGCCCGGGGAGACGTTCTCGGTGAACGACACGGTGGGCCAGCGCACGGCCGAGAAGGGGTTCGTGGAGGCCGGCGCCATCGCCAACGGCGAGCACGTCGACGAGATCGGCGGCGGCGTGTCGCAGTTCGCCACCACGATGTTCAACGCCGCCTACTTCGCCGGCCTCGACATCACCGTCTACCAGGCCCACTCGGAGCACTTCTCCCGCTACCCCCGCGGCCGCGAGGCCACTATGGGCTTCCCGGCACCCGACCTGGCGTGGAAGAACGACATGCCCTACGGGATCCTGGTGTGGACGAGCCACACGCCCGGCAGCGTCACCGTCACCCTGTGGTCCACCCAGCACGCCTACGGCGAGCAGACCGGGTCGTCGGAGAGCCGGTCGGGCAACTGCACCGTCGTCACCACGCAGCGGACCATCCACCAGCCCGACGGCAGCACCACCACCGACGAGTTCCGCGCCCGGTACCGCGACCCCGGCCAGACCACCTGCTGATCGCCCGGCCCGCCCGCCCATTGGGCGCCTGACCGCAGCGAGCCGTACCCTCACCCGGGTGCCCGTCCCACCCACCGCCGACGTGGTGATCGTGGGTGCCGGCCCCGCCGGTGCCGCAGCCGCCATCACGCTGGCCGAGGCCGGCCGCCAGGTGGTGCTGGTCGACAAGGCGTCGTTCCCCCGAGACAAGATCTGCGGCGACGGGCTCACCACCGGCGCCCTCCGGCTGCTCGAGTCGCTGGGCGTGGTGCCGAGGTCGGTGGGGTCGTGGACGCCGGTGGGCGACATCCACGTCACCTCGCCCTCGGGCCACGTGGCCACCTTCCCGCTGCCGAAGGACCGGGGCGCCTTCGCGGTGGTGGCCCGCCGTGCCGACCTCGACGCCGCCATCGTGCGCCGGGCGATCGCGGCCGGTGCCGTGGTGGTGGAGGAGGCCGAGGTGGTGGGCGCCACCGATGCCGACGGCACGGTCACGCTGACCTTCGCCGACGGCGCCACCATCGCCGCCCCGTACGTGATCGCCGCCGACGGCATGTGGTCGCCGCTGCGCAAGCTGCTGGGCACCGCCCAGCCCGGCTACCTGGGCGACTGGCACGCCTTCCGCCAGTACTTCCGCAACACCGGCCCGGCGGCGCGGGACCTGTGGGTGTGGTTCGAGCCCGACCTGCTGCCGGGCTACGCCTGGTGCTTCCCCCTGCCCGACGGCGGCGCCAACGTGGGCTTCGGCATCCAGCGGGGCGCCAAGATCGCCACCAAGGAGATGAAGGCGCTGTGGCCGGCCTTGCTGGCCCGCCCCCACATCGCCGCGGTGCTGGGCCCCGACGCCGAGCCCGAGGCCCGCCACCAGGCCTGGCCCATC
>JBBRFU010000112.1:0-12635 GCA_038241315.1 Acidimicrobiales bacterium | reverse complement strand
CGGGTGATGGCCAGCACGGTGTCGACCAGCAGGCCCCCGGTGGGCGGCTCGCCGAACACGTGCAGGCCACCGCGGATCTGGGCGTCCTTGAGGGCGCAGAGGTAGCCGTCGACGTGGCCGATCATGGCGCCGAAGTCGTCGGGATCGGGCATCTCGGCCACGCCGAGGTCGGAGGCCAGGTCGGAGGTGACCAACAGGTCCCAGACCTCGCCCTGGATGGCCGGCAGCTTGCCGGGGTCGAGGGCCTCGATCTGCGCGTAGGCGTCGAGCAGCGTCTCCAGCCGGGCGGTGTCGTCGTAGGTCTCGGCCCGCGTCATCGGCGGCGGGAGGTGGTCGACGATCACCGCGTGGGCCCGACGCTTGGCCTGCGTGGCCTCGCCGGGGTCGTTGACCACGAACGGGTACAGGAACGGCAGGTCCCCGAGCGCGGCGTCGGCCACGCACGAGCCGGAGGGGCCGGTGGCCTTGCCCGGCATCCACTCGAGCGTGCCGTGCTTGCCGAGGTGGACCACGGCGTCGGCGCCGAAGCCGAGCTCGAGCCACCGGTAGAAGGCCAGGTAGTGGTGGGGCGGGGCCAGCTCCGGGTCGTGGTAGGTGCCGATGGGGTCCTCGCCGAAGCCCCGGGGCGGCTGCACGGCCACCACCACGCCGCCGAGGTCGATGCCGGCGAAGACGAGGTGCCCGTCGTGCACGGTCACGTCGCCCGGCGCCTCGCCCCAGGAGTCGGTCACCAGGTCCTGCAGGTCCTGCGGCAGGGTGGCGAACCAGGCGGTGTACTCGCCCACGGGCAGCCGGCCGGCGGCCAGGGCGAGCTGCTCGGGCGACAGCACGGGTCGGTCGTAGGTGAGGCCCTCGGCCAGGCGGGCCATCACCGCATCGGCCAGGGCGTTGCCCGGGGCGCCGACGTCGTGCCCCTCGTCGTCGAAGGTGGCCGGCGCGTCGGCCGGCCAGGCGGCCTCGGTGCGGCCCGGCACCACGGCCACCGGCGGGGCCACCGGGTAGCCGGCACCGTGCAGCGCGGCGAGGGTGCGCACGAGGGTGGCGGGCGTGTCGAGAGCCACCGCGTTGCCGATCCGGCTCCGCTCGGTGGGGTACGCGCTGAGCACCAGGGCGACCTTCTTGTCGGCCGGCGACGTGCTCCGCAGCCGGGCCAGGCGCACGGCCTGGCCGGCCAGGCGGGCCACCCGGTCGGGCACGGCCCGGTGGGCGGCCACGCTGACCCCCAGGTCACCGCCGTCGTCGACCACCTCGGTGAAGCTGAGCGGCGGGCCGATGATGCGCCCGTCGAGCTCGGGGATGGCCACGCCCAGCGCCACGTCGAGCGGCGACAGCCCGTCGCCCTCGGCCCACGAGGCGAACGACCCGGTGGACGCCTGGGCCTGCAGCACCGGCACCCCGAGCTCGTCGAGCGGCGACGCCCACCCCTTCGCCGCCCCGTCCGGCCCGGTTCCGGCTCCCGCCTCGGTCACGGCGAAGCGGGTGGCGGTGGCGTCCACCGCGTCGCCGGCGTGGACGGAGCCGCCCGCGGCCCAGGTGGTGGTGACGATCACGTCGACGTCGCGCAGCAGCGCCAGCGCGGCGGGCGGGGAGCCGTCGGCCTCGGCGCGCAGCGAGTAGCACCACACCGCCCGGGCGTTGGCGCCGCGGGCCTCGATGGCGTCGCACAGCTGCTCGAGCGGGAGGGTGTCGCCGGCGAGGACCGCGGCGCGGTAGGTGACCACGGCGATCGTCGGCTTCGACGGGTCGTGGGGGCGGTCGCCCAGCACGCCGACCGCGGGGATCTCGCTCGGCGGGTCGAAGCCGAAGCCCTCCAGCAGCAACGTGTCGGCCAGGAAGCGCAGCAGCTGGGCCAGGTTCGCCGGACCGCCGCGGGTCCAGTAGTCGTGGGCCTGGGCCACGGTGCCGGCGGGGACGGTGGACGCCCCGGCCAGGTCGGCGTCGAGGTCGGCCTCGCCGCCCGTGGCCACCAGCGCGATCCCCCCGGCCCGGCACCGGTCGACCAGCTCGCCGAAGGGCCGCTCCCAGCCGGCGCGCCCCTTGAGCAGCCGCACCAGCACCACCCGCACGTCCTCGAGGTCGGGCAGGTCCCCCTCGGGGTCGAGCCCCACCCCGCCGTGGGCCCGCACCGGCGGGAAGCCCTCGGGCAGCTCGTCGACCGCGGCGCGCAGCGCCAGGAGGTCGAGGTCGTTGTTGGTGACGACGAGGAACACGTCGACCTTTCGGGATCGCAGGTGGGGTGCCGGCGACCGCTGGTCGCCCCCGTGGCGACGAGGTCGGGCTCCCGGCCGATCCAGGGATCGGCGCCGGTGACCGTGGCCTGCGGGCCGCCCTGGTCTCCCACCAGGTTCCCGTCGCAACGTGACGGCCGACGGTAGCCGGAGCCGCCACGCGGCGGCCCACCCACCGGCGCCTCGAACCGGGCCCGACGCCGCCGATGGGCCCGGCGAAGCGGTACCGTCCGGACCTCGCGTCGACGAGTGAGGTGGAGTCCGGAGATGGGTTCGTTCACGGAGATGGTCTTCGCCGTCGAGGTCCGACCGGACGCGCCGGAGGCCTTCCTCGCGGCGCTGGCCGGGGCACGCGTCGGTGACGGTCCGCCGCTGCCGACGCCGATGCCCAGCGACCCCGACTGGTCGCCCGACGAGTACCTCGCCGATCCCGACGGGGTGTTCGAGGCGAACCCCATCGGCCACCAGTGGGGCGACGTCCTGGGCGTCGACATGTCGGGGGTGGTGTTCGCCGGCGAGACCCGGGTGAGCCTCACCTGGCGGGACGACTACCAGGGTGGCGGCACGTGGCACCTCACCAGCCGATCGGTGTGGAAGGAGGGCCCCCACGAGATCGCGCCCTTCGTGGCCTGGATGGCCCCGTACGTGTGCCCGAAGGCCGGACCGGGCTACCCCACCTTCCTGGGCTACCTCAAGTACGAGTACCACGACCGACCGGTGCTGATCTGGCACGACGGCACCGAGATCACCTTCGAGGGCCTCGACCAGATGGACCTCTAGCTCGGCCGCGGCACCCCCGTGGTGCCGCCGGGCCTCGCCGGTCGGGCGGCGTCAGGTCCGGGCGGCGAGGCAGGCGGCCACGAAGCGCTCGGCGGGCGCGGGGTCGGCGCCGAGGTGGACGTGGAGGTAGCTGGCCAGGAGGGAGGGCGAGGCGTGTCCGGCCCGACCCCGGCCGAAGCGGCCGGCGAGGTCGAGGGCCTCGCCCGCGGGGTCGAGGTGGGAGTAGTGGAACTCGTGGCCGCGGAGCTCGGTGCCGGCGGGACCGATCGGGGTGTCGACCAGGACCGTGGCCGTGCGGTAGCCGAGGCTGAGGCGATCGGTCATCCGGCCGTCGGCGGCGATGACGCCGGCCATGGGGTGGCCGTCGAGCGTGCGGGCCAGCCACAGGAGCCCGCCGCACTCGGCCCACGTGGGGAGGCCGGCGCCCACGCGGCGGGCCACGTCGGCGAGCAGCGGGACGTTGTCGGCGAGCGCCGCGCCGAACACCTCGGGGAACCCACCCCCCACCACCAGGCCGCCGATGTCGCGCGGGAGGGCGGGATCGGTGAGCGGGTCGAACGGCACCACCTCGACACCGGTCTCGGCCAACCGCTCGACGTTGTCGGGGTAGCTGAAGCTGAACGCCGGTCCGCCGGCCACCGCGACGCGCTGCGACCGCTGGCCGGCTCGCACCACCCGGCGGGCGAGGGGCAACGAGGCCCCGGCCACGGTGGCCGGGGCCGTGCGGGCCAGGGCGACGAGGGCCCCGAGGTCGCACCCGGCGGCCACCGCGTCGGCGAGACGGGACACCGAGGCGGCCACCTCGGCCCGCTGCTCCACCACCGGCACCAGGCCGAGGTGGCGGTCGCGCCAGGCGAAGGCGTCGTCGCGCCGGAGCACGCCGAGGACGGGGACGCCGAGCGGCGCCAGGGCGTCGCGCAGCAGCTGCTCGTGACCGGCGCTGCCGACGCGGTTCAAGATCACGCCGGCCACCCGCACCTCGGGGTCGAAGCCCACGAAGCCGTGCACGACGGCGGCCACCGAGCGGCTCATCGAGGCGGCGTCGACCACCAGCACCACCGGTGCGTCGAGGAGCCGGGCGACGTGGGCGGTGGAGGCGTCGTCCCGCTCGGGGTCGACCGCGCCCGGGACCGCCGAGGCCGCCCCGTCGAAGAGCCCCATGACGCCCTCGACCACCAGCACGTCGGCGTCGAGCGCGGCCCGCTCGGCCAGCGCAGGGACGGCGTCGACCCCGCTCATCCAGGCGTCGAGGTTCCGGCCCGGCCGACCGGTGGCCACCGCGTGGTAGCCGGGGTCGATGAAGTCGGGCCCCACCTTGGCGGTGGCCACCCGGTGCCCGGCCCGCGCCAGGGCGGCCGCCAGGCCCGTGGCCACCGACGTCTTGCCGGCCCCCGAGTGCGTGCCCGCCACCATCACGCGGGCCGGGAGCGTCACCCGGCCGGAGGCCACGGTCAGTACTCGATGCCCTTGCGGGCCTTGATGCCGCGCTCGTAGGCGTGCTTCACCTTGACCATCTCGGTGACGGTGTCGGCGATGTCGATGACCTCCTGCGGGCAGTCCCGTCCGGTGAGGACCACGTTGGTCCGCTTGGCCCGGGCCTGGAGCCCGGCCACGACGTCGGCCACGGGCACCCAGCCGTACTTCATGGAGTAGGTGCACTCGTCGAGGATCAGCAGGTCGTAGTCGCCCGACGCCAGCATCTCGGCGGCCACGTCCCACGCGTGGCGACCCTTGGCCGCGGTCTCGTCGAGGTCCTGGGACTCCCAGGTGAAGCCGTCGCCGAGCGTGTGCCAGGTGATGCCGAGCTGGTCGGCCAGCTTGCGCTCGCCGGTCTTCCACTTGCCGCCCTTCACGAACTGCACCACGCCGACCGTCCAGCCCCGCATGGCGCCGCGCGCCATCACCCCGAAGGCGGCGGACGACTTGCCCTTCCCGTGTCCGGTGTTGACGAGGAGCAGCGGTTCCTGGGCGGCCATGGCGCCGACGGTAGCGGCCGTCCCTCCCGCTGGGCGCGGGCCGGTCGGTCGGGCGGCGGGCCGGCGCGGGGGCCGGTGCTACCGTCGGCGGCGCAGCGCAGGGAACACCGGTGTGAGTCCGGGGCTGTCCCGCAACTGTCACCGGGTAGCCGGACCCCCACGATGGCCACGACCCCCGCCGGGGGTGGGAAGGCTCGGGGCGAGGCGCTGATCCGGGAGCCAGGAGACCTGCCTGCACCGGCCTCGGCCGGTC
This sequence comes from Acidimicrobiales bacterium, assembly GCA_038241315.1. Lineage (GTDB taxonomy): Bacteria > Actinomycetota > Acidimicrobiia > Acidimicrobiales > Iamiaceae > Aquihabitans. The sequence goes on along the minus strand of JBBRFU010000112.1, from coordinate 7,398 downwards.
GATCTCGCCAGGACGAACCCATGCAACCCAAGCTCCGCCTTCGCCGCGAAGGCCAGCTCGACCTCCCCGTGCTCTGCTGGCGCTTCGACGCGCCGCACCAGGTCATCGCGTCGTCGCCCCACGGCGGCGGCCTCGGCCTCCGCCGCTGGGTGCTCAACGCCACCGTGCCCGCCTCCTACGGGCGCAAGGACCCCGACCGCCACCTGGGAAAGCTGGGGGTGTCGCTGGGCCTGCCGGGCCGCGGGGTCGGCCTGCTGACGGCGGTCGACGTCTCGCACCCGCACCACGCGTTCGACGGCGACGTGGCGGTCTGGGCCACGGTGGGGGTCTCCAAGCCCACCTGGGCCGCGGCGCCGGCCGAGCGAGGCACCACCACCCCGGATCCCACCGACGCCGAGGTCGCCACCCCAGGCGCTCCCGGTGCCGGCACCATCAACGTGGTGGCGTCGCTGCCCGAGCGCCTCGTCGACGCCGCCCTGGTCAACGCCGTGGCCACCGTCGCCGAGGCCAAGGCCCAGGCCCTCCGTGAGCTCGGCATCGCCGGCACCGGCACCGCCTCCGACGCGGTCTGCCTCGTGTGCCCTCCCGACGGGCGCAGCCATCACTTCGGTGGGCCGCGCTCGGCCTGGGGGGCCCGGCTGGCCCGCGCCACCCACGCCGCCGTGCTGGCCGGAGCCCGCTACGCGGCCGCCCACGACCTCGACGGGGGTGCCCGGTGAGCGAGCGCCTCGCGCTGGTGCTGGGCGGCGCTCGGTCGGGCAAGTCGGCCGAGGCCGAGCGCCTGGTGGCCGCGGTGGCCGGGGACGAGCCCATCACCTACGTGGCCACCGCGCGCCTCGACGGCGACGATCCGTCGCTGGCGGCCCGGGTCGCCGCCCACCGGGCCCGCCGCCCGGCGTCGTGGACCACGGTCGACGCCGGCGACGACCTCCCGAGCGTCCTGCGGGCCAGCACCGGCACCGTCCTGCTCGACGCCATCGGGCCCTGGGTGGCCGACCGCCACCCGGAGCCGCCCGACGTCGACGGCCTGGTCGCCGCGCTCCTCGAGCGCCGAGGGGCGACCGTGGTGGTGAGCGACGAGGTCGGTCTGGCCGTCCACCCCACCACCGCGGCCGGCCGGTGGTTCGTCGACGCCATGGGCACGGTCAACCAGGCCATCGCCGCGGTGGCCGACGACGTGCGCCTCGTGGTGGCCGGGCGGGTCCTCGTCCTGCCGCCCGCCGGCGCGCCGACCGAGCCCGCAGCCGGGTCGTCCGTCGAGCCGTCCGGGGGGGCGAGCTGATGCTCCGAGCCCTCGCCTTCCTCACCATCGCCGGCTCGGGGACGACGCCCGACGGCCGGACCATGCGGTGGTTCCCACTGGTCGGCGGCCTCGTCGGCCTGGTGGTCGGCGGCTCGTGGTGGCTGGCCGAGCAGGCCTTCCCGCCGCTGCTGGCCGCCGCCGTGGTGGTCGCGGTCGACCTGGCCGTCACCGGGATGCTCCACGTCGACGGCGTGGCCGACAGCGCCGACGGGCTCCTCCCCCACCTCCCCCGGGACCGCCGGCTGGCGGTGATGGCCGACCCCACCACCGGGGCCTTCGCGGTGGCCGCCGTCGCCCTGGTGCTCGTCGTGCGCACCGTGGCGCTGGGGTCGCGACCGGCCGACGTCGGCCTGATCGTCGGCCTGTGGTGCGCGAGCCGCTCAGCCATGGCGCTGGTGGCGCTCACCCGCCCCTACGCCCGGCCCGGCGGCCTGGCCACGTCCTTCCTGGGCGACCGGCTGGCGCCGGTGCTGGCCGCGCTCGGCATCGGGATCGGCGCGCTGCTCGCCCTCGCCACCGACGGCCGAGCCGGCCTGGCCGGGGTCGTCGCCCTGGTGGTCGGCGCCGGCCTGGTGGTCGCCGTGGCCCAGCGCCGCCTGGGGGGCTTCACCGGTGACGTGCTCGGCGCCCTCGGCGTGGTCGGCGAGACCGTCGGGCTCGTGGTGGCGGCGGCCCGGTGGTGAACGCGTCGCGCGGTCTCCCGGGTGGCCCGTTCGGCGTGGTCGGGCGGTGGCCACGACCGGCCTCCCCCACCGGTCGGGCCGGTGCCGCCGCGCTCGGCATCGTGGCCGACCGGCTGCTGGGCGAGCCCCCCGTGCGACCGCACCCGGTGTCGCTGTTCGGCCGGCTCATGCGGGCGTCGGAGGCGCGCCTCTGGGCCGATCGCCGAGCGCCAGGCGCGCTCCACGCCGCCTTCGGCATCGGGGTCGGCGCCGCCGCCGGCCGCCTCTCGCGCTCCACCGTGGCGTCGACCTACCTGGCGGTGGCCGGGCGGGCGCTGGACGAGGCGGCCTCGGAGGTGGAGGCGGCCCTGCTCGCCGACGACCTCGACCGGGCCCGAGAGCTGCTGCCCGCCCTCGTGGGGCGGGACCCGTCGGCCCTCGGTGCCGACGAGATCGCCCGCGCCGTCATCGAATCGCTGGCCGAGAACACCATCGACGCGGTGGTGGCCCCGGCCCTGTGGGCGGTCGCCGCCGGCGGCGCCGGTGCGCTCGGCTACCGGGCGGTCAACACGCTCGACGCCATGGTGGGCCACCGCACCGCACGCCACGAGCGGTTCGGCTGGGCCAGCGCCCGCCTCGACGACGCCGCGAACTGGGTGCCGGCGCGCGTCGGCGCCGCCCTGGTGGTGCTGGTGCGGCCGTCGGCCGCCGGCGACGTCGCCCGGGCCGTGCGCCGGGACGCCCCCGGCCACCCCTCGCCCAACGGCGGGGTCATCGAGGCCGCCTTCGCCGCCGCGCTGGGGCTGCGCCTCGGGGGGCCCAGCCGCTACGGCGACCGGCTCGAGGAGCGCCCGACGCTGGGCGACGGCAAGCCGGCGTCCCCCACCGACATCGCCGCGGCGCGCCGCCTCGCCCGCCACGTCGACCTGGCCCTGGCCGCGCTCCTCGCGACGTCGTGGGCGGTGCCGGTCGCCCGGGCCGTGGCCGTGGCCGGCGACGGAGCCGGAGCCGGAGCCGGAACGACGAGCGGGGCGACGAGCCGTTCGACCGGGCCCGACGCCGAGCGGGAGGTGGTCACGTGAGTGTCCGACGCCGCACCGCGCCGCCGCCGGGCGCCCACGGCGGCGACGGGGCCCGGGTGGCCGCCGCGCTCGGGATCGACGTCGCCGACCTGCTCGACCTGTCGGCGTCGCTGAACCCGGTCGCCGGTGACCCGGGGCCGATCGTGGCCCGTCACCTGGGGGCCCTCGGGCGCTACCCCGACCCGAGCCGGGCCACCGGCGCGCTCGCCGAGCACCTGGGCGTCGACGCCGACCGCCTCGTGCTCACCAACCGCGGCGCCGAGGCGATCACCCTGGTGGGCGCGCACCTCGGCGGTCGGGTCGAGGAGCCGGACTTCTCGCTGTACCCCCGGGCGGCGGTGCCCGGCGCGGCGGCTCCGCCCCGCTGGCGGAGCAACCCCCACTCGCCGTCCGGCCTGCTGGCCGGTCCCGACGAGACCGCCGGCGTCTGGGACGAGGCGTTCTGGCCCCTGGCCACCGGCACCTGGACCCGGGGCGACCACCGCGCCGGGGCCGTGGTGGTGGGCTCGCTGACCAAGCTCCTCGCCTGCCCGGGCCTCCGGGTCGGCTACCTCCTCGCGCCCGACGGTCCGGCCGGCGACGGGCTGCTGGCCGCGGTCCGGCGGGCCCAGCCGGCGTGGTCGGTCTCGGGCCTGGTCTGCGAGGCCCTGCCCGACCTGTTGGCGACGGTGGACCTGGCGGTGTGGAGCCGGGAGATCGCTCGCCTGCGCCACGATCTGGTGGCGGTGCTCGCGGCGCACGACCTCCACGTCGAGGCGGCCGATGCCCCCTGGGTGCTGGTGACCGGTGCCGGATCGCTGCGCGACCGACTGGCGCCCTTGGGGGTGGTCGTCCGCGACTGCACCAGCTTCGGGCTGCCCGGCACGGTCCGCCTCGCGGTCCCCGACGACGAGGGGCGGGCCCGCCTGGCCGCCGCCCTGGAGGCCACCTCGTGACCGGTCCGATCCACCCCGGGCTGCGGGGGGCGCTGATGGTCTGCGGGACCACGTCCGACGCCGGCAAGAGCCAGGTGGTCACCGGGCTGTGCCGCCTGCTGGCCCGCAACGGGGTCCGGGTGGCGCCGTTCAAGGCCCAGAACATGGCCAACAACAGCTACGTGACGCTCTCGGGGCACGAGATCGGACGGGCCCAGGGCGTGCAGGCCCTGGCCGCCGGCATCGAGCCCGAGGTGGCCATGAACCCGGTGCTGCTCAAGCCCACCGGCGACCGCACCAGCCAGGTGGTGGTGATGGGCCGTCCGGCCGGCCACCTCACCGCCTCCGAGTACCACGCCCACAAGCCCCAGCTCCTGGGCCAGGTGCTCGACGCCCTCGCCGACCTGCGGAGCCGCTTCGACGTGGTGATCGTCGAGGGCGCCGGCAGCCCCGCCGAGATCAACCTGCTCGACCACGACATCGTGAACCTGCGCATCGCCCACGAGGCCGACGTTCAGGCCGTGATCGTGGGCGACATCGACCGCGGCGGCGTCTTCGCCGCCCTCCACGGCACCGTCGACCTGCTCCCACCCCGCTACCGCCGCCTTGTCGGGGGCTTCGTGATCAACAAGTTCCGGGGCGACCCCGCCCTCCTGCTCGACGGCACCGACCAGCTCGAGGCGCGCAGCGGCGTCCCCACCCTCGGGGTGGTGCCGTGGCTCCGCGACATCGCCCTCGACGCCGAGGACTCCCTCGCCCTCGACGGCCTGCGCCCCCGCCCCGCCACCACCGCCCCGGCCGGCTCGGACCGCCTCGACGTGGCCGTGGTGCGCTTCCCCCGCCTGTCGAACTTCACCGACCTCGACGCCCTCGCCATCGAGCCCGGCGTCGGCGTCCGCTACGTGGAGTCCGCCGCCGCCGTGGGGGCACCGGACCTGCTCGTCCTCCCCGGCACCAAGTCGACCCTGGCCGACCTCGCCTGGCTCCGGTCCCAGGGCCTCGACGCCGCGGTCACCGCAGCGGCCGCCGACCCGGCCGGCCCGATCGTGCTCGGGATCTGCGGCGGCTACCAGGTCCTCGGCCGCACCGTGGCCGATCCCCACGCCGTCGAGGACCTCGACGGCGCCACCGCGCCGGGCCTCGGCCTGCTCGACGTGACCACCACCTTCGACCCGGCGAAGGTCACCCGCCGCCGCCACGGCCGGGCGCCCGTGCCCTGGCCGGCGCCCGGGGACCCCGGAGAACCCGGAGAACCCGGAGAACCCGGAGAACCCGGAGAACCCGGGGACCAGGACGGCCCCGGCTCGGCACCCCTCACCGGCTACGAGATCCACCACGGCCGGGTCGACCTCGGCCCCGGCGCTCTGCCCTGGCTCCGGCTCGACCCGCTCGACCACGACGGCGAGCCCGTCCCCCACGACCCGCCCGCGCCGCCCGACCAGGACCGGGAGCCGCAGCCCGAGGGCGCCGTCGACGCCGACGGCGGCCGGGTCCTCGGCACCACCCTCCACGGCCTCTTCGAGCACGACGCCTTCCGCGCCGCCTTCCTCGCCGAGGTCGGCCGCCGGCGCGCCAAGCGGGTCCTGCCCAGCGGGGTGAGCTTCCCCGCCGCTCGCCTCGCCCAGTTCGACCGCGTCGCCGACGCGCTGGAGGCCCACGTCGACCTCCCCCGCCTCACGACCCTGATCACCACCGCACCCCCACCGGAGGACCCCACATGACCATCCGCCTGCCCCTGCCGTTCGACGCCGTCGTCTTCGACATCGGTGGCACCCTCGTGGCCGAAGCCGCGCCGGGCACGCCGGTCGACGCCCTCGCCGTCACCTACCTCGACGGCGCGCCCCGCACGCTCGCCGCCCTCGCCGCCGCTGGCCTGGGGCTGGGCGCCGTCACCGACACCGCGGTCATGACCGAGGCCGACGTGCGGGCCCTCCTCGCCGCCGACGGCGTGAGCGACCTCCTCACCGAGCTGGTGACCTCGGCCGAGATCGGCGCCGCCAAGCCGAGCCCGGTGGGCCTCACCGAGGTGTTCCGCCGCCTCGGGGTCACCGACCCGGCCCGCGCCCTGTTCGTGGGGGACCGGGAGGTGGACCGGGGCGCCGCCGCGGCCGCCGGGTGCGCGTTCGCCGCCGTCGACGCCGAGCGACCCCTCACCCGGGCCGTGCACCAGGCCCTGCTGGACGCCGGGGCCCACCCTGCGGCCGCCGCAGCCGCCCTCGTGGGCCCCGTCGACGACCGGGCCGGCGCCGACGCCGACGCCCGGCAGCTCCGGCTCACCAAGCCCGCCGGTGCCCTGGGACAGCTCGAGTCGATCGGCGCCCAGCTCGCCGCCATCGCCGGCGTGGCGCCTCCGCCGGTGCCGGAACCGGTGGCCGTCGGCGTGTTCGCCGGCGACCACGGCGTCCTGGCCGAGGGCGTGAGCCCCTGGCCGCAGGAGGTCACGGCACAGATGATCGCCAACGTGGCCGCCGGGGGCGCTGCGGTCAGCGTGCTGGCCCGCCAGGTGGGGGCCTCGGTGACGGTGGTGGCCGTGGGGGTGGCCACGCCGTGGCCCGAGGGCGCCGGGGTGCTCGACCGCAACGTCCGCCCCGGCACCGACAACCTGGCCACGGGCCCGGCCATGTCGCCCGACGACGTGCGGGCCGCGCTCGACGTGGGGGCCGCGCTGGCCGCCGAGCTGGTGGCCGACGGCGCCCGCGCCCTCGCCACCGGCGACATGGGCATCGGCAACACCACCCCGTCGGCCGCGCTGGTCTCGCTGTTCACCGGCCGGCCGGCGGCGTCGGTCACCGGCCGGGGCACGGGCATCGACGACCCCACCCTCGCCACCAAGGTCGCGGTGATCGACCGGGCGGTCGAGCGGGCCCGCGCCCGGGCCGGCGACGCTCGTGCCGCCGAGCCCGTCGACGGCCTCCTCGCCCTCGCCGAGGTGGGCGGGCTCGAGCACGCCGCCATCGCCGGGTTCATCCTCGGCGGGGCGGCGGCGCGCGTCCCGGTGGTGATCGACGGGGTGATCGCCACGTCGGCCCTGCTCGCCGCCCACGCCCTCGTCCCCGGCGTCCTGCCCTACGTCATCGCCGGGCACCGCTCGGTGGAGCCGGGGTCCACCGCCGTGCTCGACCACCTCGGGCTCCGCCCGCTGGTCGACCTCGACCTGCGCCTGGGCGAGGGCACCGGCGCGGTGCTCGCCATCCCGATCGTGCAGGCCGCGGCACGCATCCTCGGCGAGATGGCCACCTTCGACGAGGCCGGCGTCACCGACAAGGACCCGGCCGCCTGACCGCCGCGGTCCCGGCCGAGGCGACGACGACGGTCGATCGGGGCGCCCGGGCATCGGTACCATGCGGGCAACCCCCGGCTCAGGAGACTCCCATGCGCCAAGCCGTCCGGCACCCCATCCTGCTGGCCTCGGTGCTCGTCGGCGCCGTCCTGGCGGT
>JBBRFU010000111.1:0-12796 GCA_038241315.1 Acidimicrobiales bacterium | reverse complement strand
GGTCGGTCTGACCGCCGCGGCCTGCCCGCGGGGGGCCCCCCGGGGGGTGGGCCGGGGCGGGGCGGGCCGGGCGGGCGGCCCGGGGCCGGGCGGGGGGTTTGGGGGCCGGGGCGGGGGGGGGGGGGTGGGTCAGGGACCGGCGGGCCAGAGGCGGGCGCCGAGGCCCGAGGCGCGGGCCACCGGCCGGGCGATGGCCAGCCGCAGCGCCTCCTCGCTGGCCACCACCGTCACCCGCTCCCTGGCCCGCGTGACGGCGGTGTAGAGCAGCTCGCGGGTGAGGATCGGCGAGCGGGCATCGGGGAGCGACACCACCACGTGGGGGAACTCCGAGCCCTGGCTCTTGTGGATGGTCATGGCCCACCACGTCTCCGCCTCCTGCAGGCGCGACACGGGGAGCGTGCGCACGTCGGGGCCCTCGGCGATGGCGACCACCACCCCGCCGCCCCCCGCCAGGACCACGCCGACGTCGCCGTTGGACAGCCGGTTGATCGGGTCGTTGGCGGTGACGAGGACCGGTCGGCCGACGTACCACCGCCTCGACAGGTCGGCCTCGGGCAGGGCCCTCGCCACCCCCCACTCGATGGCCTCGCTCCACCACCGCAGGCCGCCGTCGCCGTGGCGGACGGCCGTGAGCACCTTGACGCGGTGGGCCGATGCCAGGGCGGCAGCGGCGTCGCCGGCCCGGGCCGCGGTCACCACCGCCACGGCCGCCGCCGTGACCGCTTCCGTGGTGGCGTCGAGGGCGGCCCGGTCGGCGGGCCGCACCCAACCCACGTCGGGATCGGGCCCGTCGAGCAGGGACACCACGTCGTCGGCACGCCCCTGCCGCACCGCGTCGGCCAGCTCGGCGATGGCGGAGCGGGCCGAGAACCGGTAGGCCCGCTCGAGCACGGTCAGCCGTCCGACGAGCGGGCGCGGCGCGACCTCGGGCTCCGCCGACGGGGCGACGGCCACCGGGAGGCCGGCACCCGTGCCCGCGCCCGCTCCCGCTCCCGTGCTCGCGCCGGAGGCGGGCGCGGGCGCGGGGTCGGCGGTGGGGACGACGTCGAGGTCGTCGACGGGGAACAGGCGCGGCGCGTCCGGTCCGGGACCGGCCGGGAGCCGACGGCGACGGCTCGCCCCACGCGCCGGGCTCGCCATCTCGACGACCTCGGGCGACGGGCTCGGGTCGACCGACCCCGAGTCGACCGACAGGTCCGGCTCGTCCGACCGATCCGGCTCGGGCGACGGGACCGGCTCGGGCGACGGGACGGAGCCGACGAGGTCGGCCAGCACGGTGCCGGCGTCGACGCTCGCCAGCTGGTGGGGGTCGCCGACCAGCACCAGGTGTGCGTCCGGACGGACGGCCGAGAGCAGGCGGGCCATCAGGGGCAGCGAGACCATGGAGGTCTCGTCGACCACCACGAGGTCGTGGGGCAGCGGGTCGAGCCGGTGGTGGCGGAACCGGGTGCCGGGCGCCCAGCCGAGGAGGGCGTGGATCGTGGTGGCCCGGGCGGCCAGCAGATCCGCGGCCAGCGCGTCGTCGAGCACCCCGTCGGCCCGGGCCTCGGCCACCGCCTGGTGGACCGCCTCGGTCATCCGGGCGGCGGCCTTGCCGGTGGGCGCGGCGAGGGCCACCTCGATCGGACGGCCCTGCGCCCGCCCCACCTGCAGCGCGGCGGCCAGGAGGCGGGCGACGGTGCGGGTCTTGCCCGTGCCCGGTCCGCCGGCGATGACCGAGAGGTGCGCGGTGAGGCCCAGGGCCGCGGCCTGGCGCTGGCGATCGGGCGGACCACCGGTGAGCGGCGGGAACACCGCGTCGAGGCTGGCGGCCACGTCGTCGGCGTGCTGGAGGCCGTCGGCGAGCGGACGGGTGGCGCGCGCCACCACCTCCTCGGCCACCTGGACCTCGTAGCACCAGTAGCGCTGGAGGTACACCCGCCGGCCGTCCCACACGAGGGGCGCGAGCGGCTCGACGTGGTGGTCGTGGGGCCCGGCCACGGCGGCGCTCGCCTCGAGGGCCGCGGCCCACGGCTCGACGTCGGGCCACGGCAGGTCGACCACCGGACGGTCGAGGCGGTCGTGGAGGCGGACCGCCACCGCGTCGAGCTCGATGCCGACGTGGCCGAGCGACGGGGCCCGGGCCGCCACCGCGGTGGCCAGGAGCACGAGGGGATCCACGTCGGGGCACAACCGGGCGACGGCGGCCGCCACCTGGACCTCGCCCGCGCCGAAGACGCCGGCCGCCACGAAGGGCTCCAGGCCGGCGACCGACCGCGGGACCAGCGGCACGGGGGCGCTCACGCCCGCCGCCCCGAGGTGATCGGCGGCGGCGCCACGTCGGCGCCGTCACGCCCGTGGAGGAGGTCGCTCAGCGCCACGACGAGCGCCGGGGGGACCGCCCAGGTGCACACGCCTCCCGGATCGGCGCCCGCCACGGCCACCTCGGGCCCGCCCATGCCCCGCACGTAGAGGTAGGCCACCCCGCCGAGGTGGAGCTCGGGGCGGTAGCCCGGCTGCCGCCACCGCAGGTAGCGGTGCAGGGCCACCGAGTACAGGAGGGCCTGCAACGGGTAGTGGTGGTCGACCATCGACGCCACCAGCGAGGGCATGGCGTAGTGCTCGGCGGCGGGGGGCCGCCCGGCCGGGTGCAGGCGGTTCGTCTTGTAGTCGACCACCACGTAGCGGGGCGCTCGGCCGTCGGCACGCACGCGGTGCACCGCGTCGATCGAGCCGTTGAGGTGACCGGCGAGGACGGCGTCGACGGCCCCCGCCGCCAGCTCCTCGGCCCACGGTCGGAACGGATCGGATGCCGGCAGGTGGTGGAGCACCTCCCGCCCGAGGCGGCGCGTGGTGGCGGGCCCCCCGCCGTCGGCCAGGCGCAGCTCGAAGGGCAGCTCGGTGAGGCGGTCGCCCGCGCCGAGCTCGGTGGAGGTCCGGCCGTCGAACGCCGGGCCGAGGGGCGTGCGCAGCGCGGCGTCGAGCCCGCGCTGCAGGAGCTGCCGCCCGAGCTCGGGCGTGGCGTCGGCCGGGCCGACCGGCGTGAGGTCGAACCGTCGCCACGAGAGCTCGCGGTCGACGGCCCGCTCGAGCTGGGCGGGGAGGTCCGCGGCGGTGGGGTCGACGCGCTCGAGGACCTCGTGGACCAAGATGCCGAAAGCGGCGCCGGCGGGGAGCGACGCCAGCGGCGACGTGCCCGGGGCATCGAACCCGGCCGCCGGATCGGCCGGAGGCCGCGACTCGGCCGGCTCGGCCGGCTCCGGCTCCTCCGACCCGTCGCTGCCGGGGCGGACCTCGTCGGCTCCCCCGCCTCCCGCGCCGGGGCCCGCCCCACCGGGCCCGGCGGGCCCGTGGGCCTCGGCCCCGGCGGTGATGGCGGTGAACGACCAGCGGGCCCGGGACCGGTCGGGCACCCGGTGGAGGCCGGCCACCTCCAGGGGGGCGCCGGTGGCCGGCTCGGTGGGATCGACCCAGCGGGTGCGGGCGCGTGGCACCACCCCGTGGGTGCCGGCGACGATGGTGCCCCCGCTGCGGGCCACCAGCGGGCCGATCGCGGCGAGGGCGTCGCCATCGTCGGGCACGGCCACCTTGGCCGCCGTGAAGGCCTCGTCGTCGAGGGTGCCGTCGGCGTGGCGGGCGAAGAGCACCCGGGCCAGCGGCGAGCCCTCGCTGCCCTGGATGCGCGCCCACCAGACCAGGGCGTGGTGGCGGGCGCGGGTGAGGGCCACGTAGAGCAGCCGCAGGTCCTCCCCCTCGACCTCCTCGGCGGCGAGGCGCTTGCGCGCGGCCGCGCCCTGCTTGTCGGGCCAGCGCTCCCCCTTCCCGAGGTCGAAGGCCCGGGTGCCGAGGTCGGGGTCGTGGAAGATCACCGGCCCACCCTTCTTGCGCCACAGCGACGGGCAGCACACCACGGGGAACTCCAGGCCCTTGGCCACCCAGATGGTCATCACCTGCACCGCCTGGGCCTCGGTCTCGATCCGGCGGGAGGCCACGTTCCCGTCGACGTCGGCGTCGGGCTCCACCTCGGGATCGGTGTCCAGCGCGGCGAGGAGGCCCGAGACCCCCGGGCGGGCGGTGGCCGTGGTGGTGCGCAGCAGCTCGGCGATGTGCTCGAGGTCGGTGGCCGAGCGGTCGCCGTCGGGCCGGGCCAGCACGCGGGCCACCACGCCGCTCTCGGACCAGACCCGACGGACCAGCTCGTCGGTGCCGTTGCGCGCCAGCCCGTCGGCCCAGCCGTGAGCGAGGTCCTGGAGGGCGGCCAGCTCCTCGTCGGGCGCGTCGGCCACCCACGCGGCCGACCGGCCGCCGAACCACGACAGGGCCAGCGCGCGAGCGCGACGCGGATCGGACGGCCGGGCGAGGGCCTGCAGCAGCACGCGCCACTGATCGGCCGCCGGCGACTCCAGCACGCTGCCGCCGCGGGCCAGCACGGCGGGCACGCCCTGGCCCACCAGGGCGGCGTGGACCTTCTCGCCCTCGCCGGCGGTGCGGGTGAGCACCGCCACGTCGGAGGGACGGACCCGGCGAGACGGCGTGGTGCCCTCCGCTGGCAGCCAGGCGTGGTCGAGCAGCTCGCGCAGCCGGACGGCGAGGTCGGCCACCACCGCGGCGTCGGCGTCGTCGGCCGTCACCAGGCCCCTCGTGGTCCGGCCCAGGTCGGGGCCCACGGCCAGCCGGAGCGACAGGGCGGGCACGCGATCGCCGGTCCGGTCGTCGACGAGGTGGCGGCCCTCGTGGCCGGGCGCCACCCCGACCGACGAGAAGGCGATGGTCCCGCCCCCGAACGTGGCGCCGCGGAGCACGGTGTCGAGCGCCTGCAGGACCGCGCCGTCGGAGCGGTAGTTGGTGGCCAGCGAGCGCACCGGCGTGGGCGGGGCGGTGGCCGCCACGTAGGTGGTGATGTCGGCGCCCCGGAACGAGTAGATCGCCTGCTTCGGATCGCCCACCAGCACCAGGGTGGAGCCGTCGACGGCGTGGTCGAAGACCTCCGAGAAGATGGCCCACTGGACCGGGTCGGTGTCCTGGAACTCGTCGATGAGGGCCACCCGGTAGCGCCCTCGGAGGGCGGCCCCCACGGCGTCGCGGTTGGCGCCGCCCAACTCCCGGCGCAGCTCGGTCAGGAGGTCGTCGAAGCTCCGGGTGCCCCGACGGCGGTGGACGGCCGCGATCTGCTGGAGCACGCGGCCGACGAGGTCGCGGAGGAGGTGCTGGGCCGAGGTGGCCGCCGGCTCGTCGGCCGGCGGGAGCAACACGAGGTCGGGCGTCCGGAGGGCGATCTCCACCGCGGTGACGAGCCCCTTGAGGGTGGGCAGGTCGGCCGAGGGGTGGCCGGCCACCGCCGCGGTGGCCAGCACGTCGGCGCAGATCTCGCCCTGGAGGTCCCGCACGTCGTCGACCAGGCCGGCCTCGCGGTCGCCACCCGTGCCGACGCCGAGGGTGCCCAGCGCCTGGGTGGCGAAGCCGTGGATGGTGGCGATGGTGGCGGCGTCGAACTCGGTGACCGCCCGGGCCAGGTTCGCCTGCCGCGCGGCGCGGTCGGTGGACGCGAGGTGGACCAGCAGGGGGTCGTCGGCAGGCACCGGCCCGTCGCCCTCCAGCAGCGTCGCCGCCGAGGCCAAGCGCTCGCGGATGCGCCCCCGCAGCTCCGACGTGGCGGCCCGGGTGAAGGTGACGACGAGGAGCTCGCTGGCCGCGACGCCCTGCTCGGCCACGTAGCGGGCCGCCAGCGCGGCCAGGGTGAAGGTCTTGCCGGTGCCGGCGCTCGCCTCGATGGCGAGCCGGCCGTCGGGCAGCGGCCCCGTGAGGTCGAACGGCTGGCGAGCCGCGCTCACGGCACCGCTCCGACGGGGGTGGCCTGGCGCGTGGCCGCGGTGCGCTCCACGGCCGTCCAGAGGTAGGTGGCGTACCGGGCGACCCGCGGGTCGAAGCCGGGCGGGTCGTCGGGTCGGGACGGGATGGCGAGCAGGTCGGGCAGGTCGAGGTGGCCGTAGGTGAAGGCGACGAAGCGATCGTGGCGGTCGGCGAACCCCCGGCGGTTGGTCCACAGCCCGGGGCGGACGACGTCGTGGTGGAGGGCCTCGGAGACGCTGGGGAACAGCGGCACCGGTTCGCGGTCCGATCGGCGGAGCAGGTCGACCGCCACCGTGAGCCCGTCGAGGGCGTGGGCCCGGCGCTCCTCGACGCTGCCGGTGACGACGAGGTCGGTGACGGTGGGGGCCTTGTCCTTGTCTCGGTGGATGGTGACCGAGCGCCAGGCCCGGCGGGGATCGGTGGCGGTGAGGGCCAGGAGCTCGAGCCAGGCCGCCAGCCGGTGCTTCGACTTGGCCGAGCCGTAGCCGATCAGCGCCGGGCCGGGCTCCGGCTCGGCCAGGCGCCCGGCGACCGACCCCACGATCCGCGTGCCGTCCGGGAGCTCGCAGTCGATCGGGAACACGTCGGGGGGCCCAGGCCGGAACCCGTGGTCCTGGGCCGCTTCCACGAGGCGAGCGACGTCGGCCCGGAGCTCGGCCACCTTGTCGGTGCCGAGGCTGCCCGGCGGCAGCGTGCCGAGCTGCTCCTCGAGCCGGGCCCAGCGCTCCACGTCACCGTCGGCCAGCGCGGTGGTCAGGAGGCGATCGCCGACCTGCCACCGGTCCAGGGTCACCAGCGTGACGGGCAACCGCGTCGGGCGGGCGTCCTCCTCCCGCGGCAGCACCACCTGGAGCCGGCGCTCGACGAAGCGCTGGATGGGGTGCTCCACGGCCCGCCGGAGGTCGGCGAGGTCGACCACCGGCTGGTCGACGGCCGACAGCGGGGACGCCAGGAACGGCGGGGCCTCGGCGGTGCGGTGCCGACGGGCCTCCGCCGCGGCGCGGCCCGAGGGATCGAACGACCAGGGCCGGCCGTCGACCAGGGCGCCCGGGGTGAAGCACCGCTCGTCGAACGGCTGCCGCGGGTGGACCAGCTCGAGCGCCGGGGCGCTCGCGCCGTCGGGGGGCGGCGGTCGGACGGCCGCCACCGCCTCGAGCAGCTCGGACACCACGACGGCCGGCGGCACCTCCTGGTTGGTCCGCAGGTCGTGGCCCTCGCGCACCACGATCAGGTGGTCCTGGGCGGCCAGCACCGCCTCGAGCAGCGCCTGACGGGCCTCCGAGCGCGGGTCGCGGTCGCCCACGACCGGGTTGGCGGTGGCGAGGTCGTCGCTGGACACGGCGGGCGAGGCGAAGGCGGGCTGGTCCATCCCCAGCAGGGCCACGACGCGGTGCGGCACCGAGCGCAGCGCGTCCGGCGAGGTGATGGTGATGCCGCCGCGGAAGTAGTCGGCCCGACCGCCGCCCTGGGCGAGGCGGTCCCGCACCAGGCGGCGCGCGTCGAGGAAGGTGAGCTCCACGGTGCAGGGGCCCTCGGCCCCGGTGGCGTGGTCGACCGCTTCGGCGAAGGCGCGGTCCACCGCCTCGGTCTGCCAGGCCTCGCCCCGGGCGGGGGCCAGGACCGCCCGCGCCACCTCGGAGACGAGCGCCACCCACGCGGCCACCGGGCGCGGGTGGAGGGTGGCGGCGGCCAGGGAGGCGAGGTGGTCGAGGAGGTCGGCGACGCGACCCACCAGGTCGACGTCGTCACCCTCCACCCCGAGCGGGACCACGCCGGCGAGGGAGAACCCGGGATCGTCGTCGGCCACGGCCACCCCGAGGAGGAGGCGGTCGAGCGCGGCCCGCCACGTGTTGGCCACCACCGAGGCGGGGACGCCGTGGGGCTCGCGGTGCTCGGCGTCGAGCCCCCAGCGCACCTGAGCGGCGCGGACCCAGTCGTCGAGGCGGGCCAGCTCGTCGTCGGTGAAGCCGTAGCGCTCGCGGACCGCCGGCTGGGCCAGGAGGTCCAGCACGCTGGTGGCGTCGAAGCGACCTCCGGCCAGCTCCAACAGGGCATCGAGCCCGGCGACCACCGGGTTCACCCGCCGGGCGGAGCGATCGGCCACGCGGTAGCGAAGCGACGGCGGGCCGCCTCCGACCCGCGCCGGACCGTCGGCGGGCGGACCGAAGCCGGCCTCCAGGAAGGGCGCCATCCGCCCCAGCGCGGGGCAGAGGACCACGATGTCGTCCTCGGTGAGCGTGTCGTCGTCGGCCAGGAGGTGCAGGAGCGCGTCTCGCAGGGCGTCGACCTGGCGGGCCACCCCGTAGGCGGCGTGGAACTGCACCGACCCGTCGAGGTCGCCCGCCTCGGGCGCCGGCAGGACCCGACCGGCGCGCAGCGAGGCCTGGAGCCGGCCGAGGACGGAGACCGACCCGGGGGGCGGCATGGCACCGGGCCCGGCGGCCGCGTCGGTGAGCCGCTCCGGCGCCGGGACGCCGAGGGCCCGGGCGTCGGCGAGCACCACGGCCGTCTCCCGGGGGAGCCGGCCCCAGGAGCGCACCAGCGGGTGCCCCACCACCTCCGCGCTCCGGTCGTCTCGCCGGAGACGGGCCCCGGTGGTCGGCGGGGCGGCGGCCACCACCAGCGCCGACGCGTCGGGCGAGGGGTCCAGGAGGAACAGGTGCAGCTCCCGCGTGGCGGCGGCCGCCGAGGCCAGCTCCACGAAGCCGGCCCCGCCGGGCAGCACCGAGAGCCCGAAGAGGGTGAGGCGGTCGGGCAGGTCGGGCCGGAGCTCGCCCGCCCGCAGGGCGCCCAGCAGGGCGGGGAGACGCTGCGCCGGGCTGTCGACCCCGATCCTGGCCCGGACCAGGCGCCACAGGTGCGGCTGCCATCGGTGGGCGGCCAGGTCCGCGTGGCGGTCCATGGGGCGCCCGGTCCCGTCGACGTCTCGCCCCGCCGCCCAGGCGCGGACCATGTCGGGCCGGTGCACGTCGTAGCGGTCGAACAGGTCGGCCAGGCGACGGCTCCGGCTGGCGAGGGAGGCACCCGAGGCCGTCTCCACGAGCGGGGCGAGGAGCGGGTCGGCCGCCGCCGACGCCAGCACCTCCAGCACCGACCAGGCCAGGCGGTCGACCTCCCAGGGATCGGGCCGATCGGGGTCGCGGCCGGCCTGCAGCACCGCGGCGCGCAGCGAGCCGGGGAAGGCGTGGGTGACGTTGGCGGTCACCCCGTCGCCCGCACCGGGCGCCCGCGCGCCGAGGTGACGGGCCAGCTCGAGCGCGAGCCACCGCCGGACGCCCTCCGAGGGCACCGCGATCCACTCCGGCGCGAAGGCGTCGTCCGGTGGGTCGCCGAGGACCGCGGCCAACCGGGCCGCGAGCGGCACGAGCCGGTCGGCGACGTAGAGGTGCAGCACGGGTCGGACCCTAGCGAGGGGGTCCGACAGCGGAGATCGGCTCCGGTGGGCGTCGGAGGTGGTTCCTCCCGACGCGCGCCCCGGACCTCACCCGAGCACGGAGAAGCGCAGGCCGGCCTCGGCCTCGAGCTGCTCCACCAGCCGGTCGCCGAACGCGCTGGCCGGCGTCCAGAAGCCGCCGCCGACCTCCCGACGCTCGGGGTCGAGCGCCACCAGGGCCACGGCCGTCTCGCCCAGCATCTTGGCGGTGCTGCCGTAGCCCGGGTCCCGGTCGCCGGTGACCGAGGTGCGGATCGTCCGGCCGTCGGCGGTGGTGCCGTGGAAGCGGAGGTCGAAGTGCCCCTGCTCCTGCGCCGTCGGGCTGGGCCCCTCCCCCGCCTCGGGGAGCACCCGGCCGAGCAGGCCACGCGTGGGGCCGAAGGCCGCCAGGGCCAGGCCGCCGCCGAGCCCGGCCGTCAGCCCGGCGGCCTTGGCCGCCCCCAGGGGTCCGCGGCCCATGGCCATGGCCTCGTCGTAGCGGAAGTCGGGCCCCCACGGGCGGCCGAGCAGGGCGTGGCTGCGCTGCACGACGCGGGTGTTGACCGCGGCCATCACGAACGGCGCCACCCACTGACCGGACGCCTCGTCGTTGGTGGGCCGGGTGACCTCGCGCTGCGGGGGGCCGGTGCGCAGGTCGGGCGGCGCCAGGACGTAGGGGTCGGCGAGCAGGGCCCGGAGGCTCGGATCGGCCGCCACCTCCTCCATCAGGTTCAGCATCGAGGCGATGGTGCCCCCACTCGCCCCGCCCCGGAGCGCCTCGACCCGCATGGCGATGGCCTCGCACGGCTGCCCGAAGCGCTCGATGGCGCGCTGCTGGGTGAACCAGACCCCCAGGTCCGACGGGATGGAGTCGAACCCGCAGGCGTGGACCACCCGCGCCCCGCTGGCCTCGGCCGTTGCCGAGTGGGCGTCGATCATCCGGCGCATCCACTGCGGTTCGCCGGTGAGGTCGCAGTAGTCGGTCCCCGCTGCGGCCACCGCCGCCACCAGCGCGGAGCCGTACCGGGCGTAGGGGCCGACGGTGGAGACGACCACCCGGGTGGACCGGGCCAGGTCGGCCAGGGCGGCGTCGTCGGCCGCGTCGGCCACGATCCGCTCGACCTCGGCGCCCGTGTCGGCGGCCACGGCGTCGAGCTTGGCGGCGTTGCGGCCGGCGATCGCCCAACGCAGCGGCCCCTCGGTGCCGTGGCGCGCCACGAGGTGGCGACACAGGATCTGGCCCACGAAGCTCGTGGCCCCGAAGACCACGAGGTCGAGGCGACGGTCGGTCGGGTGGGTCGGGTCGGTCATCGGCCGAGGGTAACCGGGAGACCTGCCGGCCCCGCCGGGCCCGCCCGATCCGCCGCCCCGTCATCGGGCCCGGACGCCCGACCTCAGGTGAAGCACGTGGTCACCGCGGCCACCACGGCGAGCATGGCGACCGCAGCCAGGCTGTTGACCACGGTGTCGCGGGCCCGCACGTGGAACCCGATGGCGACCACGAAGTAGGCCACCAGGGCGACCCCCGTGACCAGACCGAGGGGCGGCCACCACAGCCCCGCCACCAGCCCGGCCGCCGATGCCAGCTTCACCGCCGGGATCGCCTGGCGCACGCGGGCCGAGCACCGAACCCGGTCGAACGCCGACCGGAGGAAGTCGAGGGGGATCGCGCAGGCGATCCCGTCCGCCACCTGGAACAGCGCCAACGCCGCCACCGGCCACCACGGTTCAGCTTCCATGCGCCACATATTACCGCTGGGTAACTTGTGGCGTCACCCCCTCATCCGTCACACCGTCACCCCGTCGCACGGGACGAGCGGACGGGTGGGACGAACGGGACGAGCGGGACGAGCGGGACGAGCGGGACGAGCGGGACGAGCGGGACGAGAGGGACGGGTGGGACCAGTGGGACGGGTGGGACCAGTGGGACGAACGAGACGAGCGGCGAGGTCCACCGGCACCGTCAGCCGATGACGTCGCGGAAGGCCTCGCAGTCCTCGTTGTCGCACACGAACGCGGTGTCGATCACGTTCGACGGGTCGGCCGGCAGGGCGGTCACGCCGCAGAAGCCGCAGATCGGCGCCCGGTTCACGCCGGCGCCCGACCCCAGCTCGCCGGCGCCGTCGTCGTCCTCGTCGAGGTCCTCGACGTCGCCGAGGTAGACGTGGTCCTCGTCGAGCTCGGCGTCCGGATCGGTGTCGGGATCGGGCTGGGCTTCGAGCTCGGCATCCGGGTCGGTGTCGGGATCGGGCTGGGTTTCGAGCTCGGCGTCCGGGTCGGTGTCGGGATCGGGCCCGACGTCCCGATCGGGATCGGGGTCGGTCACGAGGTGAGGCTCAGGGCGCTCGAGAGGTCTCGCCAGGCCTCCACCGGCACGTCGGGCCGCTCCTGCACCACCTGGATGCAGACGTGGTCGGCGCCGGCGTCGAGGTGAGCCTGGACCCGCGCCAGGACCGTGTCCATGTCGCCCCAGGCCACGATGCGGTCGACGAGGCGGTCGCTGCCGCCGGGGACGAAGTCCTCCTCGGTGAGCGTGGGGTCCAGCTCGCGCAGGTTGCCGACGTAGTTCGGCAGCCCGGTGTAGATCTGGGTGTGGGTCCGGGCGATCTCGCGGGCCCGCGCCGGGTCGGTCTCGAACACCACCGCCTGCTCCACGGCCAGCAACGGCCCCGCACCCAGCACGGCCCGGGCGGCCGCGGTGTGCTCGGGAGGCACGAAGTAGGGGTGCGCCCCGGCGGCGCGGTCGCGCGCCAGCCCGAGCATCTTCGGGCGGAGCGCGGCGAGCACCCGCTGCGGCTCGGTGGTGGGCGCCTGGGCCATGAAGAGGGCCGCGTCCATGCCGTCGAGGTAGGCCGTCATCGCCGAGAACGGCTTCGAGTAGTCGTGGCCGCGTAGGCCCTCCACCATCGGCTGGTGGCTCACGCCGAGGCCCAGGAGGAAGCGCTCGGGGTACGCCTCGGTGAGCGTGCGGTGGGCGGCACCGGCCGCCATGGCGTCCCGCGCCCAGATGGAGGCGATGCCGGTGGCCACCACGATGTCGGTGCCGCCCCGGAGCAGGAGGGCCGAGTTGGTGAACGCCTCGCGGCCCACCGCCTCCGGCACCCACACCGCCCCGAACCCCAGCTCGTCGAGCTCGTCGACGTGCTCGGTGGCCCGTGCCGAGGGCACCAGGTCGAGGTTGAAGGTCCAGATGCCGTATCGCCCGAGGTCCATGGGGGCCGAACCTACCGGCCGACCCCTGGCGTGCCACCCGTGCCGCATCGAGGGCGGCACCCGACGGACGCCCGACCGGTCGTGGCCTCCGCGGGGCGATCGCGATCAGCGTCCGAGCGTGGGGGCTGGTTGTCAGTGGCGTCGGGATGATCGAGAGATGACGAACGATCGACGTGGTGGTGCGAGGACGACGGTGCTGCGGGGACGACCGCTCCGCTACCTGCTCACCGTCCACCTGCTCGACGCCCAGGAGCAGACCGTCCACGAGCTCGTCGCGGCCGTCCGATCCGCCGGATTCGAGCTGTCCGGTCGCCCGTCGAAGGCGGTGTCCGACGCCCTGCG
>JBBRFU010000110.1:0-12864 GCA_038241315.1 Acidimicrobiales bacterium | reverse complement strand
TGCAACCGGCGGCGGTGGGCCCCTCGGCGAGGGGTCCGGAGTTGGCGAAGGCGATACCGAAGCGCATGGGGCGACCGTACCGGCACCGGTGGCGGCGCGGTGGCGGCTGGGTCGCGGGGCGGCACCGGTGACCGTGCGGTGAACGCGCGGTGGCGGTGCGGTGGACCGGCGTCGACTGGAGCGGGCGGCGCCGGTTCACTACGGTGACGGGGGTCACGACCGGTGCAACGCCGCTGGCCGTACGACCCCGGCCGATCCGCTGGCAGCCCCCAAGGGGGAGGGCGCCGCGATCGGCCGGTGTCGCGTCCGGGCGAGCGCCGCGGCGGGTGGTCGCGGCCGTCGCCGCCGGGCCCCGCAGTAGCGTGCACGGTCCGACACGGCCCAGGTCCACGTGCACAAGCAGGTCCGCCGGGCACCACGCAGGGAGCGCACATGGGGAACGAAGGACGCGAGGGCGGCGAGCGGGGACCGCTCCCGGGCTGGGCGCCGCCGCCGGTCCCGGGCGGCGACCCCCGAGCCGCCTGGCGCCCCGACGGCTCCTGGCCGCCCGGCCCACCCGGCGGGCCGGTCCAACCGCCGTGGGGCGCCCCTCGACCCCCGAAGCGCTTCGGCGCGGGGGCGTTGGTGGGCACCGGCATCGCGGGCGTGGTCCTCGGTGGGGTGCTCTCGTTCGTCGGCCTGGTGGTGATCGCCCTCGTGGTGGGCGACGACGTGGCCCACCCCGCGGTGGGCACCTACGGCCCGGTCGGCGAGACGGCCGGCCGGCCGTCCACCGGCGACTGCCTCTCCGCCCGGCCCCGGCTGGCCGACCTCAGCGACGACGACGAGGTGGTGCCCTGCGCCGAACGCCACGACGCCGAGGTCATCGGGACCACGGAGATCCCGGCCTCCGATCGCCGCCCCGGCGACGACGCGCTCGACGCCTTCGTGAGCGAGGCCTGCGCCCTGGCCTTCCGCTCCTACACGGGCGACGACCCCGAGACCACGACGCTCGACATCGGCGCGGTGGTGCCGGACCGCGCCGCCTGGACCGCCGGCGAGCGCCGGATCTGGTGCCTGGTGGACTCCTCGGGGGCGAACGACGGCGTGGGCTCGATCCGCCGGGTGTCGTAGCGCCGGTCGTGGCGCCGGGTGTCGTAGCGCCGGTCGTGGCGCCGGTCAGTTGACCTGGCGGTCCCGGCCCTCCCAGTAGGGCTCCCGCAGCTTGAACTTCTGGAGCTTGCCGGTGGCCGTGCGGGCCAGCTCGTCGCGGAACTCGATGCGCTTGGGCACCTTGTAGCCGGCCAGCTTGGTGCGGCAGTGGTCGCGCAGCTCGTCCTCGGTGGCGGTCTCGCCGGGCGCCAGCACCACCAGGGCGAGGATCAGCTCGCCCCAGCGCTCGTCGGGCACGCCGATGACCGCCACCTCGGCCACGGCCGGGTGGGAGAACAAGGCGTCCTCGGCCTCGATCGACGACACGTTCTCGCCGCCGGAGATGATGACGTCCTTCTTGCGGTCGGAGATCGACAGGTACCCCTCGTCGTCGATGACCCCGCCGTCGCCGGTGTGGAACCACCCGTCGACGATCGCCGCCGCGGTGGCCTCGGGCTGCTCCCAGTAGCCCTCGAGCACGTGGTTCCCCCGGGCCAGGATCTCGCCCTGGCCGTCGATCGCCACCTCGATCCCGATGGCGGGGGCGCCGGCCCGCATGAGCTTCCGGGCCCGGTCTGCCGGCGCCAGCGCGTCCCACTCGGTCCGGCTCCGGTTGATGGTGAGCAGGGGCGCGGTCTCGGTGAGCCCGTAGATCTGGATGAACTCCCAACCCAGCTCGGTCTCCACCCGTTCGATGGTGCGCGAGGGCGGCGGGGCCCCGGCCACGATGATGCGGGTGCGGCCGGCGCCCGGGACCGGCCCGTCCCACGTCGCGGCGGCGTCGAGGATCATGTTCACCACCGCCGGGGCCCCGCACATCACCGTGACGCCGTGGCGGTCCACCCGTCGGAGGATCTCGGCACCGTCGATCTTGCGGATGACGATCTGCTCGACGCCCATGCCGGTGGTGCCGTAGGGCATGCCCCAGCCGTTGCAGTGGAACATGGGCAGGGTGTGGAGGAACACGTCGCGGTCGCTGATCCCGGTGTGCCAGCCGAAGGTGGTGGCGTTGAGCCACAGCGAGCGGTGCGTCTGCTGCACGCCCTTGGGCCGGGCCGTGGTGCCGCTCGTGTAGTTGATGACGGCGGTGGCGTCCTCGTCGGGCTCCCAGGGCTCGGGCTCGATGCCGGCCAGGCTGCCGTCGGTGCCGAAGAGCGCCCGGTCGCTCTCGTCGCCGATCACGAAGCGGTGCTCGGCCTCCACGCCGGCCAGGGCCTCCTCCAGCTCCGGGTCGATCAGCAGCACCCGGGCGCCGGCGTGGGCCACGATGTAGCGGACCTCCTCCGCGGCCAGGCGGAAGTTCACCGGCACCAGCACGCGGCCCCACCCGCTCACGCCGAAGAACGAGGTGAGGAGCCGGCCGGCGTTGTGCGACACGATGGCCACCCGCTCGCCCGGGCCGATGCCGAGCCGGTCGAGGGCCACCGCCTGGGCCTTCGCCCGCGCCGCCATCTCGGCGTAGGTGATGGCGCCCCACGACGGCGCCACCTGATCGGGCTCGTCCACGAAGCCGGTGCGGTCGGGGTACACCACGGCCGCTCGATCGAGGAAGCTGCGGATGGTGAGGGGGACTCGCACGGTGTCGCTCCGACGGTGGTGGGGGTGGCCACGGTCACGATAGGCACGGGCGCCCGGCCGCCGCCGCGAGCGCGGTCAGGTGCCGGGCTCGGCGAGGAGGTCGGCGTAGTCGGGGTGGCGATCGATCCAGCCGGCCACGTACCAGCAGCTGGGCACCACCTTGACCCCTCGGCGCCGCACGTCGTCGAGGGCGTGGCGCACCAGCACGCCGGCCAACCCCTTGCCCTCGTGGGCCGGCGTCACGACGGTGTGGGGGAAGGCCTCCACCCCGTCGGCGGTCGTGCGGTGCTCGGCGAAGCCCACCACCTCGTCGCCCAGCAGGACCTCGTAGCGCTGGCGGTCCGGGTCGTGGCGCACGGTCGGCTGGGGATCCATGGCCGGTTCCTGTCCCCGACGGCGCGACCGGAGAACCGTCGGCGAACGCCGCGCGGGCGAGGGGGTCGGCCGATAGGGTCCGCCCGCGGCGACCACCCACCTCCGGAGGACCACCCCATGCGCATCGGCATCTTCACGTCGGACGGCACCCTCGACGAGCTGCTGGAGGTGGCCCGGACGGCCGAGGCCGACGGCTTCGACTCGCTGTGGCTCCCGCAGATCTTCGGCATCGACGCCCTGTGCGCCCACACCCTGATCGGCCACTCGGTGCCCCGCATCGAGCTGGGCACCGCGGTCGTCCCCACCTACCCCCGCCACCCCGCGGCCCTGGCCGCGCAGGCCCTCACCGCGTCGGCGGCGAGCGGCGGGCGCTTCACCCTCGGCATCGGGCTCTCGCACAAGCTGGTGATCGAGGACATGTTCGGCTACTCCTACGCCAAGCCGGTGCGCCACATGCGGGAGTACCTCTCCGCGCTGGTGCCGCTGTGCGCCGGCGAGGCGGTCGACTTCGAGGGCGAGACGCTCACCGCCAAGGTGGGCCTCCAGGTGCCCGGGGCCTCCCCGGTGCCCGTGCTGGTGGCGGCCCTGGGGCCCCACATGTTGCGGCTGGCCGCCGAGCGGACGGCCGGCACCATCACCTGGATGACCGGGCCGCGCACGCTCGCCGAGCACACGGTCCCCACCATCACCGCGGCGGCGGAGGAGGCCGGCACCGGCGAGATGCGGGTGGTCGGGGCGCTGCCGGTGGCGGTCACCGACGACCCGGCCGCGGTCCGGGCCAAGGCGGCGAAGCTCTTCCAGGTGTACGGGATCCTGCCGTCGTATCGGGCGATGCTCGACCGGGAGGGAGCGGCCGGCCCCGAGGACGTGGCCCTCATCGGCTCGGCCGCCGAGGTGCGGGCCGGGATCGGCCGCATGCGAGATGCCGGGGTCACCGACTTCGTGGCCGTCGAGTTCAACGCTGACGAGCCCACCGCCACCGCCACGCGCGAGCTCCTGAAGGAGCACGTGTGACCGACTCGATGGCCGCCGGCGGCCCCACCGGGCGGGCGGCCGCCGACGAGGCCGATGCCCTCGACGCGGCCGAGCAGCTCCGGTACCGCGTCCTCACCGGGCCCGACGACGCCGAGTTCTGCCGCCGGGTCAGCGCGGCGCTGGACCGGGGCTACGTGCTGCACGGCTCGCCCGCCATCACCACCCGGCACGGCGAGGTCCTGGTGGCCCAGGCCGTGGTGCGGCCCGCCGAGGACGCGTCGTGAGCGCGTCCCCGGCCGCCGCTGCCGCGCCCGCCGAGGCCGTCGCCGCCTGGGAGGCCGGCGGCGAACGGGTGGCCGCCGGCGAGCACCAGGTGTGGTGCAAGCGCATCCCTGCCGGGGCCGACACCGGCGCCCCGCCGCTCCTCGTGCTCCACGGGTTCCCCACCTGCTCGTTCGACTGGCGCCTGGTGGCCGGCCGCCTCGCCGCCGAGCGAGACCTCGTGGTGCTCGACCTGCTCGGGTTCGGCCTGTCCGACAAGCCGGACCTCCGCTACTCGCTGCGCCGCTACGCCGACGGCGTGGAGGCGGTGGCCGACCACCTCGGCCTCGACCACGTCGACCTGCTCACCCACGACCTCGGCGACTCCGTGGGCGGCGAGGTGCTGGCCCGATCGATCGAGGGAAGCCTCCGGTTCACCGTCGGGCGCCGGGTCCTCACCAACGGCTCGATCTACATCGAACTGGCCCAGCTCACCACCGGTCAGCAGCTGCTGCTGGCGCTGCCCGACGAGCGCCACGACGGCCTGGGCGCCGACGGGGGCGTGGCCTTCCAGGGCGGGGTCGCCGGCACCTTCGCCCCCGGGAGCGTGGTCGACCCCGCCGAGCTGGAGGGCCTCGCCCTCCTCGCGGCCCGCGACGGTGGCCTGACCCTGCTGCCCCGCACCATCCGCTACATCGAGGACCGCCGGGCCGAGGAGGCCCGCTTCACCGGCGCCATCGAGCGGCACCCCTCGCCCGTGGGCGTGGTGTGGGGCGACCTCGACCCGGTGGCCGTGCACGCCATGGCCGAGCGCTTCGTGGCCGCCCGGCCGGGGACGCCGCTCGTGACCCTGGCGGGCGTCGGTCACTACCCGATGCTCGAGGCCCCCGACCGCTTCGCCGACGCCGTGCTCGGCCTGCTGGCCGGCTCGGCGCCGGCATCGCCGTCATGACCTTCGAGGTGACGCTGCTGGGCACGGGCAGCCCCCTGCCCTCACCCGACCGGGCCGGCCCGGCCACCCTCGTGCGCGCCGGCGACCAGGTGCTCCTCGTCGACGCCGGCCGGGCGGTCGGCCTCCGCCTCGCCGCCAGCGGCGTGGTCGCACCCGCGCTCACCGCCGTGCTGCTCACCCACCTGCACAGCGACCACCTCACCGACCTGAACGACGTCATCACCAGCCGCTGGGTGATGAGCCCGATGCCCGCCCCGCTGCCGATCATCGGGCCGGCCGGCACCGCCGGCGTGGTCGAGGCCATCATCGCCATGCTGGGCCCCGACATCGGCTACCGGCTGGCCCACCACGACGACCTCACCGAGGGGCCGGCGCCGGTGGTGGCCGAGTCGGCCGGCGGCGTGGTGCACGACCAGGGCGGCGTCCGCATCGTGGCCGCGTCCACCGACCACCGCCCGGTGGAGCCCACCCTGGGCTACCGGGTGGAGCACGACGGTCGGGCCGTGGTGCTCGGTGGCGACGGGGTGCCGTGCGCCGGGCTCGACGAGCTCTGCGCGGGTGCCGACGTCTACGTGCAGACCGTGCTGCGGGAGGACCTCGTCCGCCAGCTGCCGTTCCCGCGGTTCCTCGACACCATCGACTACCACTCCACCGTGCAGCAGGCCGCCGACACGGCCCGGCGGGCCGGGGTGCGCACGCTGGTCCTCACCCACCAGGTGCCCACCCCCCTGCCCGGCGCCGACGCCGAGTGGATCGCCCTCGCCGCCGAGGGGTTCGACGGCGAGATCGTGTTCGGCCACGACCTCACCACGGTGACGGTCTGACGAGCGGGCTGACGAGCGGTCAGACCGCGGTCCAGCCGCCGTCCACGGCGAGGGTCTGGCCCACCACGTAGGTGCTGGCGTCGGAGGCCAGGAAGAGCAGGGCCCCGTCGAGCTCGTGCTCGGCGCCCTCCCGGGCGATCGGCGCGCCGCGCCGGACGTAGCGCTCGGAGGCCTCGTCGCCCCACATCACGTCGGTCATCTCGCTGCGGAACCACCCGGGGGCGATGGCGTTCACCCGCACCCCCTTGCGGGCCCACTGGGCGCCGAGCTCCCGGGTGAGGTTCACCACCGCGCCCTTGGAGGCGCAGTACGACGCCTGCTTCACGGGCGTGGCCCCCACCAGGCCGAGCATCGAGGAGATGTTGACGATGGTCCCGCCGCCGCTGTCGACCATGGGCTGGAACGAGAGTTGGCAGAGGAGGAACAAGGCGTTGAGGTTCACGTCGACCACGTGGCGGAACGTGTCGAAGCTCTCGGTCTCGGCCGGGCCGATCTCGGAGATGCCGGCGTTGTTGACCAGCACGTCGAGGTGACCGTCCACCGCCAGGGCGCGGGCCACGAGGGCCCGGCAGTCGTCGGGGTCGGCCACATCGGTGCGCACCGGCACGACCCGTTCGCCCAGCTCGTCGGCCAGCGTCTCGAGGAGCGCCGTGCGGCGGGCCGCCACCACCACGGTGGCCCCGGCGGCGTGCAGGACGCGGGCGAAGCGCCGGCCCAGGCCCACCGACGCGCCGGTCACGATGGCCACCTTGCCGTCGAGCCGGAACGGCGCGAACGGGTCCAGGGGTGCAGGCGTGGCCTCGGTGGTCGACATGGCCCGGATGGTAGGGCCGTCCCCGGCCGGCCCGTGCCAGGCTGGGACGGTGAAGGTGCGCATCGGGTTCGGGCTGGGGACGCAGACGGCCGCCAACGACGCCGGGTCCTTCGGCTCGCTCGTCGACGCGCTGGAGGACCTGCGGTTCGACTCGCTCTGGCTCTCGGAGCGGCTCACGGGCGACGCCCCGGATCCCCTGGTGGCACTGGCCTTCGCCGCCGGGCGGACCCGCAAGCTGAAGCTGGGCACCAGCGTGCTGGTGCTCCCGGGCCGCAACCCGGTGGTGCTGGCCAAGGAGATGGCCTCGCTCGACCGCCTCTCAGGTGGACGGTTCCTGCCCGCGGTGGGGCTGGGCGCGCCGGTCCCCGCCGAGCACCGGGCCTTCGGCGTCGACCGGGCGGCGCGGGCGCCGTGGTTCGACGAGGCGCTGGCGTTGATGCGGCGGTTGTGGACCGAAGACGACGTCACCCACGTCGGCGAGCGGTTCCAGGTGGAGGGGATCACGCTGCGGCCCAAGCCCGTCCAGCAGCCGATCGAGGTCTGGCTCGGCGGCCAGGCGCCGTCGGAGCTGCGGCGTGCGGGGCGGGTGGGCGACGGCTGGCTGCCGTCGCTCTGCACGGTCGACGACGTGGCGGCCGGCTGGGAGCTGGTGACCGCCACCGCGGCCGAGCACGGCCGGGTGATCGATCCCGAGCACCTGGGCGTCCTGGTGGCCTACAGCCGGACCGCGGTGCCCGACGGGGCCCGGGCCCTGCTGGCCCGCCGCCCCGAGCTCGACCCGGCCGACGTGATCCCGGTGGGGCTCGACGCGCTGCGCGGGCGGCTGGAGGCCTTCACCGCCGTCGGGGCCTCCAAGTTCGTGGTGCTCCCGCTCGACGTCGTGCCCGACTGGACCGCCGAGCTCACCGCCCTCGCCGATGCCGTGGGCGACCTCCAGACCTGAGCCCGGCCCGTCCGGCCTGCCACGGCCGGTCTGCGACGGCCGGTCAGCGGTGGGAGGTCGGCAAGGGCCGTCGGCACCGCGGAGGTCAGCGCTCGGGGAAGCAGGCGGCGATCTCGGTGAGGTGGGCGTTGAGGTGGCTGGTGTCGGCGCTGGAGGTCTTGCCCAGGCGCACGAGCACCACGTCGCGGGTGGGGAAGCAGATCACCCGCTGGCCCTCGAAGCCGTGGGCGCCGAAGGGCATCTGATCCTGGTCCCAGGTCCACCAGTGCGCGCCGTGGAGGATCTCGTCCTCCCAGGAGCGGCCGGTCCGACCGTGGTCGATCCAGCCCTCGGGGACGAGGCGGGCGCCGTCCCAGACGCCGTCCCGCATGGCCAGCAGCCCGAACCGGCACCAGTCGCGCAGGGTGGCGTAGGCGTACGACGACCCGATGAAGGTGCCGGCGGCGTCGAACTCCAGCCGGGTGGCCCCCATCCCGATCGGGTCGAGGATGCGGTCGTGGAGGTAGCGCTCCATGGCCGCACCGTCGAGGCCGAGCACCCGCTGCAGGTTGGCCACCACGATGTTGGTGGTGCCCGACGAGTAGGTGTAGGCCTCGGGGCTCCCCGGCCGGTTCACGAGGGGGTGCGACGCCGCGTAGGCGGCCATGTCGGCGGCGGCGTCGCCGAACAGCATCGTGATGACGTCGGGGAGGCTGTCCCCGTCGAAGTCGACGTACTCCTCGCGCCACTGGAGGCCGGGGCGCATGGCGAGTAGGTGGTCCCAGGTGATGGCGTGGCGCGGGTCGTCGACCTCGGCCCACTGCGGCTCGGGCACCGGGTCCTGGACCGCCAGGGCGCCGTCGCCCACGGCCACGCCCACCGCCAGGTGGGACAGGCTCTTGGCCATCGACCAGGAGAGCAGCTCGTCCTTCGGCCCGAGCTGCTCGTAGGGCGGGTCCTCGCCCAGCGATCGCAGGTCCTGCACCACGCGGTGGCCGTAGCGCTCGGCCACCAACCGGCCACCCACCACCACCGCCGCGGCGTGGGTGCGCCCGAGGACCGGGTGGGGCTCGGCGGTGACCAGCTCGTCGAGCAGCGCGGCCAGGCGGTCGGCGTCGCCGCCCAGGGCCGCCGGGTCGGCCTCCTCCCAGGCCTCGGTGGGCCAGGCCACGCCGTCGGGCTGGCCGGGGAGGGGGATCAGGTCGCGCTCGGGGATCGGCTGCACGTCGTGATCCTGGCAGAGCCGACGGGTGGCCGACCCGGTCAGCCCGGGTGGCGGCGGAGCCGGAGGGTGGTGGTGAGGGCCAGGTGGTCCGACAGGGAGCCACCGTGGCCCCCACGGGCGCCGCGGCCCGGGAACGCCCAACGGCGGGGGCGATCGGCCGCCACCGCGACGGACCCGTCGGCGGGCGGGGCGAGCCAGAGGTAGTCGATGCGCTCGCCTGGCGCGGCGTGGGGGTGGACCTCGTGGTCGTCGGCCACCTGATCGGGCTCGGCCGGGTCGGGTGGGAGGTCGGCAGGGGAGGAGAAGGTGCAGGTGTGGCCCGGGCCCACGCCGTGCTCCGCCCAGAGGTCGGTCACCTGCAGCGGGGCGAGCCGATCGGCGAGGTCGCGGAGGTCGGCGCCGGGGTCGGCGAGGTCGTGGTTGTGGGCCTGCACGTTGAAGTCGCCGGCCAGCAGCAGCACGGCGGCGGGGTCGCGCTCGCGCTGCACGAACGCCACCAGCTCGTCCACCTGGCCCATGCGGGCCGAGTGGTGGCGGGCCTGGTCGTCGGCCCCGGGGAGGGGCAGGAGGTCGCCGCCGGCGAAGAGGTGGGTGGACACCACGTCGAGGATCACGCCGGGCGCCACCCGGACCCGCACGAGGAGGGCGCCCTTGGTGGCGAACGTGTCGGAGTCGCGCCGGTCGCCGCCGGCCACGAAGGCGTGGTGGGCGGTGTGCAGCAGGTGGGCCCGCGCCTCGTCGACGAAGGTGACGAGCCCGCTGCCGGTGGATCGGCGCCGACCGCGGGTGGGGCCGGGCACCGGCGTGGCGCCGGGCCAGGCCGCCGCCACCGCGTCCTGCTCGCTCGGCTCGAAGCACTCACCCAGCGCCATCACGTCGAAGCGGTCGCGCAGGGCCGCACCGACGCGGGGCGCCCGGCGCAGCACCTCGGGGGCGAAGAGCCGGTCGGCGCGGGGGAGCGAGGGCCCGCCGGCCCACAGCCGCGGCCGCAGGAGCCAGGTGTTCCAGAACCCCACCCGCACCTCGGTCGACCCGTCGTCCATAGGTGCTGGACGCTACCCGTCGACGTCGATCCCCTCGGGCCGCTGGGTAGGGTCGCCGCGAGGGCCCGACGCCCGTTCGTGGCCACCTGGTCGGTCGCATGTCCGCTGCAGAGCACGAGATCCAGGCCTTCGCCCGAGATCT
The DNA here is from genome assembly GCA_038241315.1 of Acidimicrobiales bacterium. GTDB lineage: Bacteria > Actinomycetota > Acidimicrobiia > Acidimicrobiales > Iamiaceae > Aquihabitans. The sequence goes on along the minus strand of JBBRFU010000110.1, from coordinate 2,622 downwards.
GGCCGCGGCGTCGACGCCCTCGCTGCCCGAGCGGGCTCGCGCCCGGGCCTCGTCCACCGCGCTGGCGATGGAGTGGGCCACGCGCCGGCCGGAGCTCAAGACCCACCTCTTCCGCTTCGTCGACGCGGTGCCGGCGTGCCGCAGCGCCGCCGAGGTGGCGGCCCACCTCCGCGAGGAGCTCGACCGACCGGCTTCGCCCCGTGCCGTCCGGCTCGGCCTGCACGTCGCGGCCCGCGTGCCGGGTGGCGACCACGTGGCGGCGTTCGTCGCCCGCGCCGGGATCCGGCAGATGGCGCGCCAGTTCATCATCGGCGACGAGATCGACGGGGTGGTGGGCGAGGTGGGCGCCCGGTGGGCCGCCGGCTTCGCCAGCACGGTCGACCTGCTGGGCGAGAAGACCCTCACCCGCGCCGATGCGGACCGCTACGCGGCCCGGGTGGGGGAGTCGCTCGACGCCCTGGTGGTGGCGGCCCGCTCCTGGCCGTCGCGCCCGGTGCTCGAGCGGGACCCGTTCGGGCCGATCGGTCGGGTGAACCTGTCGGTGAAGCCCTCGGCCCTGGCGCCGCGCCTGCACGCGCTCACCGAGGCGCTCGGCGTGGCGGAGGCGGTGGCGCGGCTGGCCCCGATCCTCGACCGGGCGCGCGCGGCGGGCGCCACCGTGCACCTCGACGCCGAGCACGACGAGACCAAGGACGCCACCCAGGCCCTCCTGCGCGAGATCGGCCGGCGGTGGCCCGACGGGCCGGCGCTCGGCTGCGTCGTGCAGGCCTACCGGCGCGACGCGGCCGACGACCTCGCCGCCCTCGTGCGGTGGTCCGCCGAGACCCTGGCCACCCCCCTCCAGATCCGGCTGGTGAAGGGGGCCTACTGGGACGCCGAGACGATCGCCGCCCGCGCCCACGGCTGGCCCAACCCGCTCTTCGAGGTGAAGTCGGCCTCGGACGCCAGCTACGAGCGGTGCGCCGGGGCGTTGGCCGCCGGGGCAGCGGCCGGCTCGGTGCGACCGGCGTTCGCCAGCCACAACCTGCGGTCCTTGGCGGCTGCGGTGGTGGCGTGCCGCCGGCGCGGCCTCGACGACGCCACGATCGAGGTGCAGGTCCTCCACGGCATGGCCGAGCCCCTGCACCACGGCCTGCGGGACCTGGGGCTGCGGACCCGCATCTACTCGCCCATGGGCGACCTGATCCCGGGCATGAGCTACCTCGTCCGGCGCCTGCTCGAGAACACCGCCAACGAGAGCTTCGTCCGCCAGCAGTGGTTCGAGGGCGGCGACCTCGACGCCGCCCTGGCCCCGCCCGCTGCCGAGCCGCCCGATCCCTCCGAGCCGCCCGATCCCCCGGGACCGCCCGAACCCCCTGAGGAGGGCCCCGTGCCCACCACCGCGTCGTTCCGCAACGAGCCCCTGGCCGAGGTGCGGCGGGAGGCCGTCCGCCGGCGCCTGCGCCTCGCCGTCGCCCAGGCCGAGCGCGAGCTCGGGTTCGAGGTTCCCGTCCTGATCGACGGGCAGCGTTCGCCGGGCGACGGTGGCGACCCGCTGGCCTCGGTGGACCCAGGCCACACCGACCGACTGGTGGCGGTGCAGGCCCTGGCCTCGGCGGACCAGGCCGCCGAGGCGGTGGTGGTCGCCCACGGCGCCCGGCGCGCCTGGGGCGGGCGGCCGGTCGCCGAGCGGGCGGGGATCCTCGTGGCCGCCGCCGACCTCCTCCGGTCGCGCCGCCACGACCTGGCGGCGCTCATCGCCTTCGAGGCCGGCAAGCCCCTCGCCGAGGCCGACGCCGACGTGGGCGAGGCCATCGACTTCTGGACCTACTACGCGGCCTCGGCCCGGCGCCTCGACGAGCAGGGCCTCGCCCAGGTGCCCGGCGAGCGCAACGACCTCCGCTGGCGCCCACGCGGGGTCACCGCGGTGATCTCGCCGTGGAACTTCCCGCTGGCCATCCCGGCCGGGATGGTGGGCGCGGCCCTCGTGACGGGGAACCCGGTCGTGCTCAAGCCGGCGGAGCAGACCCCGGGCGTGGCCCTGCGCCTGGTGGAGGTGCTCCACCAGGCGGGCGTGCCGCCCGCCGCCCTGGCCCTGCTCCCCGGGGTGGGGGAGGTGGTCGGCCCCGTCCTGGTGGAGCACCCGCTGGTGGCCACCATCGCCTTCACCGGCTCGCGGGCCGTGGGCCTCGACATCGTGCGGCGGGCCGGCGCCACCTCGGACGGGCAGCGGGTGGTGAAGCGGGTGTCGGCCGAGATGGGCGGCAAGAACCCCGTGATCGTCGACCTCGACGCCGACCTCGACGTGACCGTGCCGGCCCTCGTCTCGGGGGCGTTCGGCTACGCCGGCCAGAAGTGCTCGGCCACCTCCCGGGTGCTGGTGCCCGAGCGGCTGCTCGACCAGCTGACCGAGCGGCTGGCGGGTGCGGTCGAGGTGCTCACCATCGGCCACCCCACCGACCCGGGGAACGCCATGGGTCCGCTCATCGACGCCGAGGCCTTCGATCGGGTCACCCGGTACCGCGGGGTGGCCGCTCGGGAAGGGCGGGTGGTCGCTCGTCGCGACGACGTGCCCGAGGACGGCTGGTACGTCGGCCCCACCGTGGCGGTGGTCGACCGCCACGCGTCGGTGGCCACCGACGA
>JBBRFU010000109.1:0-12984 GCA_038241315.1 Acidimicrobiales bacterium | reverse complement strand
CCGAGCGCGCCCACAGCCGGAAGACGGGTTCGCCGCCGCGACGGCGCCGTGCGAGGTGCCGACCCGCACGGCAGCACCACCACGACCACCGACTCGCACCCCACGCCGGCGGGGCAGGGGCCCCGCACTGCCAGCGCCGGCCCGGCTACGCCGGCCGATTCCGAGCGGACGGATGGCCGGCGAACCGCCTGAGGAACGGGCACGTCCTTCCGTCGTCGCACCAGGCACGGCGAGCCGCCGCTCGTCTCGGCCGGGTTCCGGTGAGCCACGGGGCCGCCGCTAGGTTCGCTGGATGTCTTGGTCTCGGAGTGGTGCTGGTCTGGTCGCCGTGGTGATGGTCGTGGCGTTGGCGTCGTGTGGGGTGGAGGCCCGAGACATCGCCGTCCCGACTCCCACCACCGACCCGGCGCCGTCGCCCGGGCGGAGCAGCACGACCACCACCGATCCCGACGAGGGCGGCGACGGCAGCACCACCACGACCGAGGACGAGCCCGACGGCAGCACCACGACGACCACCGAGCCGGACCTGGGTGGCGGCGACGGAGGCCCGGGAGACCGGGAGGGCAACAGCGACGAGCAGGAAGAGGCGGTGTTCGCCGCGCTCGAGGAGGACTGCGTCGCCGGCAACGACCGGGCCTGCGACCTGTTGTTCCTGACCTCGCCTGCGGATTCGGACTACGAGGATGTCGGCGGGGACTGCGGCGGCCGGGGGGCAACCGGGCTGTTCTGCGCCGAGGAGACCCAGTTCCCCGGCGGCGCCGATGACGACAACCCGGGCCTCGAGGTCCTCGCCGACGACTGCGTCGCCGGCGACATGGTCGCCTGCGACCTGCTCTACGAGATCGCGCCCCTCGACTCCGACCTGGAGGCGCTCGGCGCGCAGTGCGGCGACGAAGAGGGCCAGCCGGTGGCGCCGAGCTGCCGCGTCGCCCTCGGCTGAGCGTCCCGCTCGGCGCGTGGCGCCGCTCACCCGTCACCGGAGTGCGGGGACCCGCGCAGGACCCGCCGCGCACCGCGTCGGCCGCCGGGCGCGGCTCACGGCTGAGGGGTCATCGCCCGGCTGACGGTCACCGGTCGGGCGGCGTCTCCCGCTCGCAGATGGCAGCGAGGTAGGCCTCGCCACGCGGGGAGAGGCGGTAGCCGACCTCGAGGCTGATCGTCAGGCCGGCGGCCTTGAGCTTGCGGACGTCTCGCTTCCACTCGTCGCGCTCGCGGCCGAGCGAGGCGGCCAGGTCGGCGGCGCGCACGGCGGGGTTGGCGGCGATCACCTCCAGGGCGTCGCGGGTCCAGGGACCGTGGGGCGATCGGGCGTCGAGGCGCGCCAGTCGAGCAGCCACCGCGTCGACGTCCACATCGGTGTCGTCGGCCAGCTCGGCGCGGGCGTCCCGGCGGTCGTCGTCGAGGTGGAACCGCACCCGGGTGATGGGCACCGACGGGTCGCCACCGACCTCGATGCCCGCGGGCACGTCGGCAGCCTCGACCTGGTCGACCGCGTCCACGACGATGAACCCGGCGAGGGTGCGGTAGCGGTGGCCGACGACGGCCTGCGGGCGCTTCCATCGCCGGTAGGTGACGGTGCAGGTGCCGGCGGCGATCTCCGCCGCCTGCGCTCGGCTGAACAACATGAGGCCGAGCGTCGCGCACGTTCGCCCGACCCCGGGGAGCTGGGGCCGGGCCGGGTGGGATCAGGCGTCGACGAGGGCGCCGCCGGCCGTGTCACCCGCAGCATCGCCAGCCGCACCCGCCGAACCAGCGACGCCGGCCGTACCCGCCGAACCAGCGGAGCTGGTGGCGAGCGCGGCCTCGAGATCGTCGTCGAGGTCGGCGTCGAGGGCGTCCTCGGCGGCGAGGTCGCTGGGGCGGGGGCCGCGGATGACGAGGAAGGCGAAGGCGGCCGCGGCGATGCCGACGCCGAACCACATCGAGACCTGCCAGCCGTCGACCAGGGCGAGGCGGGCGGCCTCGAGCACCCGGGGGCCGTCGGCGCCGAGCTGGGGGGCGGCGGCGTAGGCGGCGCCGATGCCCTCCTCCACCTGGTGGGCCAGCTCCGGGGGGAGCGAGGCGGTGGCGTCGGAGACGCTGGAGCGGTAACCGGCGCTCACGAACGACCCGAGCAGGGCGATGCCGACGGCGCCACCGAGCTCGCGGACCGTGTCGTTGAGGGCCGAGGCCACGCCCTGCTTGGCCACCGGCAGCGACTCGGTGATGACCGTGGTGGACGGGCTCATGCAGAGGCCGATGCCGAAGGACAGCACCACCAGGCCGGGGAGCACGCTCCAGTAGCCACCTTCGGCGGACACCATCACGGCCAGCAGCACGAGGCCGAGAGCGAAGAGGGCCACGCCCAGCGAGAGGATGACGCGGGTGCCGATCTTCTTGGCGATCACCGGTGCCACCGCGGACAGCGGCATCATCACGACCACCATCGGGAGCAGCGCGGCGGCCGACTTCAGCGCCGAGTACCCGAGCACGGCCTGGGTGAACTGCGGCAGCACCAGGAAGACGCCGAACATGATGGCGAAGACCACGAGCAGGGTGAGCGACCCGGCGGCCAGGCCGCGATGCGAGAAGAGGCGGATGTCGAAGAGCGGGTTCTCGTGGCGCAGCTCCCAGACGACGAACGCGGCCAGGGCGAGGAGCCCGACCACCAGGCCACCGGCGGCGAGGGGATCGCTCCAGCCCCGCTCGGGGCCCTCGTGGATGCCGAGGACGATGGCGCCGATGGCGACGGCGGAGAGCACCGAGCCGACGACGTCGAAGCGCCCCTCCTGGTGCTCACGGGAGTCGGCGACGGCCTTGAGGGTCATCACCAGCGAGGCGGCGGCGAACAGCACCGGCATGGCGAACAGCCACTGCCAGCTCAGGTAGTCGACCATGAACGACGCCACGAAGAGGCCGAGGATGCCGCCGGCGCCGGCGAAGCCCGACCAGATGCCGACCGCCCGGGCCCGTTGCTCGGCGGGGAAGCTCGAGGTGATGACCGACAAGGTGACCGGCATGATCATGGCGGCGGCGACGCCGGCCAGGACCCGGGCGGTGAGCAGCATGCCGGTGCTGGTGGACAGGCCGCCCAGCACGTTGGCGCCGATGAACAGCACCAGGCCGCCGAGCAGGATCCGCCGGCGACCCCAGCGGTCGCCGATGGCGCCCACCGGCAGCAGCAGCGCGGCGAGCGCCATCGTGTAGCCGTTGATGATCCAGAGCAGCTGGTTCTGCGAGGCGCCCAGGTCCAGCGCCAGGTCCTGCTGGGCCACGTTGAGGCCCGACACCGACGCCACCACGGCGATCAGGGCCGTGCACATGGCGATGAGGATCTGCCGCTGGCGCTTCGGGTCGGTGACCAACTCGGCGTGGCCGGCGGTGCCGACCGGGCCGGGGTGGGATGGGGCGCCGGTGGCGGCGATGGCAGTCATGGGATTCCCTGTGGCGAGTAACAGTACGGGACGGTATCGTACGGTTCATGGCCCCCAACGCACCACGGGTTTCGGTGCGACAGTCGTCACCCGAACCCAGGACGCCTGCCGCGAGACCCCCGTCACCCGAGCCGGCGCCGGTCGACCCGCGGATCGCCCGCACCCACGCCGCCGTCGTGCGCGCCGCCACCGACCTCCTGGTGGAGAGCGGCCCGTCGGCTGTCACCATCGACGCCATCGTCGCCCGGTCCGGGGTGGCGAAGTCCACCATCTACCGCCACTGGGACACGCGCGACGACGTGCTCGTGGCCGTGGTCGGGAGCTGCGCGCCCCACATCGAGCCGCCCGACCCCGACCTCGACTTCGAGGCCTCCCTCCGCGGCCTGGCCGCGGAGTTCCGCCGCATCCTCAACGACCCCGACTGGGCGCGGGTGCTCCCCGCGCTGATCACCCTGCGCAGCCAGAACCACGGGATCGCCGACCTGGAGCAGCGCATCGGGAAGCGCCAGGACGACGCGGTGGAGGTGGTGCTCCGGCGGGGCGTGGCCGAGGGCCGCCTCCCCGCCGACCTCGACCTCGATCACGCCACCGCCCTGCTGGTGGGCCCCCTGCTCTTCGCCGTCCTCACCGGCAAGCCCGTGGTCGACGAGGCCTTCTGCGACCTCGTGGTCGACGCCTTCCTCCGAGCCTCCACCTCCGCCCCGGGCTGACCCGGCCCCGGGCCGAGCAGGCCCCTGGCTGATCCGGCCCCGGGCCGAGCGCCTGATGGGCGAGCCGAGCCGGCCGGCTCAGGCCGGTGGGCGGGGGCGGGGGCGGGCGAGGACGATCCGGCGGGACGACGCCACGAAGACGTCGGGGCGGTGCAGCACGCTGCGGGGGTCGTCGGCGTCGCCGAGCACCGCCAGCGCCTCGTCGTCGTCGGGGTGGATCCGCCCGGCCAGCTGCTGCCGCGCCCGATGGATCCGCGACACCGCCACCTGCCGGGCGTCGGGAGCCAGCGGCGGGTCGACGCGCTGGCGAGCCAGCCGGGAGCCCACCACGTCGAACCCGGCTGCGGCGACCATCGCGGCCAGGTCGTCCGAGGGGACGCTCCCGTCGAGACCGGCCCGCATCGACGCGAACCACTCGGCCTCCGCCTCGTCGATCCGCGCCCCGAGCCCGGGGCGCCCGACGTCGAGCCGGTCGGGCAGCACCCGCATCGGCTCCGCGACCTCGGCGATGGCCAGCAGACCGGTCGGCGCCAGCGCGCCGCGAAGCGCAGCGAGCGCCGCGGTCTCGTCGCCGACGTGGTGCAGCGACATCGACGCCCAGATCACGTCGACCGGGTCGAGCCCGTCGAGGCCCCCGGGGAGCTCGGCGAGGTGGGTGGTGACCCGTGGGTCGAGCCCGAGCGCCAGGGCCCGCTGCCGGGCCCGCTCGAGCATGGCGGGCGACCCGTCGACCGCCACCACGTGGGCGTCGGGGAACCGCCGAGCCAGCTCGCAGGTCCCGACGCCCGGCCCGCTGCCGATGTCGAGGACGCGACGGACCGGCGGCGCGCCCGGCCCGCGCAGCTCGGTGATCCAGCGGGTCGTGTCGGTGACGTAGCCGAGGAACAGCTCGCCTTCGAGCTCGGCCGTGGCCGCCATCGCCGCCCAGTCCGCCTCGTCGAGGCGGACGTGCCCGTGGCCGTGCCCGTGCTCGTGCGGTTGGTGGTCGTGCGGCTGGCGATCGTGCGACTCGTGGGTGCCCATGGGAGCGACGGTACGGGCGGCCACCTGGGTCGGCACGGACGCGTGCCGAATCGGCAACATCGACGGCGCGGTGGCCGGATCGACGCCGAGACGCGCCCGACGAGGAGCCCGGCTTCCAGGAGGGCCGGGCGCCGCCCCCCGACCGGCTCGTCGGGGCGGCCGGGCGCCGGCTGAGCCGACCTGGTCGGCCCGGACCGGACCGTCCCGCGGGACCGACCGCAGAGTTCAGCCCTCGGTCACGGCCCGGCTCCCGAGCGGTCACGCCGCGGACGGCCGGGTGCTCTTGGATCTGGGTCATGCGAACCAGGAAGCTCCTCTCCCTCTCGGTGGCGGTGGTGGCGACAGCCGCGGCCACCCTCGCCACCTCCCTCCCCTCCGAAGCCGGCGGCGACACCGGCGCCGGCGGCGGTGGCCGCCCACCGACCCACGTGGTCGAGCCCACCCTCGTCCAGCGGGCCACGCTGTCCGCCGACGTCCTCGCACCCGGACCCCCCTCCGGGGCGCTGGCCACGCCGGCGAACGGGCGCACCGGCCCGTTCGCCGGCCAGGTCATCCCCGGGTTCTCCGGGATGGTCGACAACGGCGACGGCACCTTCTGGGCCATGCCCGACAACGGCTTCGGCGCCAAGGGCAACTCGGCCGACTTCCTGCTCCGGCTCTACCACATCACCCCCCAGTGGGAGACGGCCACCGGCGGCCCCGGTGAGATCGAGGTCGGCCGGTTCCTCTCGCTGCGCGACCCCGATCGCCACATCCCCTTCTCCCTCGTCAACGGCGACACGCCGGAGCGGCTCCTGACCGGCGCCGACTTCGACATCGAGTCGGTCGTCCGCCAGCCCGACGGCTCCTTCTGGATCGGCGAGGAGTTCGGCCCGTTCCTCGTCCACGTCGACGCCACCGGCAAGGTGCTCGCCAAGCCCGTGGCCTTCCCGTACGGCCGCTCCCCCGCCAACCCCTACCTGGCGCCCGGCGAGACGCCCACCGTCCCCAGCAGCCGCGGCTTCGAGGCCATGGCCGCCTCGGCCGACGGCCGCACGCTCTACCCGATCGTCGAGGGGGCCTTCACCGACGACCCGCAGCAGCGCCGCCGCTACATCTACGAGTTCGACGCCAGGAAGAGCCGCTACACCGGGCGCTCGTGGCAGTACGAGACCGACACCGACCGCAACGTGATCGGCGACGCCTTCACGGTCCGCAACGGCCGGCTGCTGGTCCTCGAGCGCGACGACTTCGAGGGCGCCCCGGCGGTGACCAAGCGGATCTACCAGGTGGACCTCACGCGCAAGGACCGTCAGGGCTACCTCGAGAAGACGCTCGTGGTGGACCTGCTCGGCATCGCCAACCCCGACGGGATCGGCACCGAGTCCTCCCCCGGCGCCTACGGCGTCGGTGACCCGTTCTCGTTCCCGATGCAGTCCGTGGAGGTCGTCCTCGAGCTCCGCGACGGTCGGATCCTCGTGGGCAACGACAACAACTACCCCGGCAACGACGCCCGGGTGACCGGCACCCCCGACGACACCGAGATGATCGTGCTCGACCTCCGTCGCCAGCGCAGCGAGCCCCACGACGCCACGGTGGTGGGCCACCGCGGCGCCAGCGGCTACCGGCCCGAGCACACCCTGGCCGCCTACGAGCAGGCCATCCTCCAGTGCGCCGACTACATCGAGCCCGACCTGGTGTCCACCCGTGACGGCGTGCTGGTGGCCCGCCACGAGAACGAGATCAGCGGGACCACCGACGTGGCCACCCGGCCCGAGCTGGCCGGTCGGCGCACCACCAAGGTGATCGACGGCGCCACCCTCACCGGGTGGTTCACCGAGGACCTGACCCTCGCCGAGCTGCGCTCCCTCCGGGCCATCGAGCGCATCCCGGCGGTCCGGCCGGGCAACACCGCCTACAACGGCCTCTACCAGGTGCCGACGTTCGACGAGGTCGTGGACCTGGCCCGACGCTCCCGCACCTGCGACGGCCGGCCGGTCGGCGTGTACCCCGAGACCAAGCACCCCAGCTACTTCGACGGGATCGGCCTCTCGCTCGAGGAGCCGCTGCTGTCGACGCTGAAGGCCAACGGGTACGGCGACGCCGACGACCCCGTGATCATCCAGAGCTTCGAGACGGCGAACCTCCGCGAGCTCTCGTACCGCACGCCGGTGGCGATCGCCCAGCTGATCAACTGCTCGGGTGCGCCCGGCGACCTCGCCCGGGCCGGTGACCCCCGGACCTACGCCGACCTGGTGACCCCGGCGGGCCTGGCCGACATCGCCACCTACGCCGACGGCATCGGCGCCTGCAAGGACGTCATGATCCCCCGGGACGCGGCCGGCAACCTCGCCGCCCCCACCGGCGTGATCGACGACGCCCACGAGGCCGGGCTGCTCGTCCACGGCTGGACCTTCCGGCGGGAGAACACCTTCCTGCCGCTGCAGTTCCGCAGCAGCGCCGACCCGATGGCCCCCGGTGACATGGCCGGCGAGGTCGAGGTCTTCCTCGACGCCGGCATGGACGGGTTCTTCACCGACAACCCCGACCTCGGTTCGGCCGCCGCCAGCTGACCCGCTCCGCGGCGGATCCCCCGGGGGAGGCGGTGCCCGACGGGCACCCCTCCCCCGGGCTCGTCGCGTCCACCGGGCGGGCGTCAGGTCAGGCCGGCCCGAGGGGTCGCGCCGGCCGGTCGAGGGCCCGGCGGTCGAGGGCCTGGCGGTCCCAGCCCGCGGTGCTCGCAGCGGCCTCGTAGGTGCGCTGGAGGAACTCGAGCAGGGTGGCGTCGGGGTCCGCTGCGGTGCGCACCACCTCGTAGGGCAGCACGAACTCGCCGAGGCCGTCGTCCCACCGGGCCCCCTCGGGGCCCACGGGGGCGTCGCGGTAGCCGGGCGGGTCCGGATAGGCGTAGGCGTAGAACACGCCCTCCTCGCCGGGCGGACCGGGCCAGTAGCCGCAGCTGCTGACCTCGTGCGAGTAGGCCTCCCACATCACGTGGGGCCCGCAGTTGGGCGCGCCACCGGGGTGGAGGGGGGCGGTGCGGCCCGAGAACCGGGTGTGGGCGAGGTCGAGGGCGCCCCAGAAGAGGTGGACGGGGCTGGCCTTGCCCACGAAGCGGCTGCTGAAGCGGGTGAAGACCCGCTGCATCTCCACGAGGGCCAGCCAGAAGCGCTGCACCGCGTCGGCGTCGTAGCTGGCGTGGACCGTGTCGTCGGTGAAGGCGATGGCGCCGGGGATCTCCACCGGCATCGGCCAGATGTCGGTGGCCACGCCGAGCTCGTCGAGCACATCGAGGACCGCAGCGTGGAAGTCGGCCACGGTGCGGGGCTCGAGGGCCAGCGACCGGCGGGCGCCGTCGACGGTGGCCACGTCGAGGCGGTGCTCAAGGAAGTCGAAGTCGATCTGGAACGACGGGCCGGTGGGGTGGGGCACCAGGGAGGTGGTGAGGCCCCGGGCGGTCACGTAGAGCGCCACGTTCCACCAGTGGTTGGTGGTCGCCTCGTTCGCCATCCGCACCTTGCCGACCACCTGGGTCCACAGCTGCAACGTGTCGCGGGTGTCCTCCCAGGCCGCCACCGGGATGGCGGGCCACCGCCCGGTGCCTGCTGTCGTCATGAGGGCTCCTTTCCCGCCGCAGTCTCGTCGCTGGCACGCCGCCGTGCGGTGCGAGCGGCCACCGACGGCGTGCCGGACCGGCCGGGTCCGGGGCCTCCACGAGCCCGCTCGCTACCGCGCCACGACCGCACCGAGCCGAGCGCGTCCGACGGACGGCTGGACGGACGGCACATGGCGAATGGCGGACGGCGGACGGGCGGACGGGCGGACGGGCGGACGGTCGACGGACGGCTGCGACCACGTCCCGGGCCGCAGCGCACCGCAAGCCTCCGGCCAGCCGCTGTCCAACGTTGCAGCGACAATGCCCTGGACCGCCGGCGGGTTGTCGCTCCGACGTTGGACACCGCGACTCCGACAGGCCGATCGACCGTCCTGATGGCCACCACCCGTCGGCCACCACCCGTCGGCCACCGGTGTACCTTCCGACCCCACGAGATCGACGGCGGCGTCGACGTCGCTTCCGACAGACGAGCACGATCCGCAGCCGACACCGAGGGGGAACCGTGTTCAGGATGCGCTTCGACATGCGGGCGCCGGGGAAGGCGCCGGCAGAGGTGGCCGACCTGTACCGGGCCGCCGTGGAGATGGCGGCCTGGGCGGACGGGCGGGGCTGCGAGGCCATCGTGCTCTCCGAGCACCACGCCACCGACGACGGCTACCTCCCCGCCCCGCTGACGCTGGCCGGCGCGATTGCGGCCGTGACGACGACGGTCCCGATCATGATCGGCGCAGCGATCCTGCCGCTCTACGACCCGGTCCGCCTGGCGGAGGAGATGATCGTCCTCGACCACCTCAGCCGCGGCCGCGTCATGTACACGCTGGCCGTGGGCTACCGACCCGACGAGTACGAGCTCTACGGCATCGACTTCGCCGACCGGGGGAAGACCGCCGACGCCAAGCTGGCCACCCTCCTCGCCATCCTGCGGGGCGCCTCCGACGACACCTCTGACGACGCCTCCGGTCCCCGCGTGACCCCCGCGCCCTTCACGGCCGGCGGCCCGATGATCACGTGGGGCGGGGGGACCAAGGTGGCGGCCCGCCGGGCGGGGCGGAACGGCCTGGGCTTCCTCGCACAGGTCGACGATCCGTCGCTGCGCGACGCCTACGAGGCGGCCGCCACCGCCGCCGGCCAGAAGCCGAGCTTCTGCCTGGTGCCGCCGCACGACATGCCCGCCTCGGTCTTCGTGAACGACGACCTCGATGCCGGCTGGCGCGACGTCGGGCCCGCCCTGCTCGCCGATGCGGTGCCGTACCACCAGTGGAACGCCGCCGCGGGCCAGGCGGCCACCACGATCTCCCTCTCGAGCAGCACGACGGTGGAGGCCCTCCGCGAGGAGGGTCGCTCGCACCGCGTGGTCAGCGTCGAGGGTGCGGTCGAGCTCATCGGGCGCTTCGGGGCGCTCGGCCTCCAGCCGCTGTGCGGCGGCCTCGACCCCGCGGTGGCCTGGCCCTACCTCCGGCGGGTCGTCGACGAGGTGCTCCCGGCGGCGGCCGCCGCCCGGGCCGCCGCCCGGGCCTGAGGGCTGCGAAGGGCGCAGGGGTCGACCTCCGCCACGGGTCCGGCTGCTCGGTCCCAGCCGCTCCGCCTACCGCTGGTCCTCGCCGGCCTCGGCCCTCGTCGACCTGGACGCTGCGCATCGCGGCGCGCCCACGGCCTCGTCGCAGGCCGCCGTGCGGGACCAGCGGTGCCCGCTGCGGGGGACGGGCGGGCGCGTCGCGTCGGACCGGCGGCGTCGGCCCGTAGCGTCACGGCGGCCGTGTACGTACCGCCGAGGAACGACCGTGACACCAACCCACCCTCGGGCCCTTCGGGTCGAGCACCCGGCCACCGGGCTGATCCTCGCCCTGGCCTCGGCCGCCGCCTTCGGGGGCAGCGGGCCGTTCGTGAAGCCGCTGCTGGAGGCCGGGTGGTCGCCGGCCGCAGCGGTGGCGGTGCGGGCCGGTGCCGCCGGGCTGGTGCTGCTGCCCCTGGCCCTCGCCGCGGTGGGTTGGCGTCCAGCGGCGCTGACCTCGGCCTGGCGGGAGGTCGTCCCGTTCGGCGTGGTGGCGGTGGCCGGGACCCAGCTCTGCTACTTCGCCGCCATCGAGCGGCTGCCGGTCGGCGTGGCCCTGCTCATCGAGTACCTCGGGCCGGTCCTGCTGGTGCTCTACACGTGGGGTCGGACCCGTTCGCGCCCACCGTCGATCACCCTGGCCGGTGCGGTGGTGGCCACCGGCGGCCTGTTCCTGGTCCTCGACCTCACCGGCGCCACCGACCTCGACCCCGTGGGCGTGGCCTGGGCCCTGGGAGCAGCGGTGTGCCTGGCCTGCTACTTCACCCTGTCGGCTCGGGGCGGAGATGGGGACCTGCCCACCCTGGCCCTCACCGCTGCCGGCCTGCTGGTGGGCGCGGTGGTCACCGCGGCGGTCGGCCTGGTCGGGTTGACCCCGCTGGCAGGGGCCACCGGCGAGGTCGATCTCCTGGGCTCACCGGTGTCGTGGCTGGTCCCGATGGCGATCATCGTGGTGATATCGACCTCGTTCGCCTACGTGTCGGGCGTGGAGGCCGCCACCCGGCTCGGCGCCCGGGTGGCCTCGTTCGTGGGGCTGGTCGAGGTGGTGTTCGCCGTCCTGCTGTCGTGGGTCCTGCTCGATGAGGTGCCCACCGCGGTGCAAGCCCTCGGGGGCGCCCTGATCGTGGCCGGCGTGGTGCTCGTCCGCGGCGGCCAGGGCGACACCGACGACCCCGCCATCGCCCCCGCCCCCGACGCCCCCTGATCGCCTCGGCCGGCGACCACCGGCCTCGTCGCCGGTCGCGCCGGACGGCTCACGTGCCGTCCGAGCGCTCCTCGACGAGCGCGACCAGCTTCTTCGGCGCCCGGACGCAGAAGCTCTCGGTCACGAGCTCGCGCACCTCGTCCCAGTCCGTGTCGTCGTCGAGCACCAGCCCGAGGGCGTCCCGGCCCCACCCGAGCGCGAGGTACGGGTGGCCGGCGCGGCGGAGCACCTCCAGCTCCTCGCCCTGCGAGCGGAACGCCAGCACGACCAGCGGCGGGGTGTCGTCGAGCACGAGGCCGAGCACCTGGGCGAACGTCTTCTTGCGGACCAGCCACCGCACCCCCACCCAGGCCCGCTCCTCGTAGGCGTCGGGCAGCGCCAGGCAGCGCTCGCGCACCCGGGCCTCGATGTCGCCGGGCACCTCGTCGGTGTAGCGACGTCTCCCGTCGGTCATCGACCGAGGCTAGGTCCGCGCCGGCCCTCGTCGCCGCCAGACGCACCCGAGACGGCGTCGAGATCCGCAGACCCGACGGATCGCTGCTCGACGTGCCCTACCACACCCGCATCGCCTGAACCCCGCCCACGGGCGCCCGCTCGCCCGGCACACCGCGGCCCGGCCCCGACACGACCTGGCCACCGAGGACTGGGAGCGGGCCCGCTCCGGGGAGGTGCCGGAGGTCGGGATCGGCGAGCGTGACCGGTGGCGTGCTGCCTGGCGGTCGGGATGCTCGTCGGGTACGCGAGGCCCGACAACACGCCGTGGGCCTCCCGCGCCCGCCTCGCCGACACCCTGGCCGCCGCCCTGGAGGCCCAGGTCCCCGATCGCCACCTCGTCCTCCGGGACGGAGGCTGACCGCCGGATCGTCAGTCGCAGCCCACCACGCCGAGGCGGGCCTCGCCGAGCGTCTCGGCGTCGGGGTGCTCGCCGTCGAACCGGCCGGCGTCGCGGTGGACGCCCCGGACCAGCACGAGGAGCGAGAGGGCCATCCCGGCCACCACCACGATGGACATGGCTCGGGCATCGTTGCCGAGGACCCCCACCAGGGGCGCGGAGATCGCTCCGATCCCGAACCGGACCGACCCGAGCAGCGCAGCCGCGGCGCCGGCCGCCTCGCCGTGCAGCGAGAGGGCGATGGCCGGGGCGTTGGGCATGGCGGTGCCGGTGAGGCCGAGGGTGATCCACAGCGGCACCAGCACCGCCGGCAGCCCGCCGACGTCGGCGACGGTGACGGCGAGGAGCACCGAGCTGGAGACCGCCGCGGCGGCGAGCGAGCCGAAGAGGATCTGGCGGAGGCCCCACCGCCGGAGCAGCACGGCGCTGAGCTGGGTGCCGCCGATGAGCCACAGCGACCCGGCGCCGAACACCAGGCCGAACTGCTGCTCGTCGAGCCCGAACTGGTCCTGCATCACGAACGACGAGCCGGACACGTAGGCGAACATCGAGGCCATCGAGAAGCCGGCCACCAGCACCAGCGCGGCGAAGGTGC
>JBBRFU010000108.1:0-13080 GCA_038241315.1 Acidimicrobiales bacterium | reverse complement strand
TCGCGGACCATCTTTCGGGCCCGTTCGGTGGACACCACGAGGTCGTTGTTGGCCCCGGTGGACACCACGCCGAAGAGGAGCTTCTCGGCGATGCGCCCGCCCATGGCCACCACGATCGAGGCATCGAGGTAGTCCCGGTTGTAGGAGTGCTTGTCTTCCTGGGGCAGCTGCTGGGTCACGCCCAACGCCATGCCCATGGGGAGGATGGTCACCTTGTGGACCGGGTCGGCCTCCTCGAGGACGGTGGCGCACACGGCGTGGCCGGCCTCGTGGTAGGCGGTCAGCTCCTTCTCCTTCTCCGACAGGGCCATCGACTCGCGCCGCTGGCCCATGAGCACCCGGTCCCGGGCGTACTCGAAGTCGTCCCGGGTGATCATCTCGCCACCGCGGCGCACCGCGTGCAGGGCCGCCTCGTTCACGAGGTTGGCCAGCTCGGCGCCGCTCATGCCGGGCGTGCCGCGCGCCACCACGCCGAGGTCGACGTCGGGGCCGATGCGCTTGCTCTTGCCGTGCACCTTCAAGATGGCGAGGCGCTCCTCGTGCTCGGGGAGCGGCACCACGACCTGGCGGTCGAAGCGACCGGGGCGCAGCAGGGCGGGGTCGAGCACGTCGGGCCGGTTGGTGGCCGCGATCATGACGATGCCCTCGGTGGCCTCGAAGCCGTCCATCTCGTTGAGCATCTGGTTGAGCGTCTGCTCGCGCTCGTCGTGGCCACCGCCGAGGCCGGCGCCGCGCTTGCGGCCGATGGAGTCGATCTCGTCGACGAAGATGATCGCCCGGCCCATCTTCTTGGCCGACTGGAAGAGGTCACGGACCCGGCTGGCGCCGACGCCCACGAACATCTCCATGAAGTCCGAGCCGCTCACCGACAGGAACGGCACGCCGGCCTCGCCGGCCACCGCACGGGCGATGAGGGTCTTGCCGGTGCCGGGGGGCCCGACGAGGAGCACGCCCTTGGGGATGCGGGCGCCGATCTGGCTGAACTTCTCCGGGTACTTGAGGAAGTCCACCACCTCGCGGATCTCGGTCTTCACGCCCTCGTAGCCGGCGACGTCGGCGAACGTGGTGCCGGGGCGCTCGGTGCTGTAGGTCTTCGCCCGCGAGCGGCCGATGGACATGATGTTGCCCATCTGCCCCTGGGCCCGGCGCTGCATGAAGATGAAGAAGCCGATGATCAGCACGGGGAAGATCAGGACCGGCAGCCACGTCTCCAGGAAGCCGGCCTGGGGGGTCTTGGGCTTGAGGTCGACGTCCTGCTCGCGCAGGAGCTCGCGGTCCTCCTCGGGGAAGGGGAGGAGGCCCGTGGTGCGGAACTCGTCGCCGTTCGAGAACGTGCCGGTGATCTTGCCGCTGCTGTTGTCGTAGGTGACGTCGTCGACCTTGGAGTCGGCGACCGCGCTGCGGAACTCGCTGTAGGAGAGCTCCTCGCCCGGGTCGCCGCCCTGGTTCATGGCCAGGATCAGGACGATGCCGCAGACCACGGCGAGGCCCCAGAGCATCCAGCGCGTGTTCCCGATGGGCGCGCGGCTCCCGCTGGACGGCGGACCGGCCGGACCCTCCTGGCCGCTGCGACCGGGCCCCACGGGGCCCCGGCTGCGGGGCGGGGGCGGAGGAGGCGGGGGCGGCGGCGGACCCTCTGGTGACATGGACCCATGCTAGGGGGCGACCCCGGCCATCGGGCAGCCAGGGCGCCCGACCATCCCCTCGGGCGCGACACCGGGCCGGTAGCTTGCCGCCATGCGCCGTCGCTGTGCCCGCCCCGGTTGTGCCGAGGCCGCCGTGGTCACCTTGTCGTACGACTACCGGGGCGCCACGGTGTGGCTCGAGGCCCTCGCGGCCGAGGGCCACCCGATGACCCACGACCTCTGCGACCGCCACGCCTCGCGCACCGCGCCGCCCCGTGGCTGGGACCTCGTCGACCGCCGCGTCGCCGCCGAGGCCATCGCCTCCTGATCGTCGGGCCGACCCGGGGCACCCAGGGTCGGCCGGTAGGCTCCCGCCCGTCATGTCCGACGTTCCCCCTGCTCCCGCGACGTCGCGCCCGATCCCCGGCCCGGCCGTTCGCGAGCCCCGGTGGGGCCTCGGCGACGCCGCCATCGCGTGGCTCGTGGCCCAGACCTGTGCGGCGCTGGCGCTGCCGTTCCTGTTGGCCGCGTTCGATCACACCCAGCAGCAGGCGGTCGACGGCGAGGTCTCCCTGGCGTTCACCGCGCTGCAGTTCCCCCCGCTCTGGATCGGCTTCGTCGGCGTGCCGATCTTCGTGGCCGCGCGCAAGGGCGCGGGCTGGGTGGCCGACTACCGCGCCCGCATCAAGGCCATCGACGTGCCCATCGGGGTGGTCGCCGGCGTGCTGACCCAGATCATCGCGGTGCCGCTCGTCTCCCTGCCGGTGCTGTGGCTCGCCGGCACCGACTTCGACGAGCTGGGCGAGCCGGCCCGCCAGCTCGGTGAACGGGCCACCTCCCCCGGCACGGTCGTCCTGCTCTTCCTCATGGTGGCCATCGGTGCCCCCATCGCCGAGGAGCTGTTCTTCCGCGGCCTGCTCCTGCGGGCCTTCGAGAAGCGCTTCGGCACCGGTTGGGCGGTGGCCCTGTCGTCGGTGGTGTTCGGCGCCACCCACTTCCAGCTCCTCCAGTTCCCGGCCCTCACCGTGGCGGGCCTGGTGTTCGCCCTGCTCGCCGTCAAGAGCGGGCGGCTCGGCCCCGCCGTGGTCGCCCACATGGCGTTCAACACCGTGACCGTCGTCAACCTCGTGTGGTTCGCCACGTGACCCAGGTCGACGACCGGCCGGAGGTCGGCCGGGTCGAGACGCCGGCACCAGCGGGGAGCCCCGCCCGCCGCTGGTGGGACGAGCAGCTCGACCGGATCCAGGCCGACCCCGGCCGGGCGGTGGAGGCCGGGCTGTCCGCGCTGGTGGTGGTGCTCGGCTCCGCCCTGGTGCTGGCCACCCTCCACCCCGGCGACCTCTGGCGCGACACCACCCCCACCGGCGGAGACATGGGCGCCCACGTGTGGGGCCCGCGCTACCTGCTCGACGAGCTCCTGCCCAACTTCCGCCTCACCGGCTGGTCGCCCGACTGGTACAACGGCTTCCCCGCCTACCAGTTCTACATGGTGGTCCCGTCGCTGCTGATCGTGGGCCTCCACGTCGGCCTGGTCTGGTACCTCGCCGTGCCCGTGGCGCTCGGGGCCGTCGCGATCGGCGCCTCGGCCTGGATCCGCCCCCGCCTCCACCGGCACCGGTGGCTCCTCACCGGGTTGGCCGCGCTGGTGGTCGTCCTGGCCGTCCCGGTGCCCTACAACCGGTCGTTCAAGCTCATCACCGCGGTGGGCCTCCTCGCGGTGCCCGTGGCCTGCTGGGCGTTCGCCAAGCTCGCCGACCTGCCGTTCCCGATCCCGCCGCTCGCCTCGGCCGCCGGCCTGCTCTTCATCTACAACCGCGAGCCGCTCTACAACAACACCGGCAACATCATCGGCGGCAACTTCCAGTCCACCATGGCCGGCGAGTTCGCCTTCTCGATCAGCCTCACGCTGTCCATCCTCTACCTCGGCGTGGCCGCGCGCGGCCTGCGCACGGGTCGCCACCGCGCCCTGGCCGCCGGCCTCTTCGCCCTGGCGGGGCTGTGCCACCTGATCCCCGCGTTCTTCGTGCTGGCGTGCACGGCCGCCCTCTTCGTCGTCCACCCCGATCGGGCCCGGTTCCGCTGGCTGGCCACCATGGTGCCGGTGGCCGGGCTGCTCACCGCCTTCTGGGTGCTGCCGTTCTGGTGGCGGCGCGAGCTGGTGAACGACATGGGCTGGGAGAAGCTCCCGGCCCCGGGGGCCAACCTCTCCGAGGAGGCCCAGCGCCTGGCCGGCGACCAATCGTCGGCCCTCTACTACCTGTTCCCGTCGGGCATGCGCCTGCTGATGGTGGCCGCCCTGCTGGGCGTGGTGGCCTCCCTCGTGCGGCGCCACACGGTGGGGCTCGTCCTCTCCCTGGCCTGGGCCGGGTCCGCGGTGGCGTTCGTGGCCCTCCCGCAGTACCGCCTGTGGAACGCCCGGCTCCTGCCGGTCCTCTACCTCTCGGTGGCCCTGCTCGCGGCCATCGGCGTCGGTGAGCTCATCCGGTTCGCCGGGGCGGTGGCCAGCGGGCGCGCCGACCGGCCGCTCCGCCTCGTGACCGCCACGGCCGGGGCCGTCACCGCCCTCGGCGTCCTGCTCTACGTCACGCTCCCCCTCTCGGGGATCCTCGACGGGCCCGGGCAGCCCATCGAGCGCACGGTGGTGCCGGTGCGCGAGCGCGACGGCACCGAGGGCACCCGGACCCGCTCCTCGTTCCTCCTCTTCGACACCCTCGCCACCAACCCGGTGGCGGGGTGGGCGGGGTGGAACTACTCCGGGCTCGAGGAGAAGGAGGCCACGCCGGCGGGGTGCGACGCCGCGGGCAGCACCACGTCCTGCACCTCCGGCGGCTGGCCCGAGTACCGCGACCTCATGGCCACCATGGCGGCGCTGGGGGCCGACGCCGACCACGGCTGCGGGCGGGCGTTCTGGGAGTACGACAACGACCGCATCAACGGCTACGGCACGCCGATGGCGCCGATGCTCCTGCCGTACTGGACCGACGGCTGCATCGGCTCCCAGGAGGGCCTCTACTTCGAGTCGTCGGCCACCGTGCCCATCCACTTCCTGATGCAGGCCGAGCTCTCCGCCAAGCCGTCCCAGCCCCAGCGGGAGCTGCCGTACCCGGGGTTCGACCTGGAGGCCGGCGTCCGGCACCTGCAGCTGATGGGCGTGCAGTACTACCTCGCGGTGTCCACCGAGGCCGTCACCGCCGCCGCCGGCCACCCCGACCTCACCGAGGTCGCGGTTAGCGGACCGTGGCACGTCTACGAGGTGGCCGACGCGCCGCTCGTGACCGCCCTCGAGCACGAGCCGGTGGTCGCCGGGGGCATCGGGGCCGGCCAGGCCGAGTGGCTGCCCGCCGCCATGGCCTGGTTCCTCGATCCGGAGGACCTCGACGTGCCCATCGCCCTCGAGGGCCCCGAGGAGTGGGAGCGGGTGAGCCTCGAGCCGGTGCCCGAGGACCTGCGCCGCATCGTCCGCTACACCCGCGAGCAGCTCGGGCTGTCCGGCCCGATGGACGAGATCCCGGAGCTGCCCCGCACCTCCCTGCCGGACACCGAGGTCAGCAGCGTCCGGACCACCGACGACTCGATCTCGTTCGAGGTCTCCGAGCCCGGCGTGCCGGTGCTGGTGAAGGCGTCGTACTTCCCGAACTGGGAGGTATCGGGCGCCGAGGGCCCGTACCGCGTCTCCCCCAACCTGATGGTCGTGGTCCCCACCGACACCGAGGTCACGCTCACCTACGGCCGCACCGGGGTCGACCTCGTGGCCGCGGGCCTCTCGGCGCTGGGCCTGGTGGGCCTGGTCCTGCTGGCCCGGCGGCCGCTGGTCGACGTGGCGCCCCTCGCCCCCGGGCGGGCCTCGACGTGGCTGGACCGGGCCGTCAGCTACGCGGCCCCGCCCCCGGACGCCGGGCCCACCGCCCCGCCCGGCGCCGGCCACCCGCCCTCCGATCCCACCCGGTTCGCCCCGCGAGATCCCCGCCCCGCACCACCCGTCACCGGTGCCGGCGACCGCCCGGCCGACGGCCCGGTCGTCGCCCCGATCGACACGGACGCGGCGGCGCCGACCGACCACGAGCCCACCCGTCCCACCGGCGACGCCGACGGGCCCGCCGGCACGGCCGTCGCCGACGAACCGGTCGAGCCCACCCAGGGCACCGACGAGCCCGACGAGCCGGTCGGGCCCGTCGAACCGGTCGGTCCCGACGAGCCCGATGACGACATCTGGTACGTCGCGCCCGATCCCGATCACCGGGATCGCTGAGTGTCCCGGAGGGCGCGGGCGGCCCGGGCCCGCCAGGACCTGGGCCGGCGTCGCGAGCGGCCGCCGGCGCCCGGGCGGGTGCGGCTGAGCGTCGTCGTGCCGGCCTACGAGGAGGCGGAACGGATCGGGGCCACCGTGGCGCGCATCTGCGCGGAGCTCGAGCCTCGGGTGGGCGTCGGCGAGCTGGAGGTGCTGGTCGTCGACGACGGGTCGTCCGACGGCACCGCCGCGGCGGCTCGTCGGGCCGGGGCCCACCGGGTCGTGGCCCTGCCCGTCAACCGGGGCAAGGGCCACGCCGTGCGCGCCGGGGTGCTGGCCGCCTCCGGGCGGACGGTGGCCTTCACCGATGCCGACCTCGCCTACTCGCCCGACCAGGTCCACGGCCTCCTGGAGGCGGTGGAGGCGGGCTGGGACGTGGTCGTCGGCAACCGCCACCACGCCTCCACCACCACCACCGTGGCCGCCCCGCCGGTCCGCCGGCTCGGCAGCCAGGTGGTCAACCTGGCCACGCGGCTCGTGCTCGACGTCGACCACACCGACACCCAGTGCGGCCTCAAGGCCTTCCGCGCCGACGTGGCCCGGGTCCTGTTCGGCCACGCGCGGGTCGACGGGTTCGCGTTCGACGTCGAGCTGTTCGTGCTGGTCGAGCGCTACGGGTTCTCCCTGCAGGAGGTGGCGGTGGACATCGAGAACTCGCCGCGGTCCACCGTCAACGTGGCCCGCGACGCCGTCCGCCTCCTGGTCGACCTGCTGCGCATCCGCCGGGCCGTCCGGGCGGGGACCTACGACCTCGGGCCGGGTGAGCTGGCCGCCCTGACGCCCGGGACCGACGTCGACGGCGAGTAGGGTCGGCGGCGCCATGGCAGACCTGAACGCCATCTTCAAGGCCTACGACATCCGTGGGACCTTCCCCGACCAGATCGACGCCGAGGGATGTCGCGCCATCGGCGCGGCCTTCGCGCGCTTCGCCCTCGACGAGGGGGGTGCGGTGCCCGAGATCCTCGTGGCGCGAGACATGCGGCCCTCCGGGGTGGAGCTGGCGGCGGCCTTCAGCGACGGGGTCCGCTCGCAAGGCGTCGACGTGGTCGACCTCGGGCTGGCCTCCACCGACCTCGTGTACTTCGCGTCGGGGTCCCGGGGGGCGCCGGGCGCCATGTTCACCGCCTCGCACAACCCGGCCCAGTACAACGGCATCAAGTTCTGCCTGGCCGGTGCCCGCCCCGTGGGCGCCGACACCGGCCTGGAGCGGGTGAAGGAGCTGGCGGCGGTCGGTGTCCCCGCCGGGCCCACCACCGGTGGCTCGTCCTCGCAGGACCTCCTGGGCGCGTTCGCGGACCACGTGCGCTCCTTCGTCGACGTGTCGGCCTTCCGGCCCCTCAAGGTGGTGGCCGACACCGCCAACGGCATGGGTGGCCTGGTCGTGCCGGCCGTCTTCGAGTCGCTGCCGTTCGACCTCGAGATCATGTACGCCGAGCTCGACGGCACCTTCCCGAACCCCCCGGCCGACCCCATCCAGCCGGAGAACCAGCGAGACCTCTGCGCCCGGGTCCGCGAGGTCGGCGCCGACGTCGGCTTCGCCTTCGACGGCGACGCCGACCGCGTCTTCGTGGTCGACGAGCAGGGCATCGGGCTCTCCGGCTCGGCCACCACCGCCCTGGTGGCGGTCGGGGTGCTCGAGAAGGAGCCCGGCGCCACGGTGCTCCACAACCTGATCTGCTCGAAGGCGGTGCCCGAGGTGGTGCGCGAGCACGGCGGCAACCCCGTGCGCACCAAGGTCGGCCACTCCTACATCAAGTCCGAGATGGCGCGCACCGGCGCGGCGTTCGGCGGCGAGCACTCGGCGCACTACTACTTCCGCGACAACTACCGGGCCGACTCCGGGCTCATCGCCGCCATGTTGGTGCTCGAGCGGCTGTCCGCCGGCACCGAGCCCATGTCGGTGGTGCGCCGCCCCTTCGACCGCTACGCGGACTCGGGCGAGATCAACACCCAGGTGAACAGCCCCACCGACGTCATCGACGCGGTGGCCGCCACCTACGCGGCGCTCCACCCCGAGGCCGTCCAGGACCGCCTCGACGGCCTCACCGTCGACCTCGGCGACTGGTGGTTCAACCTCCGCCCGTCCAACACCGAGCCCCTCCTGCGGCTCAACCTCGAGGCCCGGACCCGAGACGAGTGCGACACGCACACCTCCGAACTGCTCCACCACATCACCAAGGGATAGACCCACCATGGCCCTGGACCCCAAGCTCCTCGAGATCCTCGCCTGCCCCGAGGACAAGGGCTCGCTCCTGTACTTCGAGTCGGAGCACGCGCTCTACAACCCGCGCCTGAAGCGCCGCTACGAGATCCGCGACGACATCCCGGTGATGCTCGTGGAAGAGGCCACCACCGTGGACGACGCCGAGCACGAGCGCCTGCTCGCCAAGGCCGACGCCGACGGCACGCCCGCCACGCTGGGCGCCTAGGCCACCGTGCGCGACTCGCTCGGCATGCGGGAGGCCGTCTTCGGCCTTCCCGATCAGCTCACCGCCGCCTCCCGCAGCCTGAGCGTCACCGGTCCGCTGCCGGGCCACGACGAGATCGCCAACGTGCTCATCCTCGGCACCGGTGCCGCCGGCTGGGTGGGCGACCTCCTCGCGTCGGTGGCCGGGCCCTTCATGCCGGTGCCGCTGGTGGTGCACAAGGGCTTCGAGCCGCCGTCGTTCGTCGACGCCAGCACGCTCGTGGTGGCCATCTCGGCCTCGGGCGACTCGCCGGAGACGGTCTCGTCCGCCACCACCTGCGTGGAGGCCGGCGGCCGGCTCTTCGCGGTCACCAGCGGCGGTCGGCTCGGCGCCCTCGCCGATGCCCACGAGGCTCCCACCGTGTTCCTCCCGGTGGCGGCGACGCCGATCCCCACCCGGACCCGCGTGGCGGCGTTGGCCGTGCCGATCCTGAAGGCGTTCGACTCGCTCGGCTTCTACCCGGGCGCCCGGGACTGGATCGCTGCCGCGGTGGACCAGCTCGAGGTCCGGCGCGACGAGCTCCGCACCGACGACAACCAGGCCCTCGACCTCAGCCGGGTCCTGGCCGGCACCATGCCGCTCGTGTACGGCGGCGGCGTGCTCGGCGGGGTGGCCGCCGACCGGTGGAAGGTCCAGCTCAACCAGAGCGCCAAGACCCCGTCCTGGACCGGCGGGCTCCCCGACGTGGCCCACGGCGAGATCGCCGGCTGGGGCCAGCACGGCGACATCACCCGGCAGGTCCTGTCCCTCGTCCTGCTCCGCCACGACGACGAGCCGCCCGAGATCGAGGAGCAGTTCGCCGCCGTGGAGACCTGGACCGACGAGGTGATGGCCCACATCGTCACCGTGCGCGCCGCCGGCGAGGGCCGCCTGGCGCAGCTGCTCGACCTGTCCCTGGTGGGCGACGTGGTGGCCCTGCACCTCGCCGAGCGGGCCGGCATCGATCCCGGTCCCACGCCGGCCATCGCCGCCTCGCCTGCGGCCGCCCCCGTCGCGCCGCAGACCACCTCGGGCTGAGCGGTGCCCGGCCTCCCCCCGCACCTCGTGGCGCTGGCCGCCCGCGTGTCGAACCGGGGCCGGTGGGGCGCCGACGACCGGCGGGGCACGCTCAACCTCCTCGACGCCGACGCGGTGCGGCGCGGGGCGGCGGCCGTGCGCCAGGGCCGGGCGTTCTCGCTGGCCATCCCGTTCGACGCCGACGGCCCCCAGACCGGCGGCATCCCCGGCCGGGACAACCCCAGCCGGGAGATGATCGCGGTCAACGTGGCCTACACCGGCGACCGGGACGGCTTCTGCACCAGCGACGACCGCGTGAGCATGGGCGTGCAGGCCGCCACCCACTGGGACGCCCTGGCCCACGTCGGCTACGGCGGGGAGCTCTACAACGGCGTCCCCGACTCGGTGGTCACCGAGGCCGGGGCCGCCGAGCTGGGGATCGACGCGTTCGGCCCGGTGGCCGGCCGCGGCGTCCTGCTCGACGTGGCCCGGCTCCACGGCGTCGACCACTTCGACGACGGCTACCCGATCACCGCGGAGGACCTCGACGGTGCCGCCGCGGCGGCGGGCCTCACCATCGAGCCCGGCGACCTCGTGGCGGTGCGCACCGGCCACATGCACTTCCTCCGCATCGGCGAGAAGGACCGCTACCGGGAGGTCTCGCCCGGCCTGTCCACGCGCTCGATCGAGTGGTTCCACGACCACGACGTGGCCGGCGTCGCCACCGACACGCTCGTGCTCGAGTGCTTCCCCGGCGAGGACCCCGCGGTCCTCCTGCCGGTGCACATGATCCACCTCCGTGACCTCGGCCTCGCCCAGGGCCAGCTCTGGCACCTCGACGAGCTGGCCGCCGACTGCGCCGCCGACGGCCAGGCCGACTTCCTCCTCACCGCCACGCCGATCCCGCTCACCGGTGGCCTGGGCGGCATGGTGGCCCCCACCGCGATCAAGTAGCTCGGCTCACCCCTCGTCGAGGCGGCGGGCCACCGCCGCGTGGTCGGCCGGCTCCAGCACGGCGCCGGCGAGGCCCCACACGCCGGCGAACACCTCGGGCGGCGCCTCGGCCCGCATGCCGCCGAGCAGCTCGACGCGGTCGTCGAGGTTCATCGCCGGCAACATCATGGCGAGCGACGCCCCCATCTCGTCGGGCGGGATGCTCCCCAGGATCTGCTGGTGGATGGCCACCACCGCCTCCACGCCCACGGCGGCCTCGAGGGCGGGCATGAGCACCCGCTCCTCGAGGTCCTGGTGGGCGAGGTAGGTGCTGGTGAAGCCGGCGAGGTCGAGGTACAGGTGGTGGGCCAGCGTGCGGCGGTCGGGCCCGCGGCCGTCGGCCGCGGCCTGGGCCAGGTCCACCAGGTAGGCGCCCCGGCCCTCGAAGGCCACGTGGTCGGCGGCGATGCGGTCGGCGACGGCGGGCAGGTGCTCGGTGAGCACCGGCCCGATGGCCGTGTCCTCGTGGTCCGCGTGGTGGTCGAGGACGTCCATGGAGGCTCGCACCCGCAGGGCCAGGTCGGCGAGGGCACCCTCGTCGGACGGGTCGGTGCGGCCGGCGGCCGCGGTGAGGGTGAACAGGTCCACGCGGATGGCCTTGTGGATGTCTCGGTAGAGGTCGAAGGTGACGGCCTCCGGCACGGTGAGCAGGTGGGGTTCGGTCGTGGTCATGGTTCCTCCGGTCGAGCGCCGGCAGGGTGCCGGTGCCACACCTCGATCGTGCGGGTTCGGCCGGAGGCTCGCTGCTGAATGGCTCCTACGTGGATGCTAAGAACATCCTCAGTTCGAGCGGGAGGTGCGGACATGGCTGCTGGCGTGGCGCACGGCGACCTGGGCGCGCTCCTCGGCCAGTGCTCCAGCCTGGTGGTCGGGTTGGTCACGCCCGAGGGCCGGCCGGTGGCCACCCGGGCCTGGGCGTTCGACCTCGACGAGGGCGGGCGCGAGGCCCGCGTCCTGCTCCCCAGCGCGGAGGTGCGTGCGCTGGGCCTGCCCGTCGACGAGGCCCTCGACCTGGGCATCGCCGTCACCGGCGCCGACGTCCGCACCCTCGCCTCGGTCCAGGTGAAGGGCCGGTTGCGCCGCCTCGGCGCAGGCACGGGCGCCGACCTGGCCCGGGCCCTGCGAGCGTTCGACGGGTTCGCCACCGCGGTGGTCGAGACCGACGGGTTCGACGAGGCCCTCATCGCCCGGTGGATGCCCGCCTCGGTCCACGTGGCGGCCGTCGAGGTGGAGGAGGCCTACGACCAGACGCCGGGACCGTCGGCCGGTCGGTTCCTCGCCCGGTTCGACGGGTGAGCGCGCCCCGCCGCTTCGGCGGCCCGGACCGACGGCGCGGCGAGGGCCCGCCGCGCCTCACGGACCTCCGTGGTTGCTTCGAGGGTGCCATCCCCGCCGTGCTGGCCACGGCCTCGGCCGGCGGCGTCCCCAACGTCACGTTCTTGTCGAAGGTGCACGCGGTCGACGCCGAGCGCATCGCGCTGTCGAACCAGTTCCTGTCGAAGTCGGCCCGGAACCTGGTGGAGAACCCGCGCGCCAGCCTGCTCCTGGTGGAGCCGTCATCCCAGGACGAGTACCGCCTCTCGCTGGTGTACGAGCGCACCGAGCGGCGCGGCCCCGTGTTCGAGCAGATGCGCGCGGATGTCGACCACCTGGCCGTGCTGGCCGGCCTCGAGGACGTCTTCCGGCTCCAGGCGGCCGACGTCTACCGCGTCGTCGACCTGGAGGTCATCCGGTCACGGGGGCCGCACGGGGTGGCGGCGGGGCCGGGCGGCCCGGACCGCCTCGGTGAGCTCAGCGCCCGCCTCGCCCGCTGCGGGGACCTGGACACCCTGGTGCGGGCCACCGTCGACGGGCTCGCCGACGTGCTCGGCTACGGCCACGCCTCGCTGCTCCTCGGCGACGAGGACGGTCGGCGCCTGTTCACCATCGCCAGCCGGGGCTACGAGGCCGAGGGCGTGGGGTCGGAGATCGTGGTGGGCGAGGGCCTGGTGGGCATGGCTGCCGAGCGGTGCGAGCCGATCGTGGTGGGGAACCTCCGGCAGATGGCCCGCTACTCGGCCTCGATCCGCCAGGCCTTCGAGGAGGCGGGCGACGTCGGGCCCGGCCACGAGGTGCCGGTGCCCGGCCTCGCCCAGGCCAACAGCCGCCTCGCCGTCCCCGCCATGGCCCTGGGCCGGCTGGTGGGCGTGGTCGTGGTGGAGAGCAGCCGCCACGCCGCCTTCGACCAGACCGACGTGTCGGCGCTCCAGGTGGTCGGCTCGGTGGTGGGC
Organism: Acidimicrobiales bacterium; assembly: GCA_038241315.1. Classification (GTDB taxonomy): domain Bacteria; phylum Actinomycetota; class Acidimicrobiia; order Acidimicrobiales; family Iamiaceae; genus Aquihabitans. Next base: position 440 of record JBBRFU010000108.1, on the reverse strand, counting down.
GCCGCCATCGAGGGCATCCGCGCCGAGGAGCGCGCCGCCGACGCCCGTCGGCCCGACGAGGACCGGCCCCAGCCCGTGCCTTCGGGCGGGCGGGAGACCCTCGTCCGGTTCTTCGCCGTCGACGGCAGCACGTTCCTCGACGGCGACTACCTGATCAAGGGCGTCGCCGGCCGGATCCTGTGGTCGCTGCTGCGCCAGCACCGCACGGAGGGGCGCGTCGACTTCACCAACCGCGAGGTCCGGCTCGACCCGTCGCTCGACCTGCCCGACTTCCGCGACAACTTCGAGAGCCGTCTCATCCTCCTGAAGCGCCGACTCGACGAGCGAGACGCGCCGATCCGCATCGCCAAGACCGGCCGCTGCCGCTTCCGCCTCGAGGTCGGCACCGCCCTTCGCCTGGAAGCCATGGGTACGCCCGACAACTGAACCGCCCCAACGAC
>JBBRFU010000107.1:0-13177 GCA_038241315.1 Acidimicrobiales bacterium | reverse complement strand
GAGCGAGCCGAGCTCGTGGCCGCGGGCGATGGCCCGGGCGCTGTTGGTGGTGGCCATGGCGATGACGTGGTGCAGGTCGAGGTCGAGGGCGAGCATCTTGGTGAGGTTCTCGGCCAGCGAGAACACCGGCCCGCCGATGTTGAACACGTTGAGGTCGGTCGAGGCGGTGTCGGGCAGGTAGCCCTGGTCGATCAGGCGGCGGGCGTCCTTGAAGCGGAAGTCGGTGCCGGAGTGGCCGATGTCGAGGACGACGCCCCGGTCGACCGCGTCGCGGAACTCGGCCACCGCCTTCCCGTCGGGCCCGCACATGCCGCCGGCGCCGCGGAACGCGTGGGTGATGATGTCGCCGCCGCGGAGCTGGCGGAGCAGTGCCTTGGGGGTGATGACCGGGGTGAACGGGAAGCGGCCGAGGTGGACCATCACGGGCAGGTCGCCCACGGCCCGCTGGGCGGCGTCGAGGAAGGGGGAGAACTCCGGGTCGCCCGTGTGGCACGCCCGGGCCTTGGCGCCCACGATCACGTCGCGGTTGCGCTCGACCGACTCGGCCAGGGAGTCGAAGGCCAGGTTGCGGGGGTCGTTGGCGATCTCCAGCTTGTGGCAGATGAAGTCCTTGGTGGCCAGGTACAGCTGGTTCGGGTCGATGAAGGAGAGGATCCGGGTGCGCGTGTCGGGGTGGTCGATGATGGCCCGACGGCTGATGTCGAACGTGGCCACGCCACTGGTGCCGCCGTCGACCACCACGGGCACGCCCATGGCCACGCCGACGGTGTCGGGCTCGACGCAGAAGTCGCCGAGGCCGGCCATCACGTGGGCGTGGATGTCGATGAGGCCGGGCGTCACCAGGAGGCCCGTGCAGTCGACCACCTTCACCCCCGGTTCGGCGAGCACGGTCGGGTCGACGGGACCGATGGCCGCGATCACGCCGTCGCGCACCACCACGTCGGTGATCGTGTCGGTCTCGGAGGCCGGGTCCACGACCCGGCCGTGCTGGAGGAGGAGCGTGGTCATGACCCCATGGTGCGGCCGGCGTAGGTGCCGGTCCAGTGCATTCTCTCTGTGCGATCATGCATGCCATCTATGGATCAGCTCAGTGGCGACCTGACCCTGCGGCAGGTGGAGTACCTCGTGGCAGTGGTCGACCTCGGGTCGCTCAGTCGGGCTGCCGCCCTGCTCCACGTCACCCAGCCCACCGTGTCGCACCAGCTGGCGCTCCTGGAGCGTCGGGTGGGGGTCCCCCTGCTGGAGCGGGCCGGGCGGGGGGTCCGGCCCACCGACGCCGGCCGGGCCCTCGCGGCGACGGGGCGCGAGCTGCTCGACATCGGCCGGCGAGGGCTCGACGCCGCTCGACGGACCGGTGCGGCCGACGAGGTGCTCACCATCGCCGTGGTGGCCTCGCTGGCTGCCACCATCCTCCCGCCGGTGCTCGGGGCCTGGCACGCCGCCGAGCCGGCGGTGGCGGTCCAGGTGCGGGAGCACCTGCGGCGCGACGAGCTGGTCGATGCCCTCCGGCGCAGCGAGCGGGACCTCGGCATCGCCGCGCCCCCCGAGGGTTGGCGCGGTCCGGTCCACGTCCTCGGCTGGGAGCGCTACGTGCTGGTCCTGCCGCCCGGCTCCGCCCTCCTCGGCCGCCGGCGGCCGGTCCACCTGGCGGCGCTCGCCGACGTCGACTGGGTGCTCTTCGACGCCGACCACGGGCTCCACGACCTCGTGCAGCGGACCTGCGCCGACGCCGGCTTCTCCCCGCGCGCTGCGGTGCGGACCCGCCAGATCGACACCGCGGTCCGCCTCGCCGCCGCCGGGCTGGGACCGGCCATGGTGCCCGCCATCTCGGTCCCCGCCACCCACGCCGGGCTGGTGGCGACGTTCCGGCCCGGCCTCCGACGGCAGGTGGCGGCGTTCGGCCCGGGCCTCGACCGCCCGGTCGTGGCCCGCTTCCTGGCCCACGCCACGCCCGACCGGACCGGCCTCGACCCCTGAGGGGCGCAGCCCGCCACCAGCGGGACCTCGGCGCGCCTCGGCGGCGCTCGGCGTCGTCCGGGTGACCCGCTCCTCGATCTCGCAGCCGCCGCCCTGCTGGACGAACCTCGCGATCAGGCCGAGAAGCCGCCGGCTCCCGTGCCGGCCGGGGCCTCGGCGGCGGGGGAGAGGTCGAAGCCGCCCGGGAGGTGGCCGGTGTCGTTGTACCGGCGGATGACCCACCGGTCCTCGGTCACCACGAGGTGCGAGATGCTGCCGTTGTCGCACCCGGTGAAGGCGAAGGGCTCCCCGCCGGTGGCCAGCGCCACGAGCAACCCGATGATGCCGCCGTGGCTGAAGACGGCCACCCGCTGGTCGGGGTGGGCGGCGACGATGCGGGCGACGGCCTCGGTGGCCCGGACCACCAGGTCGTCCTGCGACTCGGCCCCGGGGATGACGTCCCAGCGCCCCTCGGTGACCATCTGGACCGCGATCGGGTCGCCCGTCGCCACCTTCTGGCGGAACAGCCCGCCCTCCCACTCCCCGAGGTGCACCTCCCGCAGGTCGGGCTCCACCACCGGCGTGAGCCCGGTGCGCGCCGCGAGCGGTGCCGCCGTCTGCACCGTGCGGCGCAGGCTGGTGACGTAGAGGGCATCGAGGCGCTGGTCGGCGAGCCGGTCGGCCACGGCCCGGGCCTGCTCGTGGCCCTGCGGTGCCAGGGCGGGGTCCCCGTGCCCGTCGACCAGGGGGAACAGCTGCCCGGGCACGGCCGGCTCCGACTCCCCGTGGCGCACGAGGAACAGCTCCGTGGAGCCCGGCGGACGGCGGAAGCGGTGCTGGCGGTAGGACGTCTCGGCCATGGGGCGACGCTACCGGCCGCTCGGCCGGCACCGGATCGGTGGACGGGACCGCCGGCGGTGTCGCGGGCCTGGGCCACCGTCGAGCGGGGTGGCCCCGGCGCACGCCGGGAGGGCATCGGTAGGCTGCCGCCATGTCGCTGGTGGTCGAGTTCACGGTGGAGCCGTTCGTGGAGGGCACGCCCGGGCCCCACGTCCAGGCCGCCCTCGATGCCGCCACGGCGTCGGGACTCGTCGTGGAGTTCGGGCCGTTCGGCACGCTCGTGTCGGGCGACGACGACCACCGCGTGCTGGCCGCCCTCGACGAGGTGGTGCGGGCCGCCGTCGCCGCAGGGGCCACCCGGGTGGCCTCACAGGTGAGCCGCCCCGGTGTCGGCTGAGGACCGTTCCCGATCGGCTCCGCCGGGGCCACGAGTTCACACAGCCGTCACGGATCCGCGTTGACAATCTGTTGAAGCACCGGGAGGCTTGGCAGCTCATGGACGTCCTGCTCCCCACCACCATCGACGAGGTCGTCACCGCCCGGGCCGAGCGACCCGAGGCGATGCTGCTCGCCGGCGGCACCGATCTGATGGTGGCCGTCAACGCCGGCCTCCGGGCGGTGCCCTCGGTGGTCGCGCTCCGCGCCGTCGACGACCTCCGGGCCTGGGCCCGCCAGGGCGATGAGGTGGTGGTGGGCGCGGGCGTCACCTACCGCCGGTTGCTCGGCCCCGAGCTGGCGGCCCTCGTGCCCGGCCTCGCCGAGGCGGCGCGCACGGTGGGGTCGCCGCAGATCCGCAGCGTCGGCACCCTCGGCGGCAACCTGGGCACGGCGTCGCCCGCCGGCGACGCGCTGCCCGTGCTCGTGGCCCTGGGGGCCACCGTGGAGCTGGCCGGTCCCGACGGGGCCCGGTCGCTCCCCCTGACGGCGTTCGTCACCGGCCCCAAGCGCACGGCGCTCGGCGCCGCCGAGGTGGTCACCGCCGTCCGGGTGCCGGTGGCGAGCGGCGCCCAGCAGTACCGCAAGGTGGGGGTCCGCAACGCCATGGTCATCGCCGTCGCCTCGGTGGCCCTGGTGGTCGACACCGCGCACCGTCGGATCGGTGTCGGCCTCGGGTCGGTGGGCCCCGTGCCGCTGCCCGCCCCGGAGGCGTCGGCGTTCGCGGCGGAGGCGGTCGACTGGTCCACGGGCTCGCTGGTCGAGCTCTCGGCGGCCCGTCGCTTCGGCGAGCTGGTGGCGGCCGCCACCTCGCCCATCGACGATCACCGCAGCACCGCGGCCTACCGCCGACTCGCGGTGGCGGTGCTGGCCGAGCGGTGCCTGCGCACGGCCTGCGCCGCACCGCGCGCCCCCGGGGAGGTGGCGGCGTGAGCGATCCCTACGTGCTCACGGTCAACGGCGCCGAGCGCCGGGTGGACGACGCCTGGCTCGGTGAGAGCCTGCTCTACGTCCTCCGTGAGCGGCTCGGCCTGCCCGGGTCGAAGACGGGGTGCGAGCAGGGCGAGTGCGGCTCGTGCTCCGTGGCGGTCGACGGCGAGCTGGTGTGCGCCTGCCTGGTGCTGGCGGCCTCGGCGGTGGGCACGACGATCACCACCGTCGAGGGCCTGCAGCCCGAGCGGGGCGACTTCACCGACGTGCAGCGGGCCTTCGTCGACGAGGGCGCCGTGCAGTGCGGCTTCTGCACGCCGGGCCTGGTCATGGCGGTGCACGACCTGCTCGACCGCACGCCCGAGCCGTCCGACCTCGACATCCGCGAGGCCATCTCCGGCAACCTCTGCCGGTGCACCGGCTACGGGCGGGTGGTGGCCGCGGTGGAGGCGGCGGTGGCGGTGCGCCGTGGGGTCGCGGCGAGCGGCGTGGCCCCGTGACCACCGTCGACGCCGGCACCGCCGCCAGGGCGGGCACCACCCGCCCGGGCGGGCTGGGTGGCGATGCTCCCCGGCCCGACGGCGGGCCCAAGGTGCGCGGGGAGTTCGCGTTCAGCAACGACCTCTGGGCCCACGACATGGTGTGGGGCGCCACGCTCCGCTCGCCGCATGCCTCGGCGAGGATCCGCGCCATCGACGTGTCCGCGGCGGTGGCCCTGCCCGGGGTCCGCGCGGTGCTGACCGCCGACGATGTGCCCGGGTCGCGGTACTACGGCCTCGAGCACCGCGACCAGCCCGTGTTCGCCTGGGAGGTGGTCCGCTACGCCGGCGAGCCGGTGGCCGCGGTGGCAGCCGACCACCCCGAGACAGCGCGCCGGGCGCTCGCCGCGATCGTGGTCGACTACGAGCTCCTCACGCCCGTGTGCGACCCGGAGGCGGCGCTCACCGGCCCCGACCTCCACCCCGACGGCAACACCTTCCGACGCCTCCTCGTCAACAAGGGCGACCGCACGGCTCGCGGGCCGGTCGTGGTGGAGGGCACCTACGAGCTGGGCATGCAGGACCAGGCGTTCCTCGGGCCCGAGGCCGGCCTGGCCTCGCCCGGCGACGACGGCGGCATCGACCTCGTGGTGTCCACCCAGTGGCTCCACAACGACCGTGACCAGATCGCCGAGTGCCTCGGGCTGGCGCCCGACAAGGTCCGCCTCACCCTCGGTGGGGTGGGTGGCGCCTTCGGCGGCCGGGAGGACGTGAGCCTCCAGGTCCACGCGTCGCTGCTGGCCCAGCGGGTGGGGCGTCCGGTGAAGATGGTCTACAGCCGGGAGGAGTCGTTCCTCGGCCACGTGCACCGCCACCCCGGCCGGCTCTGGATGCGCCACTCCGCCGACCACGACGGCACGATCGTGAGCTACGAGGCCCGCATCGTGTTGGACGGCGGCGCCTACCGCTCGTCGAGCTACCACGTGGTGGCCAACGCGGCCTGCTTCAGCGCCGGGCCGTACAACACGCCCAACGCGGTGGTCGAGGGCCTCGGCGTCCGCACCAACAACCCGCCGTGCGGGGCCATGCGGGGCTTCGGCGCGGTGCAGGTCTGCTTCGCCCACGAGGCCCAGATGGACCGGCTGGCCGACGCCTGCGGCATCGACCGCGTCGAGCTCCGCCTCCGCAACGCCATGGCGCCGGGCGACACGCTCCTCACCGGCCAGGTGATCGACGGCGCCCTGCCGGTGGCCGAGGTCATCCGGGCCGCGGCGGCGCTCCCGATGCCCGGCCCTGCCCCCGCCGACCCGATGGCCCGACCCGGGGGAGCGGGGCGCACCACCGACGGGCCCGACGTGGTCCGGGGCGTCGGCTTCGCGGTCGGCTTCAAGAACCTGATGTACGCGGAGGGCTACGACGACGACTCCCACGGGGCCTGCCGGCTCGAGCGCGGCGTGGTCACGGTCACCTGCGCGGCGGCGGAGGTCGGGCAGGGGTTCGTCACCCTCTGCCAGCAGATCGGGCGCGAGGTGCTGGGGGTGGCCGACGTGGTGGTGGCCCCGGCCGACACCGCGATCGGCTCGGCCGGGTCGACCTCGGCCAGCCGGCAGACCTGGATGTCGGGCGGCGCGGTGGAGAAGGCCTGCCGCTCGGTGCGCGCCCAGGTGGTGGCCCACGTGGCCGCCGCCACCGGCGCGGCCGCCGCCGACCTCGACCTGGTGGACGGCCACGTCGTGGCGGTCTCGGGGCCGGTCGCGGTCTCGATCGACCTGGCCGAGCTCACGGCCGAGCGGTCCTTCACCGACTCCGTCCGCTTCCAGCACCGCACCACGTCACCGCTCGACGCCGACGGCCAGGGCGATGCCCACGTCTCCTTCGCCTGCGCGGCCCACCGCGCCGTGGTCGACGTCGACCCCGAGCTGGGCCTGGTGCGGGTGGTGCAGGTGGCCACCGCGCAGGACGTGGGCCGCGTCCTCAACCCCACCGCGGCGTTGGGGCAGATCGAGGGCGGCATCGCCCAGGGCGTGGGGCTGGCGGTGATGGAGGAGCTCCTCCTCTCCGACGGCCGGCCCCGGAACCCGTCGTTCACCGACTACCTCATCCCCACCTCGCTCGACGTGCCGGAGGTCGTGGTGGACTGGGTCGAGGTCCCCGAGCCCGATGCCCCGTTCGGCGCCAAGGGCATCGGCGAGCCGCCGGTCATCTCGTCCACCCCCGCCGTCGTCGCCGCCATCCGGGCGGCCACCGGCAAGCCGCTGGTCCGGGTGCCGGTCCGTCCCGGCGACATCGTCGGGCTGTGAGCACCGACGGGCTCCGCATCAGCTGGCCGCGCCTGGCCGCGCGCCTCGACGCCCTCGGCGAGATCGGGTCCACCGGCGACGGGGGCTGCGCTCGCCTGGCCCTCACCGACGCCGACAAGGAGGGCCGCGACCTCGTGGTCTCCTGGATGGAGGAGCTCGGCCTGCGCATCGACATCGACGGCGTCGGCAACGTGGTGGGCACCTGGCCCCCAGACGCCACCGAGCCACCGGTGATGACCGGGTCCCACATCGACACCGTCCGCACCGGTGGCCGCTACGACGGCAACCTCGGCGTGCTGGCCGGGTTGGAGGCCGTCGAGACCATCATCACCAGCGGCGTCGAGCTCGCCCACCCGTTGTCGGTGGCCTTCTTCACCAACGAGGAGGGGAGCCGCTTCGCCCCCGACATGTTCGGCAGCCTCGTGTACGTCGGCGGCCTGCCGCTGGAGGAGGCGCTCGACACCGTGGCCGTCGACGGTGCCGTGGCCGGCGATGAGCTCGAGCGCATCGGCTACGTCGGGCCCATGCCGTCGCCGGCCCGGCCGCCCCGCACCTTCGTGGAGCTCCACATCGAGCAGGGGCCGGTGCTCGAGGCCGAGGGCGCCACGATCGGTGCGGTCACCGGGGTGCAGGGCATCTCGTGGCAGGAGCTCACCATCACCGGCCAGTCGAACCACGCCGGCACCACGCCGATGGCGCTGCGCCACGACCCGTCGTTCGCGGCCGCGTCGGTCACCACGTTCGTCCGGGCGTTGGCCACCGAGCTGGGCCCGCCCCAGGTGGCCACCGTCGGACGGGTCGAGCTCCACCCCAACCTCGTCAACGTGGTGCCGGCCCGCGCCACCCTCACCGTCGACCTGCGCAACACCGACGAGGCCGTCCTCCAGGAGGCCGAGGTCCGCCTCGCCGCCCACTGCGAGGCCCTGGCCGCGTCCGAGGGGGTCACCATCGAGGCCCGCACCCTCGCCCGCTTCGAGCCGGTCGCCTTCGCCCCCGACATGGTCGACCGGGTGGAGCGCATCGCCCGGGGCCACGGCCACCGCGTCCGGCGCCTGCCCTCGGGAGCCGGCCACGATGCCCAGATGCTGGCCCGGGTCTGCCCCACCTCGATGATCTTCACCCCGAGCATCGCCGGCATCAGCCACAACCCGGCCGAGCGCACCGCTCCGGCCGACCTGGAGGCCGGGGCCAACGTGCTGTTGGCCACCCTGGCCGAGCTCGCCACCTCCGGGCCCGGCGACGACGAGGTTGCAACCACGGAGGCCACGCCCGAGGGTGGGGGAGCGCCGGCGCCCGCCGACCCCGGCGCAGAGGAGGCCCCGTGACGCGCGAGCTGGTGGTGGCCGCGGCCCAGATGGGCCCCGTGCAGAAGGACCACACCCGCGCCCAGGTGGTGGAGCGCCTCCTCACCCTCCTCCGACGGGCCGCCCACCACGGCGCCGAGCTGGTGGTGTTCCCCGAGCTGGCGCTCACCACCTTCTTCCCCCGGTGGCTCATCGACGACGTCGACGAGCTGAACGGCTACTTCGAGACGGAGATGCCCGGGCCCGAGACCAAGCCCCTGTTCGACGAGGCCGCGCGCCTCGGCGTCGGCTTCCAGCTGGGCTACGCCGAGCTCACCCCCGACGGCCACCGCTACAACACCGCCATCCTCGTGGCCCCCGACGGCTCGATCGTCAACCGCTACCGCAAGGTCCACGTCCCCGGTCACGCCCAGGACGAGCCGTGGCGGGCCTTCCAGCACCTGGAGCGCCGCTACTTCGAGCCCGGCCCCGCCTTCACGGTCCACCACGCCTTCGGCGGCATCGTCGGCTCGGCCCTGTGCAACGACCGCCGCTGGCCCGAGACCTACCGCATGCTCGGGCTCCAGGGCGTCGAGCTGGTGCTCATCGGCTACAACACGCCGATCCACTACGCCCCCGACCCCGGCCAGAACCGGCTGGCCGGCCACCACAACACGCTGGTGATGGCCTCGGGCGCCTACCAGAACGGCACCTGGGTGGTCGGGGTGGCCAAGGGCGGCATCGAGGAGGGGGTGTGGTCGCTCGCGGAGAGCCAGATCATCGCTCCGTCGGGCGAGGTGGTGGCCCGGGCCATCACCGAGGACGACGAGGTGGTGCTCGCCGTGTGCGACCTCGACCGCTGCTGGGACTACAAGCGCACGGTCTTCAACTTCGCCCAGTACCGGTTGCCCGACCGCTACCGCCTCATCACGAGCCAGCAGGGCGCCGAGACCCCGCCGGCGTAGCCCCCGCCCGGTGGCCACGGTTCCTGCCCTCCCCTCGGGGCCCGCGGGCGAGGAGGTTGCGACCGGGACCGACCTGTTCGAAGGTGGACGGGAACCAGGAACCGCGCACCATCCGACCCGAGGAGCCGCCATGACGACCGACCCGCGCACCGACGACGCCAGGACCGTCGGACCCGTCCCCATGCCACGGGCCGAGCCGACCGACGGGCCCGCACCGGCCCGGTACCTCCCGCCGGGGTGGCTGACCAGGAACGTCGCCAACCGGCTCGTCCGGCGCCTCGCCCGGGCCGGCCTCAGCATCCGCGGGTCGCGGGAGCTGCGGGTCCGGGGCCGGCGCAGCGGCGAGTGGCGGACGACGCCGGTGAACCCGCTCGAGGTGGGCGGCGTCACCTACCTCGTGGCGCCGCGGGGGGTCACCGAGTGGGTCCGGAACCTGCGGGTCGCCGGCGAAGGCGAGCTGCACCTGGGCCGGAGGGTCGAGCCGTTCACCGCCGAGGAGCTCGCCGACGAGGACAAGGCCGACGTGCTGCGGGCCTACCTCCGGGCGTGGAAGGCGGAGACGGGCGTGTTCTTCGACGGCCTGGACGCGTCGGCCTCCGACGCCGAGCTGGTGGCGGCCGGCCCCGGCCACCCCGTGTTCCGCGTGGTGACCGGCGAGCCGGCGGCGCCCTGAGGGCTCGCCGCGCTGGGGTCCCACTCGGCGAGCCCGACGACGGCCCGAGGGGTCCTGGGTAGGGTGACCGACGCCCGGCCCGGCCCCGCGCCGCCCCGAACAGTGGAGGACGCACCCATGAGCGACCCGATCGACCCCGGCGCCACGATCGAGGACTACCTCCTCGAGGAGCGGGTCTTCCCGCCCTCGGCGGCGTTCAAGGAGCAGTCCCTGGCGGTCGGGACGTTCCTCTACGACGAGGCCGGCCAGGACGACGAGGGGTTCTGGGCCCGTCAGGCCGCCGAGCTGGACTGGTCGAAGGGGTGGGACACCGTCCTCGACTGGCAGCTGCCGTTCGCCAAGTGGTTCGTGGGCGGTCAGCTCAACGTGTCGCAGAACTGCCTCGACCGCCACGTCGAGGCCGGCCTCGGCGACCGGGTGGCGTACCACTGGGAGGGCGAGCCCGGCGACACCCGCACCATCACCTACGCCGACCTGCTCGCCGAGGTGGAGCGGTTCGCCAACGCGCTGAAGGGGCTCGGGGTGGCCAAGGGCGATCGGGTGGCGATCTACCTCCCGATGATCCCCGAGGCGGTGGTGGCCATGTTGGCCTGCACCCGCGTCGGTGCCGCCCACTCGGTGGTGTTCGGCGGGTTCTCCGCCGACTCGCTGGCCGACCGGATCCGCGACGCCGAGTGCACGGTCCTGGTCACCGCGGATGGCGGGTGGCGCCGAGGCAAGCCCGGGCTGCTCAAGCCCACCGCGGATGTGGCGGTGGCCGACTGCCCGAGCATCGAGCACGTGGTGGTCGTCGACCGCATCGCCTCGTCGGGCGGTGACGCCGCCGTCGCCATGACCGAGGGCCGCGACCACTGGTACCACGACCTCCTGGCCGCCGCCGACGAGCACTGCCCGCCCGAGCCCATGGACAGCGAGGACCTGCTGTTCCTGCTCTACACCTCGGGCACCACGGGCAAGCCCAAGGGCATCATGCACTCCACCGGCGGCTACCTGACCCAGGCCGCGTTCACGCACAAGTACGTCTTCGACCTCCACCCCGAGACCGACGTCTACTGGTGCACGGCCGACATCGGCTGGGTGACCGGGCACACCTACATCGTCTACGGACCGCTCGCCAACGGGGCCACCTCGGTCCTCTACGAGGGCACCCCCGACACCCCCGGCAAGGACCGCTTCTGGGACCTCGTCGAGCGGTACCGGGTGTCGAAGCTCTACACCGCGCCCACCGCCATCCGCACCTTCATGAAGTGGGGCGACCAGGAGCCGGCCAAGCACGACCTGTCGTCGCTGCTGCTGCTCGGGTCGGTGGGCGAGCCGATCAACCCGGAGGCCTGGGTCTGGTACCACGTCAACATCGGAGGCGGCCGCTGCCCCATCGTCGACACCTGGTGGCAGACCGAGACCGGCGCCATCATGATCTCGCCGCTGCCGGGGGCCACCACCACCAAGCCGGGCTCGGCCACGTTCCCGCTCCCGGGCATCTCCGCCGAGCTGGTCGACGAGGAGGGCCACCCGGTCACCAAGGGCGGTGGCTACCTCACCCTCACCCGACCGTGGCCCGCCATGTTGCGGGGCATCTGGGGCGACCCGCAGCGGTACCAGGACACCTACTGGAGCCGCTACGAGGGCCGCTACTTCGCCGGCGACGGCGCCAAGCTCGACGACGACGGCTACCTGTGGGTCCTGGGCCGGGTCGACGACGTCATGAACATCTCCGGCCACCGCATCTCCACCGCCGAGGTGGAGAGCGCGCTGGTCGACAACGACAAGGTGGCCGAGGCCGCCGTGGTGGGCGCCAAGGACGACACCACCGGCCAGGCCATCGTGGCCTTCGTGACCCTGCGGAGCACCGCCTCCGCCAGCGACGAGGTGGGCGAGGAGCTGCGCCAGCACGTGGCCAAGAAGATCGGCGCCATCAGCCGGCCGAAGCTGATCATCTTCACCGACGACCTGCCCAAGACGCGCTCGGGGAAGATCATGCGCCGGCTCCTCCGCGACGTGGCCGAGGGCCGGGAGCTCGGCGACACCACCACGCTGGCCGACCCGGGCGTCGTCGAGCAGATCCGGGCCCGGGCCGACGCCTCGGCGGCCGGGGCCGACGGCTGACCGCGCGGGGCGGGCCCCTCGGGTGCCGGGCGGGGACCCGCGGGTGCCTCGGTAACATCGCCGGGCGATGCCTGCGACCGCCCCGCCCCGCTCCCCCGACAACTGGTTGTGGCGGGAGGGCCCGATCCGCGGCGAGACGGTGGTGTTCGACCTCGACGGGGTCCTGTCGGACGCGGCCGGGCGCCAGCACTTCCTGGCCTGGCCGGCCCGGGACTGGCGGGCGTTCTTCGAGGCGGTGGGGGAGGACCCGGTCATCGAGGAGGTCGGCACCCTGCTGCACGCCCTCGACGACCGCTTCGCCGTGGTGCTGCTCACCGCCCGGCCCCTGTCGGTCCAGCGCCAGACCCACGACTGGCTGCGCCGCAACGACCTGCGGTGGGACCTCCTGGTGATGCGGGACATGGGCGACTACGACCTGGCCGCCGGCTTCAAGGCCCGCACGGTGGACCAGCTGCGCGACGCCGGTCTGGAGCCGTCGTTGGCCTTCGAGGACGATCAGCGGAACGTGGCGATGTTCCGCGAGCGCGGCATCCCCTGCGTCTACATCCACTCCGGCTACTACGACTGACTTCTCCCCGGCCGGGCCCGGGCGGTGCGGGCGGCTCCCGGCCCCGGCGGCTCCCGGTCCGGGCGGCTACCGGTTGAACATGGCCTTGGCGATGACCTTGGTGAACGGCGCGGAGACCTCGAGCAGGCGCTCGGCCTCGGCATCGGTGAGGGCGGTCCACGGCGGCAGGGCGGCCACATCGGTGAGGGCCTCGACCCGGTCCCGGCTCCGGGTGCCGGCCTCGGTGAGCGTGAGCCCGCCGGCCGCGTCGAGGTGGCCCTTGAGCCGGAGGCGCTCCTGGCCGGCCTCCCACTCCTCGTCGGTCCAGCCCCGGGTGGCCTGGAGCAGGGAGGCGGGCAGCGCGATCTCGCCGCTGGCGAGGTGGGTCACGAGGGCCTCGATCGCGTCGTAGCCCTCGAGGGTGAGCGCGGCCACGTGGGCATCGCCGCGGTGCTCGCGGAGCAAGGTGATGGCGTGGAAGAGCTGCAGGTGGGCCTCGTCGGGCCAGGGCAGGGCGGCGTGGGCGGCGAAGATGGCGCGCCCCGACGGGTTCCCGGCCTCGGCGGCTCGCCGGGTCAGCGCCGCCGCCTCGGCCAGGTCGGGGTGGTCGATGGCGTCACCCAGCATGCGCCGGAGGCCGCGGTCGGCGGCATCGAGGCGGGC
>JBBRFU010000106.1:0-13371 GCA_038241315.1 Acidimicrobiales bacterium | reverse complement strand
CGCCGAACTTGTCGTCGGGCACGCCGACGGCCACGGCGTCGCGGACGTGCTCGCAGGTCTTGAGCACCTCCTCCACCTCCTCGGGGAAGACCTTCTCGCCGCCGGTGTTGATGCACACCGAGCCCCGGCCCAGGAGGGTGATGCTGCCGTCGGCCTCCACCGTGGCGAAGTCGCCCGGGACGGAGTAGCGCACGCCGTCGACGGTGAGGAAGGTGGCGGCGGTCTTCTCGGGGTCCTTGTAGTAGCCGATGGGCTGGAACCCGCCCACCGCCACCCGGCCGGTCTCCCCGGAGCCGGGCACCACCTCGCGGAGGTCCTCGGTGAAGACCTTGGTGCGGTCGCCCACGGTGAACCGGGCGGTGCTCGGGCCGGACCCCGCCGACGACACCGACTGCCCCATGCCGACAGCCTCCGACGAGCTGAAGGCGTCGACGATCATGGCGTGGGGGAGGTGGCGGAGGAGCCCCTGCTTCGAGGCCTCGGAGAACATCACGCCCGACGACGTGAAGAGGAACAGGCTGGTGAGGTCCCAGCGGTCGGGCTCGGCGTCGAGCGCCCGCAGCATCGGCTTGGCGAAGGCGTCGCCCACGATGGCGGTGGTGTTGCCCTTGTGGCGCTCGATGGTGTCGAACAGCTCGTCGATGTCGAGGTTGCGCCCCTCGAGGGTGACCACGCAGCCGCCGCCGGAGAGGGCGATGAGCTGGGTCATGCAGCCGGTGCCGTGCATCAGCGGGCACGCGGGCACGCTCACGATGCCGGGCCCGGTGACCAGCTCACGGGTGACGTCGTAGTCGACGGGGTCCTCCCGGTAGCGGGGGTTCGTGCCGGTGGCGATGATGTTGCGGATGTTGTCGTCCTGGCGCCACATCACGCCCTTGGGCATGCCCGTGGTGCCGCCGGTGTAGAGCATGTAGAGGTGGTCGCCGTCTCGGCCCCAGGGGGCCTCCACCTTGCCCGGGTGGGAGGCCGCCGCGGTCTCGTAGGGGACGGCCCAGGGGGGGCACGGACCCGATCCGTCGTCGACCCAGAGCCAGGTCCGCACCGCGGGGACCCGATCGCGGATCCGCTCGATGGTCTCCACGAACGAGCCGTGGAAGATCACGGCCATCGCGTCGGCGTTGGTCCAGAGGTAGACGAGCTCGTCGTCGGCGTAGCGGTAGTTGGTGTTGACGGGCACCAGGCCGGCCTTGAAGGCGGCGAACATGCCCTCCATGTACGCAGGGCAGTTGTAGAGGTACAACGCCACCTTGTCCTGCTCCTGGGCCCCGGCGTCGAGGAGCTGGCGGGCCACGCCGTTGGCTCGCTCGTCGAACTGTCGCCAGGTGTAGGTGGTGTCGCCGTGGATCTGGGCCGGGGCCTCGGGGATCTGCCCCACCACCGTCTCCCAGATCTCCGCGTAGTTCCAACCCGGCATTGGCTCCCCTTGGCTCGTCGTCCGGGCCGAGCATAGGAGGCGACGGGCGACGGTCGGGTCGGTGCCTATGCTGCGCCGATGGCTGACGGGGTGCGGGCGGTGCCGGTGGTCATCCTCGGGTCCGGGGGCCACGGGCGGGAGGTCCTCGACGTGGTCGAGGCCCTGCCGCACCTCCGCCTGCTCGGCTTCGTCGACGACGCGCCCGCCCACCCGGAGCGCCTCTCCTCGCGCGGCGCCGCCCTGCTCGCCGGCCTCGACGACCCGGCGCTGCGGGGGGCCGGATACCTGGTGGGCATCGGCGACCCCGGGGCCCGCGAGCGGCTGAGCGGGCGGGCCGAGCACCACGGCCTGGTGCCGCTGAGCGTGCAGCACCCGTCGGCCACCGGCGGGGCCGACAACCGCATCGGCGAGGGCTTCGTGGTGTTCGCCCAGGTGAGCTACACCACCAACCTCACCATCGGCCGGCACGTGCACCTCAACCGGGCCAGCACGGTGGGTCACGACTGCGTGCTCGGCGACTTCGTGACCGTGAACCCGGGTGCCAACGTCTCGGGCTCGGTGGAGCTGGGCGACGGGGTCACCGTGGGCACGGGGGCCTCGATCATCCAGGGCGTCCGGGTGGGGGCCGGCACGGTGGTGGGCGCCGGTTCGGTGGTCACGCGCGACCTGCCCGAGGGCGTGGTGGCGTTCGGCGCCCCGGCCCGGCCGGTCCGGCCCGTCGGCTGAGCCGACGGTTCAGGCGGCCTCGGTGATCAGCCCGGGTCGTTCAGTCGGGGTCGGTGGCGCCGGTGCGGCTGGTGACGTCGGCGTCGGCGTCGGCGACCGGCGCCGGGCCCGTGCCGGAGCTGGAGCCGTTGCCGTTGCTCCGGGGGCGTTCGGCGCCGGCGTAGGGCCCGCGGGCGGCGGCGCGGGCCCGGATGCGGCGGAAGCCGCCCTCGCCCTCGTCCTCGCCGTCGTCCTCGTCGCCGTAGGTGTAGCCGTAGCCCTTGCCGTAGGTGGCCTCGCTGCCCACGCCGTTGAAGACGATGCCCTCGAGCGGGGCGTTCACCTGCGACAGGAGCTCGAGGGAGCGGTGGAGCGAGCGCCTGCTGGTGGCCTTGGCCGCCACCACGAGGATGGTGGCGTGGGCGTAGCCGGCGAGCACCGAGGAGTCGGCCACCGGCAGCAGCGGCGGTGAGTCGACCACCACGTGGTCGGCGAACTTGGCGAGGGTGTCGAGCAGCGAGTGAGTGGCCTTGGTGCTGAGGAGCTCCGCCGGGTTCGGCGGCCGGGGCCCCGACGGCAGGACGAGGAGGCCGGGGACGTTGTCCACCGGTTGCAGGGCGTCCTGGGCATCGATCTCGCCCACCAGCACGGAGGTGAAGCCCACCGCGTTCTCCATGCCGAAGAACTTGTGGACCCGCGGGCGCCGGAGGTCACAGTCGACCAGCACCACGCGCTTCCCGGTGCTCGCCAGGGTGACGGCGAGGTTCGCCGCCGTGGTGGTCTTGCCCTCCCCGGAGGTGGAGCTGGTGATGTGGATGATGCCGATCTTGTGCTCGATCGCCGCGAACTCCAGCGCCGTGCGCAGGCTCCGGTAGGACTCCGAGGTGGCCGAGTGGGGGTGGGCGATCGACTCGAGCACGGTGGTGGAGCGGTCCCGCCAGGTGGGGACAGCGGGGACCAGGCTGAGCACGGGGAGGCCGCCGGTGGCGCCGTCGACCTCCTCCTTGGTGCGCATGGTGTCGTCGAAGTAGTCGCGGAGGAAGGCGGCGATGATGCCGAGCAGGAGGCCGACCGACAAGGCGATGACGCCGTTGCGCACCGGCCGGGGCTCCACCGGGGTGGCGGGCACCTTCGACTGCGAGACGGTGTAGTTGTCGCCGCGGGAGTTGATGGCGGCGCGGGTGGCGATCTCGTCGAGGTTCTCCTGCAGCAGCGCCTGGCGGGCGACCACGCGCTCGGGGTCCACCTGCACCCGCAGGCGTTCGAGCTGGGTGGCCTTGACCAGGTACTCCTCGCTGGTCTCGTCGGGGATCTGCCGGAGCTCGCCCTCGAGCTGACGCATCCGGATCTTCTGACGAGCCGTCTCCACGTCGAGGTTCTCGATCTGGGCCCGCACGTCGGTGGTGGAGTTGGCCAGCGACAGGGCGATCCCGTCACGCCGGACCGTGACGTAGTGCACGACGAAGTCGTTGACCTCCTTCGCCGCCCGCTCCGGTGAGGTGTTCCGGGAGGTGACGATCACCGCGGGCGTCTCGTCGACGGTGGAGATCTCGACGTCGGGCTCGTATCCCGCCAGCTCGGCGATGTCGGCCTGGACCGGGCTGCTCCGCATGAGCTCGGCCTCGGTCTTGACCTGCTCGTCGGTGACCGCCACGTTGGGGCCGCCGCCGGGGGAGATGACCGCCGAGGCCGCGCCCACCTCGACGACCACGGCGCCGCGACCCTCGTAGACCTTGGTCTGGACCAGGGTGTACACGAGGCCACCGGCGAGGACCGCGATGAGCACGAGGGCCAGGATGACCTTGCGCCGGCGCAGGACCTGGACGTAGTCGCGGAGCTCGAGTTCCGAGCGGGTGGGTAGCGCCGTCGCCATGATCTGTCGATGCTACATGGCGGCCGGGTGGGCGAACGGCGCGGCCCACCCCGTCGACGAGGGCCCGGGTGCGCTCGATCCGCCCACCGCGCCGTGCCATGATCGCCCCGTGACCCCTGCGCGCCACCGCCCCGCTCGGGCCGCCGGCTCGTCCCGGGCGCTGGTGGGGGCTCCGGGGTGACGGTCCAGCCCGTCGACCTCGAGGTGGAGGCCGTCGCCGAGGGGCCCGGGCCCCCCGCCGGGGCCGCGTCGGCGATCCCGATGCCGATGGCGTTCCTGCCCCACCTCCTGGCCGGGTTGGCCGGCATCCTCGTCGCCCTCGTCCCCGACCACCGCCTGGCGCTGCGCGGCCTCTTCGTGGTGTCGTGCGCCTACGCCCTCTACCTGGTGGGCAGCCGAGGGCGGGCCTACCTGACCCCGTCCGGGGTGTACTTCCTGTCGTCCGGGGTCTTCATCGGGGTGGCCGCCTACTACCTGGCCGCCGTCGGGAGCGTGAACGACCTGGGCGCGCTGCGCGACTGGGCCGTCGTCGCCTTCGCGACCACGGTCGCCACCGGCGTGGTGGTCACGGCGCTCACGATCCGCTGGCGGATCACCTGGCCGGCCCGGGCCCAGCTCCTCGCGTCGGAGCGCCTCGCCGCGCCGCGCTCCCCGGTGAACTTCCAGATCCGCGCCCTCCTCCTGGTGGGCGTGTCCCAGCTGCCGGTGCTCAAGGACGTGGTCGGCGCCGCGGCCACGGCCATCGGGCTGGCGGGCGTGATGATGCTCGTGCTGGCCGCCTCGTCGCGCCGGGTCCGGATGCGCTGGCATGGCGACGCGATCCTGGTGGGGCTGGCCGTCGTGGTGCCGTTCGTCTGGATCCAGCTGGAGTTCGAGGGCGGCGGCCGCCTCACGCTGGCGGGCCTGGGGGTGGCGAGCCTCCTGGCGTGGAACCTCGTGCGGCCCCGGCGCCTCCAGAAGGTGATGGTGGTGCTGGCGATCCCCGCCTTCTTGGTGTTCTCCGGGCTCAACCGGTTGGAGAAGGACGGGGACCGAAACGCCGAGTCCAAGAGCGTGCTGTCGTCGGGCGAGGGCCTGGAGTCGATGTACGCCCCGCTCGACACCTGGGCCGAGCTCGTCCTCATCGACCCCGACGTGCAGAAGAGCATCCGGGGGGAGGCCGTGGGGCCCCGCTACGGCAAGACCTTCCTGAACACCTTGACCCTCCCGATCCCCCGCAGCTGGTGGGAGAAGAAGCCGAAGGGGTTCGGGGCCGAGCTGACGGAGGTGCTGCGGCCGGTGCTGCTGCGGGAGGAGCGCATCTCGAAGGAGCACTCCATGGCCGCGCTGATCCAGGGGGAGTTCTACGTGAACTTCGGCCTCCGCGGCTTGGCCCTGCTGCCGTTCGTGCTGGGGGCGTTCCTGGCGGTGCTGGACCGCGCCCACGCCCGCCTCGCCGCGGCCGGGCTGCGCCGACCCGACGACTGGTGGCGCGCCACCATCCTCGTGTGCCTGGTGGCCAGCCTCGGCGACCTCTGCTGGGTGGGCACCTTCACCTTCTTCGCCCGCGGTGGCCTGGCGGCGATCGTGGCGTGGGGCGTCTGGCGGTTCAGCACGAGGCGCGAGCGGCGGCCGGCCCACGGTGACCCGGAGCCGGCGCCGGCCGCCGAGGCCTGGTGGGCGGCGCGGCGCACGCCGGGGCGGCCGCGGCCACCGGGCCCGATCTCACCCTGCTGACCACGGGTGGTCCGGCCGCGCCGGGCCGGTCCGGAGGGCTCCGCGACGGCCTCGCGGCCCAGGTCACCGCCGGGTGGGCTGCTGCTAGCGTGCCGACGCCGATCCACGGCGTGCATCCCCCCGAACCGGACGCGGCGTCGATCGAGAGGAACCCCACGTGCACGTGTACCGCAACGACGCCTGGACGTCCGGCTACCTCGACGAGACGCCCCGCGACGGGCGCGTCCGGGTCACGGTGCACCGTCAGGTGGCCCTCGGGCCGGCCCAGGACCAGTTCTTCGTCCGGCCGCCGAAGCTGGCGATGCTGGCGAACTACGTCCGGATGCTCGGGCCGCGCCGCGTGATCCGCAAGGTCGTGTCCCGGCGGCAGGAGTCGGCCCGCAACGACGCGTGGGTGAGCGTCGGGTGCGGCACCGGGCCCGACGGGGGGCCGGTCCACTTCGTGGCCACCGCGGCCCCGCTGGGCGTGGACCGGCTGCTGGTGCCGCAGGAGCTCGTGTTCGATGCGCCGCCGGCGGTGCTGGCCAGCGGCCCCGGCCACTACGCGCCCGCGGGCCCCGGAGGCCGCTGGGCGGGCCTGGCCGAGCCGGTGCGCCACGAGCTCGAGGCGATCGGCGGCTGGAACCCCGAGGAGGGGACCCCGGCCGCGCTCAGCGCCGCGGCCTGCGAGGCGATCGTGGGCCTGGTGGCCGCCCCGCCGAGCCCGGCCTACGCCCCGCTGTCGCCGGTGCCGCCGTCCGACGCCATCCGGGAGCGGGTGGCCGGCGCCCCGTCGGAGCCCGACGGGCGCCCGGGCTTCCACCTCTTCGGCTACGGGCAGTACGCCAAGACGCAGGTCATCCCCAACCTCGGTCGCCACCTCCGCCTCGACTGCGTGCACGAGCTGAGCCCGCTCCAGATCGGACCGGTGGGCGGCGACGCCGCCCACGGGTGGGACACCGCGGGCTGGCCGCGCCCCGACGAGGCCATCGAGCACGCTGTCGTGGCCGGCTACCACCACACCCATCCCACGCTGGCGGCCGCGCTCTTCGACCGAGGTGTCCGCCACGTGGTGGTGGAGAAGCCCATCGCCTCGGCGGAGGCGCAGCTCGAGCAGCTGCTCGCGGCCCTGGAGCGCAACCCGGACGCCCGGCTCCACCTGGCGTTCCAGCGCCGCTACTCGCCGTTCAACCGCCTCCTGCTCGAGGACCTCGGCGGGGTGCCGATCTCCATGGCGGCCACCGTGTACGAGGTGCCGCTCCCGGCCCGGCACTGGTACCGGTGGCCGATCGTGGGCAACGCCGTGGTCTCCAACGGCTGCCACTGGATCGACCACTTCCTGTTCCTGAACGACTACTCGCCGGTGGTGCGCACCCTGGCCACCCGGCTCGCCACCCAGACCGTCCTCGGGCTGGAGCTGACCAACGGGGCCAGCGCCACGATCTCGCTCCGCCACGAGGGCGCGCCCCGCCGGGGGGTGCGGGACCGCTGCTCGTTCTGGCACGACGACGCCAGCGCCACCATCGACGACCTCCGCACCTACACCAGCGAGCGGGGCTTCCGGCAGCTGCGCCACCGCACCACCCACCCGTACCGCGCCCTGGAGCTGATGTACGAGGAGTTCGGTCGACGCATCGTGGCGGACCTGCCCGGCGACGACCCCCGCCACGTCCACGCGTCGGCCACCGCGACGCTGGACCTGGCCCGAGCGATCGACGCCGAGCGGTGACCCCGCCCGCGTCGGCCTGCCGGGTCCTGGTGGACCTCTCGGTCGCGCCGCCGGGCGGGGCGGGCACGTACGCGGCCGGGTTCGCCGCCGGCCTGGCCGCCACGGTGGGTGATCAGGGGGTCGCCGTCGTGGTGCTGGTGGACCGGCGCTGGGCCGACGACCGCCCCGAGCTCGTGGACGGGCTCCGCGCGGCCGGCCACACGGTGGACGCGCTCGACCTGGATGCGCCCGGGTCCTGGCGCGCCCGGGTCCTCCGGGGGTCGGTGCTGCGGCGCGCCGTCCGCCGCCACGCGCCGCACGTGGCCCTTTTCCCCCGCGACGCCGCGCCGAGGGTGCCGGTGCCCTCGGTGGTGCTCCTGCAGAACCTCTACGCCTGGCGCCGGTTCGAGAGCTCCGCGGCGGTGGGCGGACCCCTCGCGGCGGCGGCGCTGCGCCACGTCGCCCGTCGCAGCGCCCGGCGGGCGTCGGCCGTGCTCGCGGTGTCCCAGGCCATCGCCGACGCCGCGGCCCCGGTCGTGGCGGTCACCGCGGTGGTGCACCACGGGTGCTCCACGCCCGAGCACGTCCGTCGCATCGACCCGGACGAGGCCCACCCGGAGCCGGTGGCGATGGTGGTGGCCAACGTGATCGCCAACAAGCGCATCGAGGTCGTCGTCGCCGGGGTGGCTCGCGCCCGGGCCGGGGGGCTGCCCTGGGCGCTGCGCGTCTACGGCAACGTCGCCGACCCGGCCTACGCCGCCCGCCTCGAGGCGGAGGCCGACGAGCTGCTCGGCGCCTCCGTCCTCTGCGGCCCGGCCTACGGCGAGGACCTCGAGGCCGCCTACCGCCGGGCCGACGTGGTGGTGGTGGGCGGCACGTTCGAGTCGTTCTGCCTCCCGCTGGTGGAGGCCATGCGCTCGGGGTGCGTGGTGGTGGCCCCCGAGTGCGAGCTCGTCCGGGAGCTCTGCGGCGACGTCGCCGTGACCTTCGCCGAGGGGGATCCGGCCTCGCTGGCCGCCGCCCTCGACACGGCCTGGGCGGAGCGGGCCGATCGGGCCACCCGTGGCGTGGAGCACGCCCGGCGCTTCCGGTGGGACCGGACGGTCGCCGTCACCCTGGGTCACCTCCGCGCCGCGTGCCCGGTCGACCACCCGTCGACGGTCCCGATCCGAGCACCGGAGCCGGGGTGAGCCGGGCGAGCGCGTTCGTCCGTCGGCTCTCGCTCGGCGTCGTCGACCAGCTCCTGTCGAGCGGGTCGAACTTCGTGGCCCTCCTGCTCGGCGCCCGGTACCTCGACGTCGTGGAGTTCGGCTCGTACTCGCTCGCCCTCGTCTCGTACACGCTCACCCTCGGGGTCACCCGTGCCCTCTGCTCGGAGGCGCTCCTGGTGCGCCCCGGCGAGGGCGCGGAGGTGCGGCGGAACCACGCGGACGCCGCCGGCGCCGCGGTGTGGGTGGGCCTGGCCGCCTCGGTCGCCTTCGCCCTCGCCGCGCTCTTCACGTCCGGGGCCACGGCGTTGTGCCTCTTCGTGCTGGCCGTCACCATGCCGGGGTTGTTGGTGCAGGACACCTTCCGGTACGCCGCGTTCGCCCGGGGGACCCCACGGTCTGCCGTGGTGAGCGACGCCACCTGGTTCGCCGGCCTCGTGCTCGGCTTCGGGGGGCTCGTGATGGCCGGTGCCGCGTCGGCGCCGGCGATGCTCCTGGCGTGGACCCTTCCCGGGGTGCTGGCCGGATGGCGGCGGGTGGTGCACGAGGGCGTGATGCCCCGGGTGGGCAGCGGCATCGCCTGGATCACCCGCAACCGCGACCTCAGCGTCCGCTACGTGCTCGACTTCATCACGGGCGCCGGTGCCGCACTGGTGGCGTCCTACGTCCTGGTGGTGACGGCGGACGTCACCGCGGTGGGCAGCATCCGGGGTGCCCAGACCATCTTCGGCCCGGTCAACATCTTGCTCACCGGCGCCTACATCGTGCTCGTCCCCGAGGGTCGGCGGGCGGCCGCCCGCTCCGCCCGGGCGCTCACCGTCGCCTGCGTGGCGGCCTCGGTCGTCTTCGCCGCCGTGGCGGCCGGCCTGCTCCTGGTGTTCCTGTCCCTCGACGGGGCGCAGGGCCGACTGCTGCTGGGCGGCACCTGGGACGGCGCCCGGACCGTCCTGGTGCCCGTGGGCCTGGCCTCGGTGGCCGGTGGCTCGATGGCCGGCGCCATCGCCGGCCTGCGCTCGCTGGCGGCCGCTCGGGAGCTGCTCCGGGTCCGCCTCTTCACCATCCCCACCACGCTCGCCCTCCCGATCGTGGGCGCCACCTTCTGGGAGGCGCGCGGGCTGGCCTACGGCATCTTGATCTCGGTGTGGTGGAACGTGGGGTGGTACTGGCTGGGCTACGCCCGGGCGCTGCGGGACCTGCCCGCGGGCGGGCTCGAGGGATCGGGCGGGCCGGTCGCCCCCGGGCCCGGCGCCCCGCTGGGCGGGCCGGCCACCGGCGAGCCCGCGGACCCTCGGCTCCCGGAGGAACCGCCCCGCCGGCCGCCGGTGAGCCGACCCCGGCCGCTCACCCCGCTGGACCCGAGATCTTCTCGATGATGGCGGTGGTGGACACCGACGGGGTGCGGGGCAGGTAGACCACCTTGCACACGTCGGCCAGGTCGTCGAAGCGGCCCTCCCAGTCGTCGCCCATCACCAAGATGTCGGCGCCGTGCTCGAGGACGTAGGCCCGCTTGCGCTCCAGGCTCTCCTCGAGGAACACCTCGTCCACCGGCTTCAGCGACGACACGATGTGCAGGCGCTCACCCTCGGTGAACACCGGCGCCCGGCCCTTCTTGGACTCGTTCAGGTCGTCGGACGACACGCCGACCACGAGCCGGTCCCCCAGTGCCCGGGCCCGCTCGAAGATGCGGAGGTGGCCCACGTGCAACACGTCGAAGGTGCCGAAGGTGATGACGGTGGTGGGCAAGTTCGGCCTCCGGGAGGTTGCGGGGACGTGACCAACAGGTGACGTGCGCTGGTCTTCCAGGGAACGTCGGTGTACGGCGGACGAGTCTGCCACGGGTGGGGTGGCCCGAGGGGAGGTGGGCCGACCGGTAGCATCGTCGCCGCCGGGTCGCCGCGGTCGACCGTGGCGGTCGATCGGATGCGAGCGAACCAAGGCGGACAGGCAGGTGGCAGTGGCGATCGGGCACGGTGGCGGCACGTCGAGACGGGTCGGCGAGGGCCTCCTGAGCACGCTGGTGGCGTTCGGTGACCGGCTCGTGCCCAAGCGGGATGCCGTGGTCGTGCGGGCCGGGCAGGACTTCGACGACCAGTCCCGGCAGGTGGTGGAGGCGCTGGAACGCCTCGGCGAGCGTCGGGTCACCCTCCTCGTCTCCGGTGACACCGACCCGGGCCCCGCCGGCCCGGTCCCGTGCCCGGTGGTGCGGGCCCGGAGCCTGCGCGGCATCCGTGCCTACTGGCAGGCACGGGTGGTCGTCCACACCCACGGTGCCTTCGGGTCACGCCGGGCCAGCGCCCGCAAGACCTTCGTCAACGTGTGGCACGGGATGCCCATCAAGCGGCTCGAGCCCGACAGCGACGTGGGTCGCCACCAGACCGACCTCACGATCGCCACCTCGCCGCTCCACGCCGTGCACCTGGCCGAGACCTGGGGCCTGGCCCCCGAACAGGTGGCGGTGGTGGGCCTCCCGCGCAACGACCTCCTGCGCGCCGCCGATGCGCCGCGCCCGGCGGCGCTGGCCGCCCTCGCCGGCGACCGACCTCTGGTGGTGTGGCTGCCGACCTTCCGGGCCCACGCGGGCGAGGAGCGCAGCCTCGACGGGATCGACGAGGACACCGTCACCCAGTTCCGCGGCGCCTCGCCCGAGGCCGTCGACGCCGTCTTCGCCCGGCTCGGGATGCACGCCATCGTCAAGCCCCATCCCCTGGCGACGCCCGCGGGGCGGGCCCACCACCCCAACGTCGACGTGTGGACCGACGACGACCTCCGGGCGGCCGGCCTCACCCTCTACGAGCTGCTCGCCCACGCCGACTACCTGATCACCGACCACTCGTCGGTGTGGGTCGACTTCCTCCTGCGGGATCGCCCGGTGATCTTCGCCATCTCGGACCTGGACCAGTACCGAGAGACCCGGGGCTTCTACTTCTCGTCGATCGAGGAGCTGCTGCCGGGGCCGCTCGTGGCCTGCCTCGAGGATCTCGAGGCGGCCTTCGTGGCCTTCGCCGCCGGCGAGGATCACTGGCGGGACCGACGCCGGGCGGCGCTCGACCTCCACCACACCCACCAGGACGCAGCGAGCGCGGACCGGGTGGCCCGCCTGGTGGTGGACCGCCTAGGCGACGGGGCGTCGCAGGCGTAGCGCGCTCAGCCGCTCGGCCAGGCGCGCCGGCACCTCGTGTCCGTCGGCCTCGCCGTCGAGGTCGTCGTCCTCGTCCCAGGCCTCACCGCGCGCGGCCAGCACGGCGATGAGCAGCAGCGAGAACCGGGGGAGGCCCGTGAAGGGACCGCCCGTCTCGATCAACGTGTTGGACCACATGGCGCCGGCCAGCGCCAGCCCGAGCCACGCCGACGGACGGTTGGTGGCGGGGCCCTTCAGCACCAGCACGAGGAGGTACACGAGCAGGTAGCCGGCGACCACGAACCCCAGCAGCCCCGAGGTGATGCCGGCCTCGAGCGGCAGGAAGTGCGGCGCCAGGTCGTACTCGTCCTCGAAGTTGGTCCGCCCCACGCCCACGAGCGGGTGGGCCGCCAGCTCCCGGATGCCGTCGCGGTTGACCTCGAGGCGGCTCAGCTCGTTCTTGTAGTCGCCCTCGCCGAAGATGCCGTCGATGGTGGGGGTCTCCACGTCGAAGACCGCGATCCCCACGGCGGTGGCGCCGAGCAGGCACAGCCCCCCGAGCACGAAGGGCGCCACGGTGCGGAACGACAGCTGGCGCCACGCTCGGATGCCCACGAAGAAGCCGGCGGCGAGCAGGCCGAGCAGGCCGCCCTGGGCCCCGTTCACCACCAGGCTCACGGCCGCGACCGGCAACACGGCGAGGGCGGTGACCCGGTAGAGGGTGGGGTGGCGGCGCTGGCTGACGAAGTAGCAGGCGATGATCAGCCCGAAGGCGAGGTGCCACGTGGTGAGCATGGTGGTGGAGGCGAGCCCCGGGTAGCGGCTCCCGGACTGGTTGCCCTCGCGCAGCGTGGGGAGGTCGAGGGCCTGCATGATCGACACGGTGGCGGTGAGCAGCACGCCGGCGAGGAAGCCGGCCAGGATCGGCACGTGGGCGCGCACCCGCGCCGCGATCCACGGCGCGGTGATGGCCCCGACGAGCATCACGAAGGCGATGAAGATGCCGAAGCGATCGAGGCGGGCCACCGAGCCGATCCCACGGATGATCGCCACCGCACCGGCGACCACCGCCAGCCGGGTGACGATGGCGAACCGCGTGGCGTCGACGGTGGGCCGGTACGCGAGGCACAGCCAGACCAGCCCCCCGAAGCGGGCCACGTCGAAGAGCTCGATGGGCACGCCCGCCACCACGTCGATCGGCAGCAGGAAGCCCCAGCACCAAGCGAGCCGTCGGCGGTCGCCCCAGCACGCCAGGCCCATCGCGACCAGGCCGATGGCGGCCACCAGGGCTCGGTCCGTCAGCGGGGTCACCACCGATGCCGCCACCGCCACCACGAGGGTCGGCAGGATCAACAGGTAGCGCTTCGGCAGTGCGCCGATCACGGGAGGAGCTGCCACCAGCGAAATGTACACGGACACCGCAGGACGACCTGAAGCGTGCGGGGTTGCCCCCCGAGGGGGTGACGGTCGCCCGGTGGGCAGAGCCGTCGCGCCGGGCGCTCGGAGCCCTCGGGGCGCGGAAGTAGGGTGAGCGGCTGCACCAGACCAGGGGAGCGAACGTGGCGAAGGTTGTCCTGCAGGACCTGTCCGATGGCGAGACCCGGCTGGTCGAGGCCCCGGCGCCCACCGCCGGCCGCACCGGCGTGGTGA
>JBBRFU010000105.1:0-13578 GCA_038241315.1 Acidimicrobiales bacterium | reverse complement strand
GGCCGCGGCGGCCTTCAGGTTCATCGTCCACCACAGGAAGTTGGTGGTCTCGTCGATGATCTGGTCGCGGTGCGGCACGTAGGGCACGTGCCCCTCGCCCTCCCACGTGGTCAGCTCGGCGTGGAGGCCGGCGGCCTCGGCGGCGTTCACCGTGTTGACGGCCGAGCTGTAGGGCACGAGCGCGTCGGTGGTGCCGTGGAACAACAGCACCGAGGGCTCGCCCGGGTCGGCGAGGGTGAAGACCTTGCCGCCCGACAGCGAGACCGCCGACTTGATGGTCGACGGGAACCCCCGGTGGCTCATGTTGTCGCCGAGGTCGTCGGAGCCGTAGGCCACCTCGAGGGCGGTGATGGCTCCGGCGGACGTGCCGGCCATGGCGATGCGGCTGGTGTCGAGGCGGTAGTCCGCGGCCTTCGAGCGCAGGAACCGCACGGCGGCCTGCCCGTCGGACCGGGCCCGCCGGATGGCGTTCAGGCAGTCGGCGCCCACCGAGGTGCAGCCCGGCGAGGAGAGCCGGTAGTTGATCGACGCGGTGACGTAGCCCTTGCGGGCGAACGTGGTGGCCTGGTCGACGATCTCGCCCGAGGTCTTGCTGCCGAAGGCGAACGACCCACCGTGGACGAGCACGATGACGGGCCGCTTTGCGACGGTGTCGCCCGTGGGCTGGCGGAGGTCGAGGCGCAGCGTGGCCGGCTGGCCGTTCGCGCCGGTGGCCGTGCCGTAGACCACGTCGCTCGTGGTGGTGGCCGAGGCGAAGACCAGGTCGCGGTAGCGCACCGCGCCCTCCCCGGGCGGATCCATGAGCCGGAAGTCGCACCCGGTGACGAGCAGCGCGAGCACGGCGAGAAAGCTGACGACGAGACGTCGACGCATCAGAACCCCCTGGTGGTGATGACGTGTCCCGGGAGCATAGGGGTGAGCGCGCGTGATCGGCCCGAAGCGGACAGCCGGCCGGACAGCGGGCCGGACAGCGGGCCGATCAGCCGCCCGATCAGCCGTCGGTGGGCGTGGGGGCGGCGTCGAGGTCGTCGCCGCCGCCCTCGGTGCCCCCGCCCTCGAGCTCCTCCGGGGTCATGAGCACGTCCCGGGCCTTCGACCCGGTGGACGGGCCCACCACGCCCCGCTCCTCGAGCAGGTCCATGAGGCGCCCGGCGCGGGCGAAGCCCACCCGGAGCTTGCGCTGGAGCATCGAGGTGGAGCCCAACTGGCTGCGGACCACCAGCTCGGTGGCCTGGGCGAGCAGGTCGTCGTCGTCGTCGCTGCCCGACGAGCCCGCGCCACCACCGGAGCCGAGGCCCGGGGTGCCGGCACCGTCGTCGCCACCCTGCACGTCTTCGGCGTAGGTGAGGTCGGGCACCTGGCGCTTCCAGAAGGCCGCGATGTTGCGGACCTCCTCCTCGGTGACCCAGGAGCCCTGGACGCGCTGGGCGACCGACGACGACGGGCCGAGGAGCAACATGTCGCCCTTGCCCAGCAGCCGCTCCGCGCCCGTCTGGTCGAGGATGACCCGGGAGTCGGTGGCGCTGGAGACCGCGAAGGCGAGGCGGGCGGGCACGTTGGCCTTGATGAGGCCGGTGATGACGTTGACCGACGGGCGCTGGGTGGCGATCACCAGGTGGATGCCGACCGCTCGGGCCATCTGGGCCAGCCGGCAGATCGACTCCTCCACGTCTCGGGCCGCCACCATCATCAGGTCGGCCAGCTCGTCGATCACCACCAGGATGAACGGCATCCGCTCGTAGGTGGTGACCGACTCGGCGTCGGGGCCGAGCAGCTCGGCGTTGGGGTCGTTGAGGTCGCCGCGGTCGAA
Organism: Acidimicrobiales bacterium; assembly: GCA_038241315.1. Lineage (GTDB taxonomy): Bacteria > Actinomycetota > Acidimicrobiia > Acidimicrobiales > Iamiaceae > Aquihabitans. Next base: position 11,768 of record JBBRFU010000105.1, on the reverse strand, counting down.
GGCGGCGTTGAAGCCGGTGATGTCGCGGAAGCCGCACTCGGCCAGGAGGTCGTAGCGGCGCTCCATCTCGCGCACGGCCCAGGCCAGGGCGTTGGCCGCCTTCTTGGGCACGGTGACCACCTCGGTGAGGAGGTGGGGCAGCTTGTTGTACTGGCCCATCTCCACCCGCTTGGGGTCGACCAGGATCATGCGGACCTGGTCAGGCGTGGAGCGCATCAGGATCGACGTGAGCAGCGAGTTGAGGCAGCTGGACTTGCCCGCGCCCGTGGCGCCGGCGATGAGGATGTGGGGCATGGCGGCGAGGTTGGCCAGGATCGCCTTGCCGTCGATGTCTCGCCCGATGGCCACCTCGAGCGGGTGGGTGGCCTCCCGGGCCTCGGTGCTCATCAAGATGTCGCCCACCGTCACCAGCTGCTTGCGCACGTTGGGGATCTCGACGCCGATGGCCTGCTTGCCCGGGATGGGGGCCAGGATCCGCACGTCGGGCGTGGCCATGGCGTAGGCGATGTCCTTGTGGAGGCTGGTCACCCGGGCCACCTTCACGCCCGGTCCCAGCTCCAGCTCGAAGCGGGTGACGGTGGGGCCGACGGTCATGCCCACCAGGCGGGTCTCCACCCCGTGCTCGGCGAGGGCGTGCTCGAGGCGCCGACCGGTCTCCTCCACGGCGGTGCGATCCACCGCCTGGCTGCCCGAGCGGACGAGCAGCTTGGCCGGGGGGAGCTTCCAGTTCGATGCCTGCACGCTGGGCGGCAGGGCGATCTCCAGCTGCTCCGGCGGCGTGTCGGGGTCTGGGGGTGGCAGCACGGCCCGGGGCTTGCGCACCCGCTTCGGCTTCGCGTCGGCCTCGGCGTCGTGGTCCTGGTCGTAGAAGCCGGGCGCCAGGCCCTCGGCGGCGGCATCGTCGGCACCCGGCCCGGAGAACGCCGGCGCCTCGGGGCGCTCGAGGCCGTCTTCCTGGCCCCCGATCTGGAACAGGCGGGCGACGGCGCGGCGGGCCGCCCCGCCCACCGGACGGGCACCGGCCGCCACGCCCGCCGCGGTGCGGCCGACCACGGCGCTGATGGTGGTGCGGGTGACCACGAGGGCCCCGGCGAAGCCGACCGCGCTGAGGAGCAGGCCGGACCCGGCCCGACCGAGGAGGCCGTGGAGGGGCGCACCGATGACGGCCCCGGCGTAGCCGGCGCTGTCGGCCAGCGCGTCCGACCCCGCCGAGAGCTCCGGCGCGCCCCGGACGAGGTGCAGCAGGCCGAGGCCGGCGATCACCAGGAGGCTGGCGCCCAGCGCGAACCGGGCGAAGGGGTGCTCCAGCACGTCGGGGTCCGGCTCGGCCACGACGGTGGGGTCGTCGGGGTGGATCGGGCGGGGCTCGGGCGCACCGCGCACGAGGAGGATGCCCACGGCCACGAGGATCGGCGGGGCCAGCACGCGCGCCGCGCCGAACAGGACGCCCATGGCGTCGGCGACCCCGCGGCCCGCGGGACCGCCGGCCGACGCGTACACGCCCAGCCCGGCCACCAGGCCGACCACGATCGAGAGGAGCCCGGCGAAGTCGGCCCCGTGGCCCCGGCTGGCCGCGGCCAGCGCCTCGAGCACCCGGACCGAGAACGGCGGGCGCGGCGGCGGAGCCGGCGCCTTGCGGCTGCGGGGCGCCGGCTTCTTGGCCGGCGGCCGCTTGGCCGACGACCGCGCCGCGGGCTTCTTCTTGGCACCGCTGGTGCTCGGGGTCCGTCGGGTGGCGGTCACAGTGCCAAAACGGTACCAGCGACCCCCGACAGAAGCAGGGAGGGTCGCGCGCCTGTTCGATCGAGGCAGGTCAGGGCGGCGTGAGGAACCCGTCGCACTCGCCGCGGCTCAGCACCGCCACCACGGCCAGCGCGTCTCCCAGCATCGTGGCCAGATCGGTGTCGTCGAACGCGGCCCGCCCGTCGGCGATCAGCCGCTGCGAGTTCTGGCGGGCCAGCGCCACCCGTGCCTCGTCGGCCTCGGACCACCGGTCTCGGTCCGCCCAGGCGCGGTCCACCACCTGGCTGAGGGTCACCGCGTCGTCGAAGGTGGCCAGCGGCAGCCCCGGCGTGTACGCCGGCGGCGTGGAGGTGGAGACCAGGTCGCGCACCAGGCGGGAGCCCATCGCCGCCTGGTGGTGGAGCTTGCCGTAGTCGACCACCGATCCGTCGTCCTGGGCGGTGTGGTAGCAGGGGCCGGTGGAGTCGGAGAAGAACACCGACGGCACGCCGTTCGACAAGAAGGCCACGTGATCGCTGCGGCCCTGGCCGAAGATGGCGCTGAGCATCGAGGTCTGCAGGGCCCCCTGGTCCCGGCTGCGCGACACGGCGGCCACGAGCGGGGCGCCGCCGGTCTCGGCGCCGAGGGCGAAGGTGGAGCTGCGGAGGCTCGGGAGGAGGTTGGCCCCCTGGATGTCGTAGTTGACGTAGGCCTCCACGGCGTCGAGCGGCACCAGCGGGTCCATCACGAAGTGGCGGGAGCCCAGGAGGCCGTCCTCCTCACCGTCCCAGAACGCCACCACCACCGAGCGGCGGCCCGGCTCGGCGGCCAGCTCGCGAGCCAGGCGGAGCACCACGGCCACGCCGGTGGCGTTGTCGGTGGCCCCGTTGCAGATGGTGTCGGCGGCGTCCGCGGTGTGGCACATGTCGCCGAGCCCGTCGTAGTGGGCGCCCACCACGACGTAGCGGTGGGCCAGGTCGGTGCCCGGGATGACCGCCACGACGTTGGTGCCGCCGTAGAACCGCTGCAGGTAGGCGGCGTCGCCGGAGGCACTGGTGTCGGCGCCCTGGCTGATCGGGCGGAGCTGGTCGAGCAGGTAGGCCCGGGCCGACGCCGCGCCCGCAGAGTCGTTCTCCCGGCCGCCCATGGCGTCGGAGGCCAGGGCCTCCACGTCGGCGGGCAGGCACCCGCTGAGCCCCGCCACGGCCACCATCGCCGCCACGAGCACCCCGAACCGTCGCCTCATCGCCTGTCCCACCGGCTGTCCCCCTCCATCGTTCGCTACGGAGCGTAGCGAACGCGCGGGGCCGACGCCGCAGCGCGGTCGTGGGTTACAGCGACATCACCACCGGGACGATCATCGGGCGTCGCTTGGTGCGGTCGCTCACGAACTTGCCGGCGCCCTTCCGGACGACCCGCTGGAGCGACTCGATGTCGTCGTCACCCTTGTCGAGCGCCGAGAGGACGAGCTTGGCGATGTGGTCGCGGCACTCGTCGAGCAGGGCCTCGGCCTCGGGGGCGTAGACCCACCCCTTGGTGATGACCTCGGGGCCGTTGACGATGGTGCCGTCGTCGTGGTCGACGGTGACGATGACCACCACCACGCCCTCCTCGGCCAGCACCTTGCGGTCCCGCAGCACGCCGTGGCCCACGTCGCCCACGATGCCGTCGACGTAGGTGTACGACGCCGGCACCCGGCCGTCCCGCTGGAGGCCCTTGTCGGTGAGCTTCACCCGGTCGCCGTCCTCGCAGACGAAGACGTTGGCGGGCTTCACGCCCATCACCCGACCCAGCTCGGCGTGGGCCATGAGGTGGCGGTACTCGCCGTGCACCGGCACGAACCACTCCGGCTTCACGATCGACAGGAGCGTCTTGAGCTCCTCCGACTTGGCGTGGCCGGTGGCGTGGACGTCGTGCAGCCCGGAGTGGACGACCTTCACGCCGAGGCGGACCAGCCCGTCGATCACCTTCGAGACGTTCATCTCGTTGCCGGGGATGGGGTGCGAGGAGAGGATCACCGTGTCGTGCTCGTCGAGCTTGAGCCAGCGGCTCTCGCTCGACGCCATCTTCGCCAGCGCCGACATGGGCTCGCCCTGCGACCCGGTGGAGATCACGCAGACCTTGCCCGGCTCCATGCCCTTGACGTCCTCGATGTCGAGGAGCTTGTTGTCGGGGATCTTCAGCAGCCCCATGTCCTTGGCCAGGCGCACGTTCTTCTTCATCGACATGCCGAGCGTGGCGACCACGCGGCCCTGGGCGATGGCGGCGTCGGCGATCTGCTGGACCCGGTGGACGTGGCTGGCGAAGCACGCGGTGACGATCCGGCGCCCCTCGTTGGCCGCGAAGAGGTCGGTGAGCACCTTGCCGACGGTCTTCTCGGACCGGGAGTGGCCGGCCTGGTCGGCGTTGGTGGAGTCCGACAGGAGCAGGCGGATGCCCTCGTTCTGGGCGATGGCGCCCATGACCGCGAGGTCCGTGAGGCGACCGTCGACCGGCGTGAGGTCGAGCTTCCAGTCGCCGGAGTGGAGGATGGTCCCCTGCGGGGTGTGGAAGGCGGTGGCGAAGCCGTGGGGCACGGAGTGGGTGACCGGGATGAACTCGCAGTCGAAGGGACCGAACTGCCGGCGCTCGTTGTCCTTGACCGGGATCAGCTTGGTCTTGGCCATGAGGCCGGCCTCGTCGATGCGGTTCGACGCGAAGCCGAGGGTGAGCGCCGAGCCGATGATCGGGAACGACAGCTCCCGGAGGAGGAAGGCCAGCGCGCCGTGGTGGTCCTCGTGGCCGTGGGTGACGATGCAGCCGACGATGTCGTCGCCGCGCTCGATCAGCCAGGAGAAGTCGGGCAGGACGAGGTCGACGCCCAACATGTCGGCCTCGGGGAACATCAGCCCGCAGTCGAGGAGCATGATCTTGCCGTCGATCTCGATCGCCGCGCAGTTGCGGCCGATCTCGCCGAGGCCGCCGAGGAACGTGACCGAGACGGGAGTGGGCATCAGGTGGGGTATCCGAGTTCGTCGAGCACGGGACGTGCGAGGAGGTCGGTGCCCGCGGGCGCGGGACCGAGGGGCAGCCGGCACTGGCCGACCGGGACGCCGAGCACGCCCATGGCCACCTTGACGGCCTGGGAGAACACGCAGGTGTCGCTGTTCATGTACGCGTAGCTGGGCAGGAGGCGGGCGTTGATCTGGCGCGCCGTGGCCACGTCGCCCTTGGCGAAGGCGGCCCACATCTCCTGTTGCTGGCGGCCCGTCCAGTGGGTGGACACGCCCACCACCCCGACGGCGCCGTACGCCGCGAAGGCCAGGCTGAGGGGCTCGTCGCCGCTGTAGACCTCGAAGCCCTCCGGGGCCTCGGCGATGAGCCGGGCCGTGGCGGCGGGGTCGCCGGCGGCGTCCTTCAGGGCCACGATGGTGGGCACCTCCCGGGCGAGGCGCAGGATCGTGGCGGTCTCGAGCTTGCGGGCGGTGCGACCGGGCACGTCGTAGAGCATCACGGGCAGGTCGGTGGCCGCCGCCACGGCGCGGAAGTGGAGCTCGAGGCCCGACTGGGGCGGCCTGCTGTAGTACGGCACCACGGCGAGCACCGCGTCCATGCCGGCGTCGGCCGCGGCACGGGTGCGTTCGACGCTGTGGGCGGTGTCGTTGGTGGTGGACCCGGCGATCAGCGGCACGTCGACCGCAGCTCGCACCGCCCGGTAGAGCTCGACGAGCTCGTCGTCGGTGAGCACGGCGCTCTCCCCCGTGGTGCCGGCCAGCACGAGAGCGTCGTTGCCGTGGTCGACCAGCCACCGGGCGAGCGCACCGGCGGCGTCGGCGTCCAGCGAACCATCGGCGGCGAACGGGGTGACCATGGCGGTGACCACCGAACCGAACCGGGCCATCAGCGGGCACCTGGGTGAGGGGCGGACATGTCCGAAACCCTACCGGCCCCGGTCTCGCCGCCCGGGACCCGTTCCCCGCTCACGGGCCCTGGCGCGGCCGTGGGGCGGCCCGGTCGGGCCGCCCCACGATCGGTCCGGTCGGCCGGGTGGCCGACCGGTGGTTCCCCTGCGAACCGGATCGGTCAGGCCGTCATCGACGCCGTGGAATCGGAGAGCTCGGCGGTGCCCAGCGCGAACGACTCGTACTCGTCGCTCGTGTCGGTGAGGTGCTCGAAGTCGATCACGCCGAGCTCCTGGAACCGCTTGCGGAGCCACCCGTCGTTGCGGTCGAGCAGGCCCAGCTTCTTGCAGTTGGGCACGATCTTGGTGAAGAGCATCTGCTGGAAGAGCAGCCGGTTCGGGTTGTCGATCAGGAGCGGCAGGACCTCCTTGGGCTTGAGGCCCATGCGCTCCCACACCTCCTGCTGCATGAAGCGGTCGCGCATGCGGACGGCGGCCTCGAAGGCGAACTCCTGGCGCTCGAGCATCTCGGCGTCGGACAACTCGGCGTAGTACTCCTTCAGCGACAGCACGCCGAAGGCGACGTGGCGGGCCTCGTCGCTCATCACGTAGCGCAGCAGCTTCTTGAGCAGCGGCTCGGTGGTCATCTGGTGCATGAAGCCGAAGGCGGCCAGGGCCAGGCCCTCCACCATGATCTGCATGCCGAGGTAGGTCATGTCCCAGCGGGAGTCCTCGATGATGTCGTCGAGGAGCAGGCCCAGGTGGGCGTTGAGCGGGTAGTGGCCGTTCAGCTTGGTGTCGAGGTACTTGGCGAACACCTCCACGTGGCGGGCCTCGTCCATCACCTGCGTGGACGCGTAGTACTTGGCGTCGATCCACGGCACGGTCTCGACGATCTTGGCGGTGCAGATGAGCGCCCCCTGCTCGCCGTGCATGAACTGGCTGAGGCTCCAGTTCTGGAACTCCATGCCGAGGTTCATCCACTGGTCCTCGCCCCAGTTGGCGAACGGCGTGTGGCTCAGGTCCACGTCGCCGAAGTTGTTGAGCGCCATGTTGTCGCGGGCCACCTGCGCCTGGTCGACCTCGATCGACCAGTCGAGGTCGGTCTCGCCGTTCCACATGGAGACCTTGGCCTTCTCGTAGAGCTTGTTGAGCGCCGGGCGCTTCCCCTTCTCGTAGTCCCACGTGAAGATGGCCTCGGCGTTGTCCTTGACGGCTCGGATGGAGTCGTGCTGGTCCGAGGCGGACACGGCGAGGATGGCCTCGAGGTCGTTGATGTCGGCTCGGCCGATGAGCTCTTCGTTGGTGGACATGGGACTCCTTGGAGTGGTTCAGGTGGCAGGGGTGGGCGCGAACGAGGGCAGCACGAAGTCGGCGAGCAGGGCTCGGGCGTGGTCGACCACGCCGAGGTCGACCTCGGGATCGGGGTTGAACAGGTAGGTGATGAACAGGCGGGCGCACCACTCCGAGAGCCAGGCGGCGCGCGCCGCGGGCAGGAACCGCTCGAGGTGCGGCCCGATCACCATCTCGGTGTGGGCGTAGAGCACGTCGACCTGCTTGAAGCCCAGGAACGGCAGCAGCAGGCCGGGCTCGTGCTCGAGCACGAACTGGGTGGCGTCGTGGTCGCGGATCAGCCGGGTGGCCACCACCATCCCCCGGGTCAGGGCATCGGCGAGGTCCTCGCCGGCGTCGATCGCCTCGAGCACCGCGTCGAGGTAGGTGGCGAGCTCGCGCCGGGCGAGGGCGAGGAAGAGGTGCTGCTTGCCGCCGGGGAACGCCCGGTAGACCGTGGCCCGCGAGCAGCCGGCCTCCTTGGCGACGTCGGCGAGGGCGGTCTTGCCCACGCCCCATCGCGCCACGAGCGTCAGCGCACCGTCGAGGATGCGCTCGGTGAGCTCGTCGGGCGCCGCCTCGACCTCTGGGAGGACGACCGGCGACACCGTGGTGTCGAGGGGCATGGATGAGACACTAAGACTCGATCTGTCTCATCGTCAACGACCTACTTCGTGACCTCCGTCACGTCGACCACCGTCGGGTCGGCCAGCACGGCCACGAGGAGCTCGTCGCGCACGAGGCGGCGGACGGCCGCCGGGTCGGTGAGGTCCCAGCCCCCCTCGGCGAGGATGAACGAGAGCCCCATGCGCGCCAGCCAGTCGGCGGCCCGGTCGGGGTCGACGCCGGGTCGGAGCCGCTCGCCCCGCAGCTTCTCCGCGAAGTAGCCGCGGATGGCCAGCTGCATCATCGGCGCCGACTGCGTGAGCTGGGGCAGCAACCGCTCCGGCTCGGTCTCGAGCACCTTCTGGAGCACCTCGTGCTCGTCGACCGCCCGGTGGGCGTGGGCCAGCGCCCGCTCGAGGAGCGTGGCGAAGTCGGGCGAGTCGTCGACGGCGTGGGCCAGCTCGGTGAAGAACTGGGCGACGGCCCACGTGATCGCCTCGCTGATCAGCTGGTCCTTGCCGTCGGGGAACTGCCGGTAGACCGTGGCCCGGGCCACCCCGGCCGCTCGGGCCGCGTCGTCCACCGTGGTCTTGGCGATCCCGTAGCGCCCGAGGCACGCCACGGTGGCCGCCAGGATCCGGCTGCGGGCGTCGTCAGGCACGGCGGGAGGCTAGTGCCGAGGGCCGCGAGCAGGGCTCGGCCCTGTGCGAGCATGTCGCCATGTCCACCGTGCTCCTGACCACCGATGGGTCCGACCTCTCCCTCGCCGCCATGGTGAAGGGCGTCGAGCTGCTGGGGCGCGACCACCGGTTCCTGGCCCTCGCCGTGGTGCCCCCCGCCTTCGTCACCGCGGCCACCGCAAGCCCGATGGACAGCCACCCCGTCATCGTCGACCCGGCGCTGGAGGAGGAGATCGAGCAGGAGGAGCGGGCGGAGAGCTCCGACGAGCTGGCGCAGCTCAGCCAGGTCCTCGAGGTCGAGGCCGAGCCGATCATCGAGACCGGGGAGCCGGGCCCCACCATCTGCGACGTGGCCGGTCGGGTGGGTGCCGACGTGGTGGTGATGGGGTCGCACGGCCACGGCTGGCTGCAGCGGGTGCTGATCGGCTCGGTCAGCAACCACGTGCTCCACCACGCGCCCTGCCCCGTGCTGGTCATGCGCCTCGAGGACACCCAGCCCGGCTGAGCGATCGGGCGTCCGGGCGTCCGGGCGTCAGGCCTTGGGGTCGGCGGCCCGGCCGGCCCCGGAGACGTCGTCGAGGCGCGGGTCGCCCGGCGCCGGCTGGTCGCGCGGATCGGGGCCATCGAGGTCGATCCTGTCGGCGGGGCCCTCCCGCTCGAGCTCGCGGGCCCGCCGCCGCAGGATCAGCGGGTAACCCACCAGCGCCACGGTGGCGAAGATGGCCCACTGCACGGCGTAGGACAGGTGCGGCCCCTCGTCGAGCGCCGGCACCGGCACCGGCGTGGGCGCGTCCCCCGCGGCGGCCGCAGGCGGCCGCTGCGCCTCCAGCTGCACGTAGAGCGGCAGCAGGTCCTCGGGGACCTGCTGGTCGAGCCGGGCGATGTCGGCGCGCGCCAGGTTGGTGAGCGTGCCCTCGTCGGGGTCGGCGGGCCCGAAGCTGCCGCGCGTCTCGGTGCGCCGCACCAGCCCGGTAACCGTGACCTCGCCAGGAGGCGCCGTGAAGCGGTCGGGCACCGCCTCGAGCTGGCCGCTGTTCGAGATCCACCCCCGGTTGACCACCACCGACGAGCCGTCGTCGAGCTCGAGGGGCGTGAGCACCCAGGAGCCCGGGGCGCCGTCGCGGCTCCGGGAGCGCACCAGCACCTCCTGATCGGCGCGGTAGGTGCCGGTGGCGGTGACGCGCCGGTACTCCGCAGCGGCGGCGCCCGTGAAGTCTCCGGGGCGGGCGAGGGAGGCCACATCGACCACCGCCTCCGCGGTGCGACTGGCCACCACCTCGTTGCGGTCCTGCTTCTCCCCGAGTCGGGCGATCTGCCAGAGGCACGCGGCGACCATGGCGGCCACCAGCGCGAGCACGAAGAGGTGGGACAGGATCCACCGGGGCCGGAGGGCGAAGCGGTACCGCGACATCGCCCGCGAGGCTACGGCCACAGCGGCCGACCGCCGTAGTCGGCGGGCCCCGACCGGCGCCGGTCGGAGAATCGGCCCACCCGGTGATCCCGCCCCGGGCGGGGGCGACCGGTAGGATCGGCGGCCGTCGGAGCGACCGGCCCACCGGCCCTGGCGGGCGCCGCTCCCGAGCGGAGGCGGCCGCCGCTCGCTCACCCCCCTTCCCGAGGAGACCCGTGCCCATCGCACCCAACCCCCCGCCCAGCGTGCCCCTCCCCGTCCGGGGGCCTCGCCGATGATCCTCGCCGGGCTCTCCGACTTCATCACCGGCGACCTCACCGAGTGGGTCGTCGACGTCATCGAGGCCATCGGCTACCTCGGGGTCGCCCTCCTCGTCGCCGTGGAGAACGTCTTCCCCCCGATCCCGTCGGAGGTCGTGCTGCCCGCAGCCGGGTTCGCCGCGGCCAACGGCGACGCCAACGTGTGGGGGATGATCGCCGCCGCCACCGTCGGCTCGGTGATCGGCGCCTGGGCCCTCTACCTGATCGCCGCCGCCATCGGCGAGGTCCGGCTCCGGGCCCTCACCGTGCGCTACGGGCGCTGGGTGGGCGTGAAGCCGAAGGACCTCGACCGGGCCAACGCCTGGTTCGACGACCGCTCCACCATCGCCGTGCTGATCTGCCGGTGCATCCCGCTGATCCGTTCACTGGTGTCGGTGCCGGCCGGCTTCCGTCGCATGTCCCCCATCTCGTTCACCATCTACACCACCATCGGCAGCCTGGTGTGGAACGTCGTGCTGATCGGCGCCGGCTACCAGTTGGGCGACAACTGGGAGCAGGTGGGTGAGTACGTCGGCGTCATCCAGTACGTCGTGGTGGCCGGCCTCCTCGCCGCCATCGGCTGGTGGGTCTACACCCGCTTCATCTCCAAGACCCACCGCGCCCGGCGCGAGGCCGAGGAGCGGGCCCTCGCCGCCGAGGAGCCCATCGCCGACATGATCCTCGACGCCACGGACTGACCCTTCGGCGGACGCCGAGCCGGGATCAGGGCTGGATCAGCTTGAACGCCGTGCCGGTCGGGTCGGCCACCGTGGCGAGCCGCCCGTACGGGGTGTCCTCGGGCGGTGCCACCAGCGAGCCGCCCAGCCGCGCCACCTCGGCCACCGACGCGTCGGCGTCGTCGACCCGGAAGTACACCGACCACTGGCCGGGCACGCCCTCGGGCAGGAAGGCCGAGGCGTCCATCACCCCGGCCACGGAGTCCTCGCCGTCGCCCAGCGTCGTGTAGCGGAACTCCGGGACGTCGCTGGCCACCGTCGTGTCCCACCCGAACACCGTCTCGTAGAAGGCCACGCTGGGCTCGTAGGCGCGGGTGTGGAGCTCGAACCAGGCCGGCGCGCCGGGCTCGTCCACCAGGCCGAAGCCCCGGTGCTCGCCGGGCTGCCAGATCCCCACGGCCGCGCCCCCGGCATCGGTGATCAGCGCCGCCCAGCCGAGGGCGCCCATCTCCATGGGGGGCATGGGCACGGCACCCCCCGCCGCCGCGGCGGCGTCGACGGTGGCCTGGGCGTCGGCGACGGCGAGGTAGACCGTCCAGACGTCCGCCATGCCGCCCGAGCCGTCGTTGGCGATGCCGCCGGCCACCCGGTGGCCGTCCTTGGAGAAGTTGCGGTAGTGGCCGAACTCGGGGCCGCTGTCCTCGCACGTCCACCCGAGCAGGTCGCCGTAGAAGGCGATGGCGGCCTCGATGTCGGACGAGAACAGGTCGATCCAGCAGGGCGCCCCGAGGGGGGCATCGTCACGGGTGGGCATGGTGGGCTCCTTCGAGCGGTCGGGGATGCCCAGGGAGACGGCGCGCGGGTCGCGAACTCATCGGTCCACGCCGGCTTCCTCGGCCCATGCGACCGCCGGGCCCGACCCGCGGGAGGGTCAGTCGGTCGATGCTGCCACGGTCGGCCGGCCGTCGCCGCTCACGGTGCCGGCACCGGCACCGCATCCAGGAGCCGCACGGCCTCGGTGGCGGGCAAGGGCCGGGAGAACAGGAAGCCCTGACCCAGCGCACAGTGCTCCCGTCGGAGACCGTCACGCTGCACGACCTCCTCGATGCCCTCGGCGACGATCTCCAGGTCGAGCCGGTGGCCCAGGTCGAGCAGGCCGCG
>JBBRFU010000104.1:0-13663 GCA_038241315.1 Acidimicrobiales bacterium | reverse complement strand
TGCGGACCCTCGTCCTCCTCCTCGGGTTCGGCGGTGACCTCCACCGCTTCCAGGACGTCGTCGTCGGCCAGCCCGATCTCCGGGGGCAGGAAGGTGTCTCGGGGTTCGGGCACGTCAGGCCCGGGTGATGTAGTCGCCGGAGCGGGTGTCGATGCGGAGCTTGTCGCCGATGTTGACGAACAGCGGCACCTGCACGACCTTGCCGGTCTCGAGGGTGGCCGGCTTGCGGGCGCCCGACACGCGGTCGCCCTGCACACCGGGCTCGGTCTCGGTGACGGTGAGCTCCACCGCCGCGGGCAGGTCCACGCCGACGATCTCGTCGCCGTACATCTGCAGGACGGCGCTGTCGGTCTCGCGGAGGTAGTCGGCCGCCGGACCGAGGGAGGCGGAGGTGACGATCAGCTGGTCGTAGGTCTGGTTGTCCATGAACACGTAGTCCGTGCCGTCGTGGTACAGGTACTGCATCTCGCGCTTGTCGATCATGGCCTGCTCGACCTTCTCACCGGCCCGGAACGTCTTGTCGAGCGAGGCGCCCGTGCGCACGTTGCGCAGCGTGGTGCGCACGAAGGCGCCGCCCTTGCCGGGCTTGACGTGCTGGAACTCGACCACCTGGTAGAGGCCCTCGGAGAGGTTGAGGCTCATGCCGTTCTTGAGATCGTTGGTGGTGATGGCCATGGGGTTCCTTCTGGGGACGGGGCAGGGCGGTCAGACCGCGGCGGACTTGTGGGTCAGGGTGACGGGGCGGCACCCGTCGGGGGTGACCACGACGGTGTCCTCGATGCGCACGCCCCCGTGCTCGGGGAGGTACACCCCCGGCTCGACGGTGACCACGCAGCGGCTCGACAGCGTAGCAGTGGAGGTCTGGCCGACCCGGGGGTCCTCGTGGATGTCGAGGCCCACGCCGTGCCCGGTGCCGTGCAGGAACGCGTCGCCCCAGCCGGCCCGCTCGATGACGGCGCGGCAGGCCTCGTCGACCGCCCGGGCCGCCACCCCGTCGGCCACCGCCGCCACGCCGGCGGCCTGGGCCTCCAGGACCACCTCGTACATGCGGGCCTGGGTGGGGCTGGGCTCCCCCACCATGACGGTGCGGGTCATGTCGGAGTGGTAGCCGTCGACCAGGGCGCCGAAGTCGATCACCACGAGGTCGCCCGCCCCGATCGTGCGGCGGCTCGGCCGGTGGTGGGGACGAGCCCCGTTGGGGCCCGAGGCCACGATGGTCTCGAAGCTCACGTCGTCGGCCCCCAGCCGCCGCATGGCGGTGTCGAGCGCCAACCCGAACTCGCTCTCGGTGGGTGCCTCGGCCAACAGGGGGCGGACCTCGGCCAGGGCGGCGTCGGCGATGGCGCAGGCCGCGCCGATGCGGGCCACCTCGCCCTCGTCCTTGTGCAGGCGGAGCGCCCCCACCAGGCCCGTCGTGGCCACCAGCTCGAGGCTCGGGAACCAGTGCTCGTCGTAGGCGCGCTGGGCGGCCCAGGTGACCGCGTCGGCCTCGAGGCCCAGCCGGGCGACCCCGGCCCCGCCCGCCGCCGCCGCCAGCAGGTCCCGTTGGGCGGTGCCCGAGACCTCGATCGTGGCCCGGACCCCGGCGGCCGCCAGCTGGTCCTCGGCCTGCTGGCCGTAGCGGCCATCGGTCACGAACGTCAGCCCGCTGGGCGCCACCAGCAGCAGCGCGGCCGACCCGGTGAAGCCGGTGAGGTACCGGATGTTGGTGAGCTCGGTGACGAGCAGGGCGTCGATCTCCGCCTCGCCCAGGCGGTCCTGCAGCCGCTCGGCCCGGGCCGGGACCTCCAAGGGCGCGAGGGAGCTGGGGTCGGGGTGGGCGACGGCGGGATCGGGCACGGGGTCTCCGGTCGGTGAACGGCCCGATCAGCCTACGGCAGCCTCCCGGGGCCTCCCGGTGGGTGGAGCGCCGTCGATGCTGCTCAGGGGCCGAGGAGGGCGGCGACGTGGTCGAGGGCCAGCCGGTAGCCGTCGCCGCCGTGGCCGGCGACGGTCTGCGCCGCCACCGGCTCGATCACCGACAGGTGGCGCCACGGCTCACGGGTCTTCGGGTCGGAGAGGTGGAGCTCCACGACCGGTCCGTCGAAGGCCGCGAGGGCGTCGTGGAGGGACCAGGCGTAGTGGGTGAGGGCGCCGGGGTTGATGACGATGGCCGCGCAGCGGCCCCGGGCGCCCTGGATGGCGTCGACGAGTACGCCCTCGTGGTTGGACTGGAGGTGCTCGAGGGCCAGCCCGTGGCCCTCGGCCGCCGCCGCCGCGGTGGCCACGTGCTCGGCGAGGGTGGCGGTGCCGTACACCGCCGGTTCGCGCGCACCGAGCAGGTTGAGGTTGGGCCCCGACAGCAGCAGCACGAGCGGGGCGTCGGGTGGTCCGGAGGTCATCGGAGCACGTCGAGGGCGGCGAGCAGCACGGCGCGGTCGGTGACCTTGACCGGCTCGACCCCCTGCGGCCCGTCGAGCACGAAGGTGGTGCCGCCGACGGCCTTCTTGTCGCGCGCGAACAGCGCCACCAGGGCCTCGGGGTCCGAGCCCGGGGGCAGCGACATCGGCAGGTCGTAGGAGGCGACCACCCGGCGGTGCTCGGCCACCCGGGCGGCATCGATGCGCCCGAGCCGGAGGGCCAGCTCGGCGGCGTACACGAGGCCGATGGCCACCGCCTCGCCGTGGCGGAGGTCGTAGTCGCCCGCGGTCTCGAGGGCGTGGCCCAGGGTGTGGCCGTAGTTGAGGATGGCCCGGCGCCCGCCCTCGCGCTCGTCGGCGCCGACCACCTCGGCCTTGCAGGCCACGCACGCGGCCACCGCCTCGTCGAGCGGCAGGTCGGGGAGGTCGTCCACGCCCAGGAAGGCGTACTTGGCCATCTCGCCCTGGCCGTTGCGATACTCCCGGGGCGGCAGGGTGGCGAGCACGTCGGTGTCGCAGATCACCGCGTGGGGCTGCCAGAAGGCGCCGACGAGGTTCTTGCCCTCGGGCAGGTTCACGCCGGTCTTGCCACCGATGGCGGCATCGACCTGGCCCAGCAGCGTGGTGGACACGTGCACCACGGGCACGCCCCGGTGGTAGACGGCGGCGGCGAAGCCGGCGGTGTCGGTGACCACGCCGCCGCCGACGGCGACCACGCAATCGCCGCGGGTGAGGCCCCACTGGGCCCAGTCCCGGCAGAGGTCCTCCACGGTGCCGAGGTCCTTGCCGTGCTCACCCTCACCCATGGTGAAGGTGCGGTGCTCCACCCCGGGATCGACCACCACCGGGATCGAGGCCTGGGTGACCACGGCGACGCGGGCCACCCCCGTGGGGAGCACCTCGAGCAGGCGGTGGCGCGCGCCGGCGCCCACCAGCACGGGGTAGCTGCGGTCGCCGAGCGGCACCTCGAGCTCGATCACGGCTGGACCGCCTCGACCGCAACCACCCGGGCGGGGTCGACGGCGCCCAGGGCCACCAGCGACTCGGCCACCTGCTCGGCGAGCCGCCACTTGGGGCGGGTCCCGGCCTCGTGGGCCGGGCGCACCTGGACGACGACGTCGGCCACCTCGCGGTACCAGCCGTCGCGCTCGGCGTAGAGCCGGTCGAACACCGCCGCCGGGTCGGCGTCGGCCAGCAGGGGCCGGTGGGGCTTGGCCTGGGCCCGCGAGGCGAGGAAGGCGGGATCGCCGTGGAGGTACACCACCACGGCGCGGCGGCCGGCGAGGAGGGCCCGGCTCCGGGCCCGCACCACCACCCCGCCGCCGGCGCCGACCACCAGCGGGTCGGCCTCGGCGAGGAGCGACGCCAGGAGGGCTCCCTCGGCGTCGCGGAAGGCGTCCTCGCCCTCGGCGAACCAGTCGGCCACGGACCGCCCGGTCCGGGCCTCGAGCTCCACGTCGGCGTCGACGAAGCGGTGGCCCACCAGCCTCGCCAGCTTCTTGCCCACGGTGGTCTTGCCGGACCCCATGAGGCCCACCAGTACGACGTGGGGTGGCGCGCCGCCCGCGCCCACCGACCACCGGTCGGCGCCGAGCTCCGCACCGTGGCCCTCGGTCCGGGCATCGGTGCCCTCGGGGTCCCCCATCGGGCGCTCGGGCCCGGTCTCGACCCGGGCCTCGGCCTCGGGCTCGGCCACCACCGGTGCCGGGGCCGGGGCCGGCGTGGCGTCAGGCACCGACGGGACCGGCCGCCAGCGCGTCCAGGAACGACCGGTGGTTGCGGGTGAACTCGTCGACCGAGTCACCCCCGAACTTGCGGGTGGCCTCCTGAGCCAGCACCAGCGCCACCATGTGCTCGGTGACGACGCCACAGGCCGGCACCGCGGTGACGTCGGTGCGCTCCTTGAACGAGACGCCCGCTTCCTTGGTGCGCGTGTCGACGGTGGCGAGGGTGGGCCGGTTGAGGGTGGCCAGGGGCTTCATGGCGGCCCGGACCACGAGCGGCTCGCCGGTGGACATGCCCCCCTCGACCCCGCCCGCCAGCGCCGAGCCGCGCTCGTAGCCGCCCTCGGGCGTCCAGGTGACGGGATCGTGGGCATCGCTCCCCCGCCGCCCGGCCACGTCGAAGCCGTCGCCGATCTCCACGCCCTTGATCGCCTGGATGCTCATGACGGCCTGGGCCAGGGCGGCGTCGAGCTTGCGGTCCCAGTGGACGTGGCTTCCTAACCCGACGGGCACGCCGTAGGCGATGGCCTCGACCACCCCACCGAGCGAGTCTCCGTCCTTGGCCGCCTCCTTGATCTCGTTCACCATCGCCTGGGCGGCCTCGGGATCGAGGCAGCGGACCTCGTTGGCGTCGACCAGGTCACCGTCGTCGGGGCCGGGCCGGACGCCGCCCTCGGCCCGGGCCGAGCCCATCTGCACCACGTGCGACACGATCTGCACGCCGAGGGTGGCGAGGAGCTTCTTGGCGAGGGTGCCGGCGGCCACGCGGGCGGCCGTCTCGCGGGCCGACGCCCGCTCGAGCACGTCGCGGGCGTCGGTGAAGCCGTACTTCTGCATCCCGGCGAGGTCGGCGTGACCGGGCCGGATCTGGGTGAGGGGCGCCGTGGTGGGCCCGTCGGCCGCGGCGGGCGACATCTCGGTGCCCCACTTCTCGGGGTTGCGCGTCCACTCCGAGTTGGCGATCTCGATGGCCACGGGCGAGCCGAGGGTGCGCCCGTGGCGGACGCCGCCGACCAGGGTGACGACGTCCTGCTCGAAGCGCATCCGGGGGCCGCGGCCGTAGCCGAGCCGCCGCCGGGCCAGTTCGGCGGCGATGTCGTCGGTGGCGATCTCCAGGCCGGCGGGCAGCCCCTCGACCACCACGATCAGGGCCGGGCCGTGGGACTCACCAGCGGTCAGGTAGCGGAGCACAGCGCAACGCTACCGGCCGACCTCCTGGGCCGACGAACCCCTTGTCGCGGTGGGATCTTCGATGTAGAGGCGGTCGAGGATCGGCCCGCTGGCGAGGATCACCAGCACCGCGCCGATGGCCAGCCAGGGCCCGAAGGGGTACGGGCGGTTCGACCGGCGGACCACCAGGATCGCCGTCCCCACCACCAGCCCGATCACGCTGGCGGCAGCCAGGGCGTAGGGCACCAGGACGGGGTGGATCCATCCCGTCCAGATGCCGAGGAGGGCGGCCAGCTTCACGTCGCCCATCCCCATCCCCTCCTTGTGCACCACCAGCTCCCAGGCGAACAACATGATGGCCAGGAAGAGGAAGTAGCCGAGGCCGCCCACCAGGGCGCCGACGATCCGGGGGCCGGGGCGGTCGGTGGCGAGGAAGGCCAGGGGCGCCACCGCCAGCAGCGACACCAGGACCGAGGGGTAGGTGATCCGGTTCGGCAGGAGGTACAGCTCGAGGTCGATCACCGACAAGGCGAGCAGGACCGAGAAGACCAGGGCGTAGGCCACCAGCTCCCAGGAGGCGCCGAAGCGGAGCCCGGCCGCCACCCAGAGCAGGGCGTTGGCCAGCTCCACCAGGGGGTAGCCCGCCGGGATGCGCTCGGCGCAGGAGCGGCACCGGCCCCGCAGGAGGAGCCACGACAGCACCGGGACGTTGTCCCTCGGCGCGATCGGCGCCTCGCAGAGCGGGCACTTCGATCGGGGCCGGACCAGCGACTCACCGGCGGGGACCCGCACGATCACCACGTTGACGAACGAGCCGACGAGCAGGCCGAGCAGCGCGAGAAGGGGCAGCAGGGCAGCGTCGGACATGGGCGGCGACCCTACCGGTGGGGCCCCGACGGCCGGTGCACGGGGGCACCGGCCGTGGGGCGGACCACGGAGTGGCTCAGGGCTTGACGCTCGACAGGAACTTCAGCAGCGAGCCCCGGTCGTCCTCGGCCGGCTTGGCCTCGGCCTGGGCGACGTGGGCGGCCTCGGCCGCCTCGTCGTCGTCCATCCCGGCGAGGGCGGCCAGCTCGGCCTCTCCCCACCCGGTGGGGTGCTCCTGCAGCTCGCCCCACGAGGAGCCCTCGGATTCCTGCCAGGCCGGCGCGCCCTCGGCGGGCGGCGGGGGCAGCTGGTCGAGGGGGGCGTCGTAGGACCAGGGGGACGGCTCGGCGTCGAAGCGGACGTCGGCCACGGGCTCGGCCACCGCCTCGGGGGCGGTCTCGGGGACCGCCGGGGCCTCGAAGGGCTCGTAGGCGGCCTCGGGCTCGTGCGCCTCGAACGAGCGGCCGTCGACGGCCGCCCCGCTCTCGATGTCGTCGACGAACGAGGTGCCCTCGCCGGGCAGCGGCTCGGGCAGGAGGGCGTCGTCGCTCGTCTCGAGGATGACGGGGCCGTCCTCGGCGCTCAGGATCGCGAGGTCGTCGTGGTCCGGCTCGGCCACCGCCACGGGGGCGGGGAACTCGTCCTCTTCCAGGGCACCCTCGGGCGCCTCGCCCAGGGCGACCAGGCCGGCCTCGACCAGGCCCTTCACCCGTCGCGACGCCACCAGGTCGGTGACCTCGAGGACCTCACCGATGGCACGGACGGTGGCGCCCGGCGCCAATCCGGCCAGGAGCCGCCAGTCGTCGGCGGAGATGGTGGCCTCGTCGCCGGGGAGCTCCTCGGCGAGGGTGACCCACCCGTGGACCGACGGCACGACGACCTCGATCTCGGTCCACTCCGCCACGAGGGCCTCGGCGGCACCGATGACCTCGTCGACCGGCACGCGCTCGCCCTCGTCGACGAGCTCCTCGCTGTCGTCGAAGGCGAACTGCCCGCCGTTGAAGCGCAGCAGCTCGAAGACCACGTCGGCCGGGCTGGTGGCGTGGGGCGCCGAGGTGACGCTGCCGCCGACCAGGAGGCCATCCTGCAGCCAGACCTCGCCGGAGCCGGGATCGTGCGTCACCTCGAGGCGACCGGACTTCCCCGTGCCGGCAAGCAGCCGGAGCACGTCGGGAAGGGCAAAGGATTCGAGATCGCCCTGAAGGGCCATCGGGGTACCTCCTCGAGAGGTGTGCTGGCTACCGGATGTTGACGCTTCCATCGGCACCATCCTCCCTCATCTCAAGGGTTCCAGCCATCGCGGCCGCCGATCGGCGCCGTCAGGCCCGAGCGGCCGCGGCCATGACGGCCAGGTCAGGAGGCGTGCCCGTCCACCGTTCGACGGACAGCGCGGCTTGGTGCACCAACATGCCGAGACCGTCGACGGGCCGGGCCCCGGCCGCCGCCGCGGCGCGCAGGAGCGGGGTGGCGAGCGGCTGGTAGACGAGGTCGACCACGACCTGGCCGGGGCGCAGCACCGCCGGGTCGAGCGGGATCGGCCCCTCGGCATCGGGCGCCGAGCCCATGCCCACCGAGGTGGCGTTCACGATCAGGTCGGCGGCGGACAGGTCGGCGGCGGTGCCCACCCGGCCCACCGGGCCGGCGAGGGCGGCGGCCGTCTCGGCCCGGGCCGGGGTGCGGTTGACCACGGCGACGTCGGCGGCGCCGGCGTCGCCGAGGGCCCAGGCGACCGAGCGGGCGGCCCCGCCGGCCCCGAGGACCACGCAGCGCCGGTCCGCCACGTCGATGCCGTCGTCGAGGCGGAGCGAGGCCACCAGACCGGGCCCGTCGGTGTTGTCGCCCACCAGGTCGGTGCCCACCCAGGCCACGGAGTTGACCGCGCCGAGGGCGGCTGCCGCGGGCGTGAGGCGATCGAGCGCGTGGATCACGTCGGCCTTGTGGGGCATGGTGACCATCAGGCCGCCGAGCCCGAGGGTGCGAGCCGCCTCGATGGCCGCCGCGCCGGCGCCGGCCGCCACCTCGAGGGCCACGAACACCCAGTCGAGGCCGGCCGCCCGGAACGCGGCGTTGGCCAGCACGGGCGACCGCGAGTGCGACACCGGCGAGCCGATGACGGCGGCGACCCGGGTGCTCCCCCGCACGGGGACGGCCACCGGGCCGCCGTCAGCCACAGCCGAGGTCCTTCTGGACGCAGATCGACTTGGCCGCCTGGAACTCGGCGTCGGTGACCGCGAAGGTGTGGACGCGGGGCTCGGTGAGGACGTAGTACATCCAGTCGCCTTTGGCCGGGTCGAACGCGGCGTCGAGGGCGAAGTCGCCCGGCGCGGCGATCGGCGTGGGCGGCAGGCCCTTCACCCGACGGGTGTTGTAGGCGCCGTCGCCCTGCTGGTACGTCGGGAGGTCGACGCCCGCCTGCTCGGCGCCGTAGGCGTCGGAGGCGTCGATGCCGAGCGTCCACGCGGTGGAGTCCTCGGCCAGCCGGTTGTAGATCACGGTGGCGATCTTCGGCGCCTCGTCGACGTTGCCGGCCTCGGCCTGCACGAGCGAGGCCACGATCAGGAGGTCGTAGGTGGACAGGTCGATGCCGTAGCGCTCGCGGATGCGCGCCTTGGCGGCGTCGGGGTCGAGCCCGGCCACCCGGGTCTGCATCTCGTCGGAGAGCTGCCCGAGGAAGTCGGCCTCGGTGGTGCTGCCGCCCACCTCGTAGGTGGCCGGGAAGAGCAGGCCCTCGTAGGACTTCTGGTCGTCGGGGCGCAGGGACGTGGGGACCGCACCCTCGTCGACGGCGGCGCGCAGCCGCTCCGGGTCGAAGCGGCCGACCTGCTCGCCGACCCGGGCGAGGAGCTGGTCCACGGTGAGGCCCTCGGGGATCGACACCCGCACCACCTCGGTGGACGCGGCCGCGCCGGTGGGACCCTTCGCCATGGTGTCGAGCACGAGGTCGAGGTCGGAGTTGCGGCGGAGGCGGTAGACGCCCGCCTCGAACGGGCCCGCGTCCTGGCGGCCCGCGTAGATGTTGAAGACGAAGGCGTTCGGGATCACGCCCTGCGACTCGAGGATGGAGCCGATGCCGCTGGTGGACGAGCCGCGCGGGATCTCGACCGAGACCGCGTCGCCCGGGCTCCCGGGCGGGTCGATCTGCCGGTCGTACCACCACCAGGCGCCGCCCACCACGGCCGCCACGAGCAGGGCGAAGGCGATCAGCACCACCAGCCACCGGGGCAGCGAGCCCTCGGCCGGCAGGTCCTCGTACTCGTAGCCGTCGTCGGCGACCACCGGGTCGGCCACGACCGTGGCCACCGGGCCGGAGGTGGGATCGGTGGGGACGCCGCCGGGGCGGCCGGGACGGGTGCGACGCCCCGGGGTCGGCGCGTCGGGGCGCGCCGCGCCACGGCTCCGTCGGGGTGGTCGGGCCGGGCCCGAGCGCGGCGGACGGGCCGGGCCCCGGCGGCCGGGCGGGGTCGACGGGCCGGGGCCGGCCGCCGCGGGCTCCGCCCAGATGTCGTCGTCGCCGGGGCCGCCGCCGGGTGGGCGGGCGCCACGATCGGTCACGCGACCGCCTCGGGGGCGAGGGCCCACTCGCGGGCCCGGGGTGCGGCGCCGTTGCTGGTCACGTGCTGGGTTCCTCCTCGGGGCGCGCGCCGGCGGCGGCGCGTCGATCCAACCAATCCTGCAGGATGACCGCGGCGGCCACCATGTCGACGACCTTGCGGCGGGCCCGGCCGTCGAGGTCGCCGCGCTCGCGGAGGGCCCGATCGGCGATGCGCGTGGTGAGGCGCTCGTCGTGCACCTCCACCGGCACCCCGACCACCGCGGCCAGCTCGTCGCGCTCGGCCAGCACCCCCGAGGCCGCCGGGCCCACGTCGCCCTGGAGGTCGATCGGGAGCCCCAGCAGGAGCAGCTCGGCGTCCCACTCCTGGATCAGCTCGGCGATCTCCCGGTGCTGGCGGGGCCGGTCCCGGAGGCGTTCGAGCACGGCGACCGGCGTGGCCACCCGCTCGTCGGCGTCGGACACCGCCACGCCGATGCGCCGCGCGCCGAGGTCGAGGGCCAGCACGCGCACGGGTCGGGCTAGGCGATCCCGGCCGCAGCGCGGGCCAGGTCGAGCGCGTCGTCGATCTTGGACGGGTCCTTGCCGCCGGCCACGGCCAGCTCGGGGTTCTTGCCGCCGCCGCCGCCGACGGCTCGCGCCGCGTCGCCGATGAGCCCGCCGGCATCGAGGCCGCTCTCCTTGGTGGCCGCCGCCACCAGGGCCACGCCGCCCCCCTCGGGGGCACCGATGAGCACCACCGCGCGGATGTCGGGGCGGTCGCGGACCGCTACGCCGAGGCTGCGCAGGTCGTCGCGGCCGAGCCCGTCGACCCGGGCCACCACGATGCCGTCGACCGCCTGGGCGGCCAGGTCGGCGGCCCCACCGCTGGCCAGCTGCGACCGGAGCGCCTTCACCTCGGCGCGCAGGTCCCGCAGCTCGGCCAGGCGCTTGTCGATGCCCTCGAGCAGCTCGGGTCGGGGGACCCCCACCAGCTCGGCGGCGGCGGCCAGCTCGGCCTCCTCGCGCCGGATGCGCTCGACGGGCCCGTAGCCCGTGATGGCCTCGATGCGGCGCAGGTTCGAGCCGATGGAGCCCTCGGACACCACCTTGGTGGGGCCGATGTCTCCGGTGCGGCCGACGTGGGTGCCGCCGCACAGCTCGGTGGAGTGGGACCCGGCCTCGAGCACCCGCACGAGGTCGCCGTACTTCTCGCCGAAGAACGCGATGGCGCCCAGCTCGACGGCCTCGGCCTTGGTGGTCTCGAAGTGGCGCACCGGCTCGTTGGCCAGGACGTCGCGGTTCACGAGGTCCTCGATCTCACGGATCTGGTCGGCCGTGATGGCCTCGTAGTGGCTGAAGTCGAAGCGCAGGCGCTCGGGGTCCACCAGCGAGCCCTGCTGCTTCACGTGGTCGCCCAGCACGGTGCGCAGCGCCCAGTGGAGCAGGTGGGTGGCGGTGTGGTTGCGGCGGATGGCGTTGCGGCGCTCCACGTCGATGGCCGCGGTGACCGCGTCGCCCACGGCCACCTCGCCGCCGGTGACCTGGACCACGTGGCGGTGGAGGCCCGGCAGGGCGAAGGTGGTGTCGGTGA
Organism: Acidimicrobiales bacterium; assembly: GCA_038241315.1. Classification (GTDB taxonomy): domain Bacteria; phylum Actinomycetota; class Acidimicrobiia; order Acidimicrobiales; family Iamiaceae; genus Aquihabitans. Next base: position 2,380 of record JBBRFU010000104.1, on the reverse strand, counting down.
CCAGGCCGGAGAACCCCGGGCCGGTGATGGCCCCGGTGTCGCCCACCTGGCCGCCCGACTCGGCGTAGAACGGGGTGCGGTCGAGGAACACGCTCACCGTGCCGTCGGCGGCGGGGACCACGCCCACCACCTCGACGTCGGCGCTGAAGGTCTCCCGGCCGATGAACACCGAGGTGCCGGAGGCGGCCAGCACGGCGGCGAAGGCCTCGGCCTCGTCGCCCGCGGCCACCCCGCCCTTCTTGCCCCCGGCGCGGGCCCGGCGGCGCTGGTCGGCCATGTCGACGTCGAACCCGGCGCGGTCCACGCCGTAGCCGCGTCGCTCGGCGATCTCGGTGGTGACCTCGAGCGGGAACCCGTGGGTGTCGTGGAGCAGGAAGGCCACCGAGCCCGGCACCTCGCCCTGGTCCGGGACCTCCTCGAGGGCCTGGTCGAGGATGCCCAGGCCGCTGCGGAGCGTGCGGCGGAACTGGTCCTCCTCCCGGGAGAGGATGCCGAGCACCGTGTCGGCGTTGGTCCGCAGCTCGGGGTAGGCGTCGCCCATGAGGTCGATGGTGCGCTCGGCGAGCGCCGGGGTGACCGGGCGCTCCACGCCGAGCAGGTAGGCGAAGCTCACCGCCCGTCGGATGATGCGGCGCAGCACGTAGCCGCGCGCCTCGTTGGACGGCGTCACGCCGTCGCTCACCAGGAAGGTCATGGTGCGGGCGTGGTCCGCCAGGAGCTTGAGCGTGATGTCGGACTCGGGGTCGGCGCCCAGGCGGGTGCCGGTGAGCGACTCGGCCTCGCCCACCAGGGCCCCGAGCTCGTCGGTGGCCCACACGGCCGGCGAGTCGATGGTGACGCCGAGGATGCGCTCCAGCCCGGCGCCGGTGTCGATGTTCTGGTGGTCGAGGGGGCGGAGGCTGCCGTCGCCGCGCCGGAAGTACTGCTGGAACACCAGGTTCCAGAACTCCACGTAGCGCTCCTCGGCGGCCGGGTTGGCCGGGCCGCCGTCGGGGCCGACCTCGGGCCCGAAGTCCCAGAACAGCTCCGACGAGGGGCCGCAGGGGCCGGTGTCGCCCATCTCCCAGAAGTTGTCCTTGTCGAGGCGCTGGATGCGCTCGATGGGGAACCCGACGTGGTCCACCCACAGCTCGACCGCCTCGTCGTCGTCGACGTGGCAGGTGACCCAGATGCGGTCGCCGTCGAGGCCGAGGGTCTCGGTGGAGAACTCCCACGCCCACTTGATGGCGTCGGCCTTGAAGTAGTCACCGAAGCTGAAGTTGCCGAGCATCTCGAAGAAGCTGAGGTGCCGGGCCGAGCGGCCGATGGCGTCGAGGTCGTTGTGCTTGCCACCGGCTCGCACGCAGCGCTGGATGGAGGTGGCCCGCGGCGGCTGCCACGGCACCTGCTCCTCGCCCACGAAGTACGGGACGAACGGCATCATCCCGGAGTTGGTGAACATGGGCGCGGAGGGGTGGAGCGGGATCAGGCCGGCCGAGGGGACATCGGTGTGCTGGCGGGCGACCCAGAACTCGGTCCAGGCCTGCCGGAGCTCCTGTGCGCGCATGTCCCCTCCTCCTTCTCCGTGGTGCCGCGTGGTGGCGTGGTGGGTCGGTCCACCCTATCGGTGCCCGGAACCGGCCCGGGCCGGGGTCGGCCCCCGATCGGTGGGGGTCAGGCCCGTCGGCGCCAGCACCAGGCGGCCAGCGCGACGGACGCCACCAGGGGCACGATGGCCAGGAGGTCGCCCCGATGGACCCCGTAGCTGGCGATGATGGTCCACACGACCGGGCCCTCCCACGGGTGGTCGCTGATCACCCAGAGGAGCGCGCCGACGGCGCCGAGGCCGAGCGACGCGAGCGCGCCCAGGGCGGCCACCCAGGGCGCCACGCCGCGGCGCGCCGGGCGGCTGCGCCCAGGGGCGGCGGGAGGAGACGGGGCGATGGTCAACGCCGACGACCGCGGCGACCGGGTGGGCGCCCGTGCGGCGCGGTGACGTGACCGGTGGCCCCCAGGGGTCGGTCGGGGCGGCCCACGAACGTGCGGGCCTCCACCTGCTCGCGCAGCTCGAGCTCCCGCTCGCGCATGGCGGCGCGCCCCTCGGCGGCCGCGGCCCGGACGGTGCGGCCGACCTCACGGGCCTGGGTGGCGGCCCGGTCGGCCACCTGCTCGGGGAGGTACCGCTCCACGGTGGCCTCCACCTTGTGCTTGGCCCAGAAGGCGCTGCCCGCGCCCACGGCCATGCCGGTCCCCATCCAGATGATGCGCTTGAACACCGCTACTCCCTCCGCATCCGCTTGGCGGCCCGGGAGGCCCCCGAGGTCATGGCCACCGTCTTGATGACCGGCGCCGAGAGCGCCCGGTAGGCGAGCTTCGAGGTGGCGTCGACGGTGGCCGAGAT
>JBBRFU010000103.1:0-13690 GCA_038241315.1 Acidimicrobiales bacterium | reverse complement strand
TCGGGTGGGGCGGCCACGTGGAAGCTGTTGTGGGTCCCGACCACCTGAAGCTCGTTCAGCCGCAGCCCGTCGCTCGCCGGCGTGGTGGTGCTGGTGGTGGTGCTGTCGCCGGCACCGCCGGGGCGCGCCCCGCCGCCGTCTCCCCCGCCTCCCTCGGAGCCATCACCGCCGCAGCTCGCGACCGCCAGGGCCACCCCGAGGGCGAGGGCCAGGGAACGGGGGCGGGAGCGGTCGCGTCGACGAGGCACCCGGGGAGTATCCCAGCGCGGCCCGCTCCCCGCCGGGAAGGCGTCAGGGTCGGACGAGGGCGGCCGGCTCGGATCGTGCGGAGGCCGGGGCGCGGACGGCGCGCCAGGCGAGCGCGGCGGCGGTGACCGAGGCGATGGCGAGGACGCTGTGCACGACGTCGAAGCCCAGGGGGTGGTCGGCCAGCCAGATCAGCGGCAGGCGGACGGCCCAGTAGATCGTCGTGCCGGCCGCGAAGGCCTGCACCAGCCGACGGGGCCCGCCCACCGTCACGTCGGTCCCTCGGGCCAGGAGGACGGCGAGGGCGACGGCGGCCAGCACGAACGCGGTGATCGGCGTCGACCACACCAGCTTCTCGGCCACGGTGTCCTCGTCGTTGGTCCACGCCAGCCAGATCCGGTTCCCCCAGATGAACAGGGTGAGGGCGGCGAAGGTAGCGACGGGGTACGGACGCAGACGCTCCATGCCCCCGACGGTACCGACGGGCGGAGACGGTGGACCAGTCGGCGCGGCCCCGCCGGGTGGCCCGTCGGCCGGCCCGGCCGACGTGCGATCGCTGATCGCACCGGATATCTTGACCGAGCAGTCAAGTTGACCGATGCAGGGGACGCCACACATGACCGAGATCACCCTCGACGAGCTCCGCGACGAGGCCACGGCCTTCCTGGCGGCCAACGCCGAGACCAAGCCGGCGGCCACCGACTTCGTCTGGGGCGAGGGCGACGACGACGTGGCCCTCTTCGAGGAGGTGCCCCCCGAGGAGGAGGCGCGCCAGCTGGCCGCGGCCAAAGCGTGGCTCGGCAAGCGGGCCGACGCCGGCCTCCACTGGATCGCCGGGCCCACCGAGCTGGGCGGACGGGGCCTGAGCCGGGCCCACGACCAGCTCTACCGCACGCTCGAGACGAAGTACCAGGTGCCGAACCAGAGCTTCTTCGGCATCGGGTTCGGGATGGTGGCCCCGACGATGCTGGCCCACGGCACCCCGGAGATCCACGCCTACCTGCCGCGGATGTACTCGGGCGAGCTCGTCGGCTGCCAGCTCTTCAGCGAGCCGGGCGCCGGCTCCGACCTGGCCGGCCTCCAGACCAAGGCCGAGCGCGACGGCGACGAGTGGATCGTCACCGGCCAGAAGGTGTGGACCTCGGGCGCCCACTACTCCGACCTCGGCGAGATCATCTGCCGCACCGACCCCGACCTCCCCAAGCACAAGGGCCTCACCGGCTTCGTGGTCGACATGCACGCCCCGGGCGTGGAGGTGCGCCCGCTGCGCCAGATGACCGGCGGCGCGGCGTTCAACGAGGTGTTCTTCAACGAGGTCCGGGTGCCCGACTCCCACCGCCTCGGCGACGTCAACATGGGCTGGACCGTGGCCCTCACCACCCTCATGAACGAGCGGGCCTCGATCGGTGGCGGCGGTGGGGGCGGCGGCCTCGGCCTGGCCAGCGCCAGCCGGCTGATCGAGATGATGCGCCACTTCGGCGTGTCGGAGCACCCGGTGCTGCGCGACGAGCTGGCCAAGCTCTACACCGGCTACCAGGTGGCCAAGTTCACCAACATGCGCGCCGCCGACCGGATGAAGGCCGGTGGCCTCCCCGGCCCCGAGCTGTCCATCGGCAAGCTGGCCCTCACCAACAACCTCACCGCCACCGCCGAGTTCGTGGCCAAGGTGCTGGGCCCGCGGGTCCAGGCCGACACGGGCGAGTGGGGCACGTGGTCGTGGTCGAAGTTCATCTGCGGCACGCCCGGCATGCGCATCGCCGGCGGCTCCGACGAGACCCTCCGCAACATCGTCAGCGAGCGCGTCCTCGGCCTCCCCAAGGAGCCCGGCATCGACTCCAAGAGCCCCTTCAAGGACATCGCCAAGAACTGAGCCCCTCCCCCGGCCCGGTGCCGGTCGACCGGGTCGCCGGTCCGCCGTCGCCGGTGCCCGGCCCCATGCTCAGCTCGGGGCTCAGCTCGGGGCGCCGGGGAGGTGGGGGTCGAGGTCCTCGAGGAGGCGGGCCCGGCTGCGGGCGCCCACGAGCGTCTGCACCGGCCGACCGTCGACGTAGAGCACCATCGTCGGCGCGCTCAGCACCCCGTGGCGCACGGCCAGGGCGGGCTCGGCGTCGATGTCGACCTCCACGACGGCCAGGCGGTCGGCCTGCTCCACGGCGAGGGCGGCCAGCACCGGCGTCAGCTGCCGGCACGGCGGGCACCACGTGGCGGTGAGGTCGACGAGCACGGGCACCGGCGATGAGGCGATCGCCTCGTCGAACGTGGCCGCGGTCAGGCGACGGACCACCGCCACGTCGGCCGGCGAGCCGACTGGCGCGACGGCGGGGCCTGCCGTCGGCGGGCCGGTCGGGCCGGTCGGGCCGTGGTGGGGAGCGGGCCGGGCGAGGTCGATGGGAGCCATGGCCGGACCGTACGATCCGTACCCCGGTACGGGGTCAAGCCCCCGGCGCCGGCGAGCTGGTGCCGGTGAGCGCCGGGGCCTCGAGGGTGAGGCACCCGCCGTCGCCGTCGGCGCAGAGCTCGAGCAGCGCACGCAGCCGGGCCCGGGTCTGCTCGAGCGCCTGGAGCTCCGCCTCCACCGTGGCCAGCCGCGACGCCGCGGTGGCCTGCACCACCGCGGCCGAGCGCTCGGGCCCGTCGTCGAGGAGCGAGCCCACCTCGGCCAGGGTGAACCCCAGGTCCTTGGCCCGGCGGATGAAGGCCAGCCGCCACACGTCGGCCTCGCCGTACTGGCGGTAGCCCGACCCGGTGCGGGGCGGCGGCACCAGGAGCCCCCGCCGCTCGTAGTAGCGGACGGTCTCCACGTGGACGCCGGCGGCGTCGGCGAGCCGACCGATCGTGAACCCAGCCATGGCGCCACGCTAGGACCCGTACCCCGGTACGGGGTCAAGCCGCGGCGAGGTCAGGGCGCCGGGTCGCCGGCCGCGAGGTAGGCCCGCCAGCCACCGAAGGCGGTGATCTCGGGTGGATCGTCGGCGAGGGCGACCGGCTCGCAGGTGAAGCCGGCCACGTCGGAGCCGTCGGCGAGCACGACCCGGCCGATGGCGAGGGGCGCGGGCACCTCGTCGACGAAGGAGGCGAAGGTCTCGGGCGACACGTCCCACACCTCCACCTCGATGGTGGCGCCGAGGGGGTCGTCGGCCGCCACCCGCACCAGCGCCGGCTTCGGCGGCGAGGTGGCCAGGGCGAACAACCGGTAGGTCGGGGCGGTCCGGGTGGAGGAGACGGGCAGGGCACCGCGGTCCGCCAGCTGGTGGTGCAGCGGCTGACCCCGCAGGTGGGCCCCCACCACGGCGATGCGCACCACGTCAGGCCACCCGTCCGGCGAGGTGGGCCAGGATGGCGTCCGACCAGGCCGGGCCCACCAGCGTCAGGCTGGGCGGCGGGCCGTCGAACCGCTCGGACGGCACCGGCACGGTGACGGCGGCCAGGTCGAGCAGGTTCACGAAGTTGGTGTAGGTGCCCAGCATCGAGTTCACCCCCACGGGGTCGGCGGCGACCTCGGCCAGCCTAGGGATCCGGGGGACGCTGGGCACCGCCAGCACGTCGATCGCGGCCCACACCGGCGCGGTGACCTGGACCAGGCGGGCCAGCTCGGCCTGGTCGCGGAAGACCGCCCAGCCCGGGTGGTCGGCGGCGGCGAGGATGATCGACCCGACCACCGGGTCCACCTCGTCGGGGTGGTCGGCCACGAAGGCGCCCACCGCCGCGTAGCGCTCGGCCACGAACGAGCCGCCGTAGAGCAGGGCGGCGGCCGCCGAGAACGGGGCCAGGTCGACCTCCACCAGCTCCGCCCCCGGGCAGGCGGCGACCAGCGCGGCCTGCGCCGCGGCGAAGCGCGCCGGCCCCTCGGGGTCGCCGTCGAAGGTCAGGCCGGCCGGCGCGGGCACGCCGATCCGCCAGGCGCGCGCCGGGGCCGCCTCCCCGGACGGGGGTCGGCGGCGGAAGGGGTCGTCGGTCCCGACCGGGGTGGCCCCGGCGATGGCCGCCGCCTCGGCGGCCTCGGCCACCGTGCGGGCGAACACCGACACGCAGTCGAGGGAGCGGCAGGCGGGCACCACGCCGGCGGTGCTCAGCCACCCGCGGGTGGGCTTCACGCCCACGATGCCGTTGGCCGCCGCCGGGACCCGCCCGGAGCCGGCGGTGTCGGTGCCGAGGGCCAGGTCCACCAGGCCGGCGGCCACGGCCACCGCCGAGCCGGAGCTGGAGCCGCCCGACACCAGGCCGGGCCAGTGGGCGTTGGGGCAGGCCCCGTGGGGCGAGCGGGTGCCCACCAGGCCGGTGGCGAACTGGTCGAGGTTGGTCTTGCCCACCACCACCGCGCCGGCGTCCACCAGCGCCTGCACCGCCGGCGCGCTGGCGACCGGGTGGTAGGCGTAGGCGGGGCAGCCAGCCGTGGTGGGGAGGCCGGCCACGTCGATGTTGTCCTTGACCGCCAGGGTGCACCCGGCCAGCGGGAGGTGGTCGCCCGCGGCCAGCCGGCGGGCCACGTCGGCAGCGGCGGCGAGGGCCGCGGCGCGGTCCACCCGGGCGATCCAGATGCCGGGGCGGCCGTCGGCCTCGATGGCGTCGTACGCCCGGGCCACCGCCTCGACCGGATCGGCGGACCGACCGGGCGAGGGTGCCGCAGGCGTCGGGGCCGACGGGGGCGTCGCGGGGGTCAGGGGGGTCACGGTGCCTCCACCAGGTCGTCGAACTCGCCGGCATCGGCCCACGCCTGGCGCTCCACCGCGAACGCCGCCTGCTGGGTGGCCCGGAACCCGTCGATCGACGACGCGTGCTCGGCCAGGTAGCGCTCGTGGTCGCGGAGGCGGAACGACGTGTCCTCGATCCGGATCGGCAGCCTCCCGGCGCCCTGCTGGGCCCGCAGGTCGAGCAGTTCCTCGGCGGACACGTCGTACCAGCGGAGCTGGTCGAAGGGCCGCAGCAGCCACGGCTGCTCGAAGTGCGGGCCGAGCGCCTCCCGGTTCCACACCTGCACCGTGCGGCCCACGAACTGGTAGCCGCCGGGGCCCTCCATGCCGTAGATGCAGAGGTAGGCGCCGCCGATGCCCACCGCGTTCTCCGGGGTCCACGTGCGGGCCGGGTTGTACTTGGTGGTGACCAGGCGGTGCCGGGGATCGAGCGGCGTGGCGAGCGGGGCGCCGAGGTACACGTCGCCCAGGCCCAGCACGAGGTACGAGGCGTCGAAGACGGTGCGGCGCACGTCGTCGACCGAGGCCAGGCCGTTGATGCGGCGGATGAACTCGATGTTCCACGGGCACCACGGGGCGTCGGCCCGGACGCCGTGGACGTAGCGGTCGATGGCCTCCCGCGTGGCGGGGTCGTCCCACGAGAGCGGGAGGTGCACGACGCGCGAGGGGAACGCCTCGTCGGTCAGGTCGCCCAGGTCCGCGCAGGCCTCGCGCACGGCGGCGAGGGCGGCGGTCGTGGTGAGGTGGCGCCCGTCGACCTGGACGAGCAGCGAGCGGACACCGGCCGTGGCGTCCACCAGGCCCGGGCCGAGGTGGCGGCGCACCCAGCGGTCCAGGGCCTGCACGCGGAGGCGCAGCTGCAGATCCAGCGCCATGGCGCCGAACTCCACCAGCAGGAACCGGTCGCCGGCCTGGCGGTAGGTGACCGCCGGCGCCCCGTCGGTGGCGGCGTCTCGGGCCAGCACACCCGGCGCGGCGCCGGCCCCCTCCAGGTCGTCGCGCACCAGCGCGGCGTTCCACGAGGGGCGGGCCACGGGCCAGATCGGGTCGACGGCGCGGGCCAGCCAGTCGGCGCGGTGGCCCTCGGCGGCGGCGGCCCGGGCCGGCGACCAGGGCACCAGGCGGACGGTGTCGCCCGGCCGCAGCTGCCCCAGCTTCCACCGCTCGCTCGTGGCCACCACCGCCGGGCACACGAAGCCGCCGAGGCTCGGACCGTCGGGGCCGAGGATCACCGGCATGTCGCCGGTGAGGTCGACGGAGCCGATGGCGTAGCCCGTGTCGTGGATGTTCGAGGGGTGGAGGCCGGCGTCCCCGCCGTCGGGCCGCGCCCAGCGCGGGCGGGGGCCCACCAGGCGCACGCCGGTGCGGGCCGAGTTGGCGTCGACCCCCCACGTGGTCCGCAGCAGGGCCTGCAGCCCGGCCGGCGTCAGGAACTCGGGCGCGGTGTGGGGGCCGACCAGGACCCCGATCTCCCACGCCGTGCCCAGCACCGGCGCCACCCCGGGCGCCAGGGTCCGGGGCGGTCCGGCCACGGCGTCGCCCACCGCCAGCACGTCGCCGGCCACCAGGGCGCGGCCCTCGTGCCCGCCGAAGCCGGCGAGGGTGAACGTGGCGCGGCTCCCCAGGTACGGCGCCACGTCGATGCCGCCCCGCACGGCCAGGGTGGCCCGCAGGCCGGGGCCGACGACCGGCCCCACCGCCACCGTGCCCCCGGGCGCCACCGCGATCGCCGTCCACGGCGGCGCCGGCCGACCGTCGACCGTCAGCGCCATGGCGGCGCCCCCGAGGGCCACCACGCCACCGGCGGGGAACCGCAGCGTGGGCCCGCTGGTGGTGAGCTCCAGCGCGGCCGCCGACGGGTCGTTGCCCACCGCCAGGTTGGCCAGGCGGTGGGAGAGGTCGTCCATGGGCCCGTTGGGCGGGACGCCGACGTGCCAGTAGCCCACCCGGCCGGGCACGTCCTGCACGGTGGTGAACGGGCCCGCCGCCTGCACCTCGAACGTGGCCGCCGGCAGGTCGGTCGGCAGGGCGGTCGACCCGGTGGTCGACGCGGTGGTCGGCGCCGGGTGGCCCGCCCCGGCCGCGGCCCCGGGCAGGGCGGGCTCGACGATGGTCACGAGGCCTCGGGACCGACGATGGTGAGCCGGACGGGCGTCGGGTCGAAGCCGTTGCACGGGTTGTTGACCTGCGGGCAGTTGGAGATGAGCACCAGCACGTCGACCTCCGCCCGGAGGTCGACGTGGAGCCCCGGGGCCGAGATGCCGTCGACGATGCCCAGGAGGCCGTCGGGGCCCACCGGCACGTTCATGAACCAGTTGATGTTGGACACCAGGTCCCGCTTGCCGAGGCCGTGGCGGGAGCCGGCGTCGAGGAAGTTGTCGACGCAGGCGTGCTGGTGGAGGGTGTGGTGGCCGTAGCGCAGGGTGTTGGACTCGCGGCTGCAGGCACCACCGATGGTGTCGTGGTGGGCCAGGGCGGTGTCGGTCACCGTCATCAGGGCGCCGCCCTCGTTCGAGCGCAGCACGCTCCCCACCACGAGGTGGATGTTGCCCTGGGCGGCGATCGTGTCGGCCGCGGAGTAGCGCTCGGTGGGGTCGTGGGCGTCGTAGATCAGGCAGTCGACGGCCTGGTTGCCCCCGAGGTCGACGATGCGGAGCGTCTCCCCCGCCCGCACCGTGGCGGACCACGCGGCCCGGGCCTCCACCACCTCGTCGCTGCGGACCGGTCCGGCGAGCGGCGGCGGACCGACGGCGGCGGCGGTCACCGGGCACCCGCCAGGAGGAAGGCCTCGGTGTTCTCGAACGCGCGCTCGCGCTCGGGTGAGGTGGACCGGTGCGGATCGGGGTCGGGCCGTTCGGCCGCCCACGCCGTGATGCGGACCGGCCCCGCGGTGAACCCCTGGCGGTCGTCGAGCGGGTGGGGCCCGACGGCCACCACGAGCACCACGTCGAGCTCGGCGCGGAGCTCCACGTGCGACGCCGCCCCAGACGGCGGCACCGGGTGCAGGGACCCGTCGCCGCCCACCGTCACGCCCCGGAACAGGTTGAGCCCGGCCGTGAGGTCACGTCGCCCGAGGTCGTGGCGGGCGGCGCCGAGGGCGAGGAGGTCCCGCGTGGCCGGCTGCTCGCCGTGGGCGGCCCCGTGCCCGTAGCGGGCCTCGTTGGCCCGCCGGTTGGTGTGGCCGCACAGGGCGTCGTGGCGCCCGCTGGTGTCGGCCACCACGGTGAGCAGCACCCGGCCCAGGTCGGACAGGACCAGGGCGCCCACGCCCAGGTAGGCCTGCCACTGCACCTTCACGGTGTCGGCCGGGTTGAGCCGCTCGGAGGTCAAGGCGGCGTTCCAGGCCTGGAGGTTGACGCAGGTGTCGCCGGACAGGTCGGTCAGGCGGACCACGTCGTCGCGCCGCAGCACCGCCGAGGCGTACCCACCGGCGCCCACCACCTCGTCCCACCGGACGGAGGAGGCGGCCACCCCGGCGGGGAGGTCGACGGCCGAGGAGGCGGGGACCGTCCGCTGGGTGGCCACCGGGGCGCCGGCCTGGGACCGGGCGTGGGCGAGGGCGGCCTCCAGGCTGCCCGTGCCCGTCCCCTCGGTGCGGTTCGTGTCCATGTCGTCCTCCGGTCAGGTTTCGATGCTCCATCGAAACACGGCCATCGTCACCTCTCGGGGCGGCGGGCACAAGGGGCGGACGCGGGAGTTCACGCGCCGGAAACGGACCACCGGCCGGGATCGACCTCGTCGGCGTCGTGGCCGGGGATCGGCCGGCGAGGGCGGCCCGCGTCGGTACGCTCGCCCGATGACCCCCGCCGAGCGCGACCCGCAGGCCCCCCGCCGCGCCGGTCGCCCCCGGGCCGACGCCAGCCGCGTGGTCGGCGATCCCACCGACGAGATCCTGGCCGCGGCGAGCCGCCTGATCGGCGAGCTGGGCGTGGGCGGCACGCCCATGTCGCGCATCGCCCGGGAGGTGGGGCTCAAGCAGTCGTCGCTCTACTACTACTTCCGGCGCAAGGAGGAGATCCTCGCCGCCCTGGTGGCCCGGGCCAACGTGGTGCCGCTGGCGCTGATGCAGGGGATCACCCGCGACGGCGGGCCGCCGGCCGTGCAGCTCTACCGCTTCGTGCGGGCGGATGCCGCCGCCCTCTGCGAGCTGCCGTTCGACATCAACGACATCCACCGCATCGCCATGCGGGACCCGGTGGAGTTCGCGTCCTACTGGAAGGAGCGGGCCGACCTCGAGCGCCAGGTGGCCTCGCTCGTCCGCCGGGGCGTGGCCGTCGGGGAGCTGCGCAAGGTCGACCCCCGCCTCACCGCCCTCACCGTCCTGGCCAACGACGAGGGCGCCCAGAACTGGTTCCGCCTCGGCTCCCGCTGGTCGGCCACGGCGGTGGGCGACCACCTCGCGCAGCTGGTGGTGGCCGGGCTCCTGACCGACCCCGGGCAGCTCGACCCCGTCCGGCGCCGGGCCGAGGCCCTCGACCGCGCCGGGGCCTGATACCCCGCATTTCGATAGACAATCGAAACCGACACGGCCCGTTCGCCGGTCGGAAACGAGGCGGAAACAGAGCGACCGTACGTTGCCTTCACCAACCGGTGGGCAGGTGCCCGCCGAGCTCCGTCTCGGAAGGACGCACCCATGAGGAACGGCACCCGTCGGATCGCCACCACGCTCACCGCCGGCCTGCTCACCGCCGGGCTGCTCGCCGGCTGCGGGGGGAGCGACTCGGCCGGCTCGGACGACGGCGGCTCGGGCGCCTCCGGCTCCGGCGGGTCGGGCGAGACCATCAAGATCGGCTACAGCGCCTGGCCGGGTTGGTTCCCGCTCACCGTGGCCGAGCAGGAGGACCTCTTCGCCGAGGCCGGCGTCGACGTGGAGCTCGTCTACTTCGCCGACTACACCGCCTCGCTCGACGCGCTGGTGGCCGGCAAGGTCGACGTGAACGCCCAGACCCTCAACGACACCCTGTTCGGCGTGGCCGCCGGCAGCGACCAACGGGTGATCGTGGTCAACGACAACTCCACCGGCAACGACGCGGTGATCTGCGACGAGTCGATCACGTCGGTCGAGGACCTGGCAGGCAAGACCATCGGCGCCGAGGAGGGCGTGGTCGACCACTTCCTCCTCCTCCAGGGCCTGGCCGAGGCCGACATGACCCAGGACGACATCGACTTCGTGGGCGTGAAGACCGACGCCGCGGCCGCCGGGTTCGCCGGCGGCGAGTTCGACTGCGTCGCCGTGTTCGCCCCCTTCACGGTGCAGGCCCTCGAGCGGGAGGGCTCCGAGGTGCTGTTCAGCTCGGCCGACTTCCCGGGGGTGATCCCGGACCACCTGGTGGCCACGGCGAGCCTCGTGGAGGAGCGGCCCGACGACGTCCAGAAGCTCGTCGACGCCTGGTACGCCACCCTCGACGCCATCGAGGCCGACCCCGAGGGCACCACGGCGATCATGGCCGAGAAGGCGGGCCTCAGCCCCGGGGAGTACGACTCCCTCGCCGACGGGACCACGATCTTCTCGGCCGAGGACGCCCTCGACGCCTTCGAGGACCGGGCCGACGACCCCACCTCGCTCCCCGAGATGGCCCGGCGCATCAACCCCTTCCTGCTCGACTCCGGCCTGGTGAAGGAGGAGGCCGACCTCACCGACCTCTTCGCCCCCCAGTTCACCCAGGCCCACGTCGACGGCCAGGGCGAGGGGTGACCACCGTGGAGCCGGTGGCGCCGGGCTCCACCCGACCCGCCGCGGGCACCGGATCGGAGATCGCCGCCGCCGTGATCAAGGCGGCCACCACCACCCGGGGCCGACCGCCGTCTCGCCTGCTCGGCATCCGCACGGCGATCCCGTCAGGCTGGCGGATCGGGCTCGGCCTCGCCGGCGTCGCCGCCCTCCTGGCCGGGTGGGCAGCGGCCGCCGGTGGCGGGTCCGCCCTGATCCCCACGCCCGCCGCCACCTGGGAGGCCTTCGCCACGCTGTGGTCCGACGGCACCTTCCAGACCGATCTGGCCGCCTCGGCCGAGCGGGTGGCCATCGGCTACGCCATCTCCATCGCCATCGGCGTGTTGCTCGGCGTCACCATCGGCACCTTCGCCTCGGTGGAGGCGTTCTTCGAGCCCCAGCTGGGCTTCCTCCGCTACATCCCGGCGCCGGCCCTGCTGCCCCTCTTCCTGCTGCTGCTCGGCATCGACGAGAGCCCGAAGATCTGGCTCATCGTGGTCGGCACCGTGTTCTTCAACGTGCTCATGGTGGCCGACGTCGCCCGCGACGTGCCCCGGGAGATGCTCCACGCCAGCTACACGCTGGGTGCCGGCCGGGCCACGATCCTGCGCCGGGTGATCCTCCCCCACTCGCTGCCGGGCATCGTCGACGTGGCCCGCATCAACCTGGCGGCGGCGTGGTCGATGCTGGTGGTGGCCGAGATCCTGGGCGCCCAGGCCGGCCTGGCGTACCAGATCAACCTCTCGCAGCGGTACCGGGCGGTCGACGTGATGTTCGCCCTCCTCATCGTGTTCGGCGTGATCGGCCTGGTCAGCGACCTCGCCCTCCGCCGCCTCCGCGCCCTCGTGGCGCCGTGGGCTCGCTCGTGACCGCCTCGATCCCTGGAGGAGCGCCGTGATGGCGAAGATCAGTCCCACCGGCACGCTCCTCGACGACAAGCTCGTGGTGCGGGGCGTCACCAAGGTGTTCGCCGGGCGCTCGAGCACCGTGACCGCGCTGGAGGGCGTCGACCTCCACGTCGACCGCGGCGAGCTGGTCTGCCTGCTCGGCGCGTCGGGCTGCGGCAAGAGCACCCTGCTCTCGATCATCGGCGGCCTCGAGTCGGCCACCACCGGCGAGGTCCGCGTCGACGACGAGCTGGTGGTCGGGCCCGGCGCCGACCGGGGGATGGTGTTCCAGGGCTACTCGCTGTTCCCCTGGCAGACGGTGACCCGCAACATCGCCTTCGGGCTCGAGGTGGCGGGGTGGCCGCGGGCCCGTCGGGCCGAGCGGGTCGACGAGCTGCTGGGGATCATGGGCCTGCGGGAGTTCGCCGACGCCCTCCCCCGCGAGCTCTCGGGCGGCATGCGCCAGCGGGTGGCCATCGCCCGCGCCCTCGCCCCCGAGCCCGACATGCTCCTGCTCGACGAGCCCTTCGGCGCCCTCGATGCCCAGACCCGGCGCCACATGCAGGACTTCCTGCTCAGCCTCTGGCAGCGCACCCGGACCACCATCTTGATGGTGACCCACGACATCGAAGAGGCCGTCTACCTGGCCCAGCGCATCTACGTGCTGCAGGCCCGGCCGGGCCGGGTGGCCGCCGAGGTCCACGTGCCGTTCGGGGCGACACGCGGGCCGTCGGTGAAGCGCGACCCGCGGTTCCTCGACCTCCGCGACGAGCTCGAGGACCTGCTCACCGGCTGAGGGCCCGCGGCGAGCGGTCGACACCTCCGCGCACCTCGTGTCATCCTGACGGCGCCGAGGCCCAACGGCCACCGCCGATCACCGAGGAACCACCGATGCGAAGGCTGCTCGCCCTCACCGTCGCCGCGCTGCTGCTGCTCACCGGCTCGGTCGTCCCGCTCGCCACCACCGGCGCCCAGGAGGCCCCCGCGGTCCGGCCGATGATCTTCGTCCACGGCTTCATGGGGTCGGGCCAGCAGTTCGAGGCTCAAGCCCTGCGGTTCGCGAGCAACGGCTTCCCCGCCGACCACATCGAGGTGTTCGAGCACGACTCGCTCCAGTACCCCGCCAGCCAGGCGGCGGTCTGGGACCGCCTCGACACGGCCATCGCCGAGCTGCGGGCGAGCACCGGTTCCCCCCAGGTGGACCTGTTGGCCCACTCGCAGGGCACCGCCCTCGTGCAGGGCTACCTCAACAGCGAACCGGCCCGCGCCGCCACCGTCGCCCGCTACGTCAACCTCGACGGCCTCCCGGGCACGGTGCCCGACGGCATCGAGGCCCTGGGCGTGTGGGGCGAGGGGAGCCCCACGCGGGAGATGGCCGGCGGCACCAACGTGTACTTCGCCGAGCAGAGCCACACCGAGGTGGTGAACTCGCCGGAGACCTTCGGGGCGCTCCACCAGTTCCTCGTCGGTCGAGCGCCCGAGGTCGTCCACGTGGTCCGGGAGCCGGCCGACGCCATCGCGGTGTCCGGGCGGGCGGTGCTGTTCCCGCAGAACACCGGCGCCACCGCCGCCACCCTCACCATCCACGAGGTCGACGCCGAGACCGGGCTCCGGCTCGACGAGGCGCCCGAGGCCACCTTCGAGCTCTCGGGCGACGGGTCGTGGGGGCCCTTCGACGCCGATGGCGACGCCTCCTACGAGTTCGCCATCACCCGGGCCAGCGGCACCCACCACATCTACGCCCAGCCGTTCGTGCGCAGCAACCGGTGGGTCCGGCTGCTCACGTCGGAGCCGGGCGGGCTGGCCGACTCGTTCTGGGAGACGAGCGACCGGCACAGCAACCTGGTGGTCTTCCGCAACAAGGAGTGGTGGGCCGACCAGGGCGAGCGCTCCGACGCGCTGGCCATCGGCGGGCAGCAGGTCCTCAACGCCGGCAACTCGCCCCGCAGCAACCGCACCATCGGGATCTTCGTCCACGATGCCGGGCTCGACGGTCGCACCGACCTGGAGGCGCGCGTGGCACCCACCGGGCTCCCGTTCCTGACCGGCATCGACCTGCACATCCCCGCCGCTGTCCCGCCCGACGCCACCGTCGACGTGGTCGCCAGCCCCCGCCTCGGCGACGGCGACGAGACGGTGTGCGTCCCCAACTGGGC
>JBBRFU010000102.1:0-13731 GCA_038241315.1 Acidimicrobiales bacterium | reverse complement strand
TGAGGGCGCAGTCTGCTCCGCGCCCGGCGCCCTTGAGGGCCCCGGTGATGGCGAGCATCTCGCGCATGCCCGGGCCGCCCTTGGGGCCCTCGTTGCGGATCACGAGCACGGTGCCGGGCTCGATCGACCCGGCGAGGATCTCCTCCATCGCCGCGGCCTCCCCGTCGAACACCCGGGCGTTGCCCTCGAAGGTCTGGAAGTCGATCCCGGCGACCTTCACGACGGACCCGGCCGGGGCCAGGGTCCCGGTGAGGATGTTGAGGCCGCCCTCGGCGTGGATCGGCGCATCGAGCGGGTGGACGACGACGCCGTCGGGGCCGGCGGGGTCGAGCTCGGCGAGGTTCTCGGCCATCGTCTTGCCGGTCACGGTCAGGACGTCGCCGTGGAGCAGGCCGGCGTCGAGCAGGAGCTTCAGGACCACGGGCACCCCGCCGATGCGGTCGAGGTCGCTCATGTGGAACTGCCCGCCGGGCTTCATGTCCGCCAGGTGCGGCACCTTGGCGGCGATGCGGTTGAAGTCGTCGAGCTCGAGGTCGACCTCGGCCTCGTTGGCGATGGCCAGCAGGTGCAGCACCGCGTTGGTGCTGCCGCCGAGCGCCGAGGTGACGGCGATGGCGTTCTCGAAGGCCGGCTTGGTCATCACCATGCGGGCGGTGATGCCCTGGCGGAGCATCTCCACCACCGCCGCGCCCGCGGCTCGGGCGTCGGCCTCGCGCCGCCCGTCGATGGCGGGCGGCGACGCCGAGCCCGGGATCGACATGCCGATCGCCTCACCGATGCTGCTCATGGTGTTGGCGGTGAACATGCCGCCGCAGGCCCCCTCGCCGGGACAGGCGGTGCGCTCGATGGCCAGCAGCTCGTCGTCGGAGACGGTGCCCACCGCGTGGGCGCCGACGGCCTCGAAGACGCTGGTGATGTCGGTGGCGGTGCCGTTGTGCTCGCCCGGCATGATCGAGCCGTTGTAGACGAGCACGCTGGCCAGGTCGAGGCGGGCTGCGGCCATGAGCATGGCGGGCATCGACTTGTCGCAGCCGGCCAGCCCGACGAAGCCGTCGAGGCGCTCGCCGAACACCACGGTCTCCACCGAGTCGGTGATGACCTCCCGGCTCACCAGCGAGGCGCGCATGCCCTCGTGACCCATGGAGATGCCGTCGCTCACCGTGATGGTGCCGAACTCCATCGGGAAGCCGCCCGCCTCGCGCACGCCGTCCTTGGTGTGCTCGGCCAGCTTGCGGAGCGTCATGTTGCAGGGCGTGATCTCGTTCCAGGCCGAGGCGATGCCCACCTGGGGCTTCACCCAGTCGTCCTCGCCCATCCCCACGGCGCGCAGCATGGCCCGCGACGCCGCGGCCTTCGGCCCGTCGGTGACGTCGCGGCTGCGGGGCTTGAGGTCGACCGGGGTGCCAGGGACTTCGCTCATGCGTCGAACCTACCGCCGACCACCCCGGCGCCCCGAAGCGGTTCGGGCGGGACGCAGCCGCCGGAGCAGGGGGGTCCCCAGCGCCGGGATGACGATGGCCAGGACCAGGACGACCCACGGCCAGCGGCTGCCCGCCGCGGAGCGGCGGTCGTAGGCGACCGGCGCGGCGTTGCGCCACGTGCCCGAACCGCCGCCGACGGCCGTCGACCCGCCGGCCTTGCCCGCCGCCGCGACGGCCTGCTCGTCGGCGGCGCCGTCGGCGTCCTCGGCGGCATCGGGCACGCCGTCGCCGTCGGCGTCCTCGGCTCCGCTGCCCGCCGGTCCCTCGCCGGCGCCGGCCCCGCCCGGGCCCTCGCCCTCGCCGGCTCCCGCACCCGGTCCGGCGGCACCACCGCCGGGACCGCCGCCGGCGCCACCGCCACCGGGCGGCAGGCCCTCGTACGGGTCCGGCGGCCCCTGGCTCTCGGCGCCGAGGCTGCCGCGGAACCGCGGGTTGGCGCAGTTCGCCGCCGACAGCCGCTCCACCCCGCCCCCGGCCATCCGGCTGATCGAGTTGGCGATCTCCTGGGAGAGGTTCGGGGGCAACGGCGAGTACCCGATGGCCGCCATCCGGACCTGGCCCTCACACGCGATGTAGCGCATCCACCCGGCGAGGGTCTCGGTCACCCCGGGGTTCGCGTACGGGCCCCGACAGGTCGGGCGATCACCCGAGGGCTCACATTGCGTGACCAGGTAGCTGTAGGCAGAGATGGGGTACGTGAGCGGGTTGGCGCTGCGGTACACCCCGGACAGCTCCTGGCTCAGGTCGGGCCGGAGCTTCGCCGACTCGAGGGCGGCCGAGATGTTGGCGGCGTACGGGAGCGTCCACTTCCCGCCGGAGTTGTCGATCCAGGCCGACGTGGCGCGGTAGGTCTTGGCGTAGCCGAACTCGTCGTAGGCGATGGACCAGGCGCCCTGGTTGCCCGCCACGTACTGGGCGATCTGCTCGGAGCTGGCGAGCGCCTGCGTCTTCGGGGCGAACCCCGGCGCGCTGTCCAGCTCGACGATGCGGCCGTTCGGGAGGCGGTTGCGAGCCGCCCAGGCGCGGTAGCGATCGGGCTCGGTCTCGCGGATGAAGTCGTAGAAGAGCGCGGTGGTGCCCGACTGGCCGCCTCGGTACACGACGTTGATGGGCTCGTCGGGGAGGCGCAGGTTCGCCGGCGTGTTGTCCGCCGCGATGGCCGGGTCGTTCCAGCGCGAGATCTCGCCCAGGAAGATCTTGGCGACGGTGGAGCGCGACAGGTGGAGGTAGTCCACCTTGCGCCCGCTCAGGTCCTTCACGTTGTACATGACCGCGATCGCGCCACCGACGTCGGGCACGTACTGGTAGCCGCGGGCCACGTTGCCGGTGGTGCCGAGGGAGGCGAACTCGGCCTCGGTGCCTGCGAAGTCGACCTGCCCGCCGGCGAACCGGCTGAGCCCGTCGGGCGACCCGCTCGGCGTGTAGTTCACCTGCAGCCCCGAGGTCTGGGCCTCGGCCGTCCACTGCTGCATGGCCAGGCCGACGTAGGACGAGCCGGTGCCGTTCACCTGGGCGCCGGCGGCCGCTCGCCGGGCGGGGCCGGTGACACCGGCGCCGGCGGCGGTCCCCTCGGGGGCGGCGCCGGCCGGGTGGCCGACGAGGCCGGCGAGCACGGCGGCGGCCAGCAGGGCGCCGAGCCGGCGGGTCGCGGGGCGTCGGGCGGCGTGGGGTCGGGCGGCGGGGCGGCTGGTGGGGCTCATCCGAACCGACCCTGCACGTAGTCGAGCGTCCGCTGGTCGTCCGGGGCGTCGAACATCTTCGTCGTCGCCCCCTGCTCGACCACGTACCCGGGTTGGTTCTCCTGGGCGAGGAAGAAGGCGCACCGGTCGGACACCCGGTGGGCCTGCTGCATGTTGTGGGTCACGATCACGACGGTCACCTGGTGGCGGAGCTCGGCGATGGTGTCCTCCACCCGGCGGGTGGAGGTGGGGTCGAGCGCCGAGCACGGCTCGTCCATGAGCAGGACGTTGGGTTGCACGGCGAGGGCCCGGGCGATGCAGAGGCGCTGCTGCTGCCCGCCCGACAGCGCGCCGCCGGGGGCGTCGAGGCGGTCCCGCACCTCGTTCCACAGCGACGCCCGGCGCAGCGCCCACTCCACCAGCCCGTCGTGGTCGCGGCACTTGAGGCGGGCGAGCTTGAGCCCGGCCAGCACGTTGTCGCGGATGGAGAGCGCGGGGAACGGGTTGGGCTTCTGGAACACCATGCCGACGCGGAGGCGGACCTCCTGGGCCCGGATGCCCGGGCGGTAGATGTCCTCACCGTCGAGGAGCACCTCGCCCCCGAGCGACGCGCTCGGGACCAGCTCGTGCATGCGGTTGAGGAGGCGGAGGAAGGTCGACTTGCCGCAACCGGACGGACCGATGAGGGCGGTCACCTCGCCGGCGGGCATGAGGAGGTCGACCCCCTCGAGCACCAGGCGGTCCCCGAACCAGGCCGACGCATCACGGGCCTCGACGGAGGCGGCGCCGCCGGTCGGCCCGCCGCTGATCTCGGGCGGGCCCTCGCTCGCCGGCGTGGCGACGGGCTCCCGCCCGGCGGCGAGGGCGGCGCGCGTCAGGTCGAGGACGGGATCGATCGTGAGCGTGTCGGGTGGGGTGGTCTCGGTCATGGCCGGGAGGCCTCCTGGCGGACGGTGGGGAGGGGACGGTCGGCGGACGGGGACCGGTCGGTCGCCCGGCGCCGCGAGGATCGGATCCGCCCGGCGAGGCGGGCGACCGTCGAGGGGCGGGCGTTGGCCGACCGGTCGCGGCCCACGATGCGGGCGATCGTGAACAGGACCAGGACGAGCACCATGAGCACGAGGGCGCCGGCGAACCCCCGGTCGATCGAGGCCTGGGCCGGCTTCTGCACGTTCTTGTAGACGAAGAGCGGGAGGCTGTCCTGCGGCCCGTCGAACGGGTTGGCGTTCATCAGGTCGAGGCCGAAGGCGGTGAAGAGCAGCGGGGCCGTCTCGCCGACGGCGCGGGCGATGCCGAGCACCACGGCGGTGGTGATGCCCGACCGGGCGGTGGGGAGCACGACCGACCACACGACCTTCGCCCGGCTGGCGCCGAGGGCGAGGCCGGACTCCCGCAGCCCGTCGGGCACGAGCCGGAGCACCACGTCGACGGTGCGGGTGACGGTGGGGACCATCACCATGGCCAGGGCCAGGCTGGCCATCAGGCCGTTGTAGCCGAACACCTCCCACCCCAGGACCTGCTTGTCGGCGTGGGGGATGATCAGCACCGCGAAGACGAACAGGCCCGCCACCACCGACGGCAGGCCGCTCATGGCGTCGACGAAGATCCGCACCGGGCGGCGGAAGCGGCTGCGGGTCTCGTTCAGGAACACCGCGCAGGCCAGCGCCAGCGGGACGGTGAAGACGAGCGCCAGGCCCACCTGCTGCAACGTGCCGACGATGGCGTGCGAACCGCCACCGTCGGTCGACTTGGCGGTGGCCCCGATCCCGGAGAGGTCGTTCGTGAAGAACGAGAGGCGGAGGGCCGGCAGGCCCTTCACCACGACGTAACCGACCAGCCACAGGAGCGGCACCATCAGCACCAACGCACCCGACGTGACCGCCACGGTGGCCACGCGATCGGTGCCGGCGAGGCGGCCGAGCCGGTCGGTGGTGACCAGCGCGAAGGTCACGAGGAAGACGAGGTAGGCCACCACCACGAAGCCGAACCAGCCGACGCCGTCGGTGAGGCGGGCGAACACCACCCAGGTCCCGGCGAGGGCGCTGATGGCGCTGGCCCCGGCGGTGAACAGATCCGCTCTCGTCAACTCCGAGGGGCGTCGCTTCACCCGGGGCGGCGGGGTCCGGGGCTCGGCGGGGCGGGTCAGGGCATGGGCCGGAACCGGGCCCGGTGCGGGTGCCGGCGTGGGGGGAGCCTGGTCGGTGACGGCCATCAGGAGTCCAGCCCCGCGCCCGAGCGTGACCGGGCGATGACCACCGAGGCGACCATGTTGGTGGCGAGCGTCATGCAGAACAGCACCAGCCCGGCGGCCATGAGGCCCGACACGGTGAAGTCGTTGCCGCCGGCCCGGCGAGCGATGAAGCCCGAGACCGTGGCCCCGCCGTTCTCGAGGATGCGGACGGTGAGCTCGGGCACCTGGGGGAGCAGCAGCGACACGGCGATGGTCTCGCCGAGCGCCCGGCCGAGGCCGAGCATCGAGCCGCCGATGATCCCGCCCTTCCCGTACGGCAGCACGACCCGACGCACCATGCCCCAGCGGGTGCCACCGAGGGCCAGGGCCGCCTCCTTCTCGCCCGGCGGCGCCTGGGAGAAGACCTCCCGGGCGACCGACGCGATGATCGGGAGGACCATCAGCGACACCACCGTGCCGGCGATCAGCATCGAGCCGGTGAAGGTGGCGTCCTCCTCCGTGGCGAAGATCGGGATCCACCCGAGGTGCCGGGCGAGGAAGCGCGAGATGGGCACGATCTGGGAGCCCAGGAAGAGGAAGCCCCAGATGCCGTAGAGCAGGCTCGGGATGGCGGCGAGCAGGTCCACCAGGCTGGTCAAGGTGGTGCGGAGCCGCGGCGTGGCGTAGTCGGTGATGTAGAGGGCGGTGCACGTCCCGAGGGGCACCGCGATCGCCACCGCGATGAGCGCCACGATCACCGTCCCCGACACCAGCCCGAGCACGCCGATCTCCGGGGGCGAGGTGTCGGTCCGCCACTCGACCCGGGTGAAGAACGACCACCCGGCGACGTCGAACGCGTCCTGGCTGCGCAGCAGGAGGAAGAGGCCGACCAGCCCGAGGAGGGCCAGCACGCTGAGCCCGGCGGTGGTGGTGAGGGCGAGGAAGACCCGGTCGGACCGGGTCGGCTCGTCGGTCACGACCCGTGCCGTTCGTGCGGGGAAGGGGCGCGTCACAGCGGGCAGTGAACCGGACGGTGGTGGCCGTCGGCTGCACGGGACGGGTCCGGCACGTGAACACTCGGGCCCGGTGGCCGAGGGCGGTCGCGTGGTGACGCAGCGCGACGGGACCGCCGAGTGCTCGCCCCCCCTTCACGCCCTGTTCCCCGGGACGCCCCCGGTCCGTTCAGGTCGGTGTGGCCCACTTGGCGCTGCGGGGTGCCGGGGGGAACCCGGGGGCCCGCACCGATGCCGACGCCCCGACCGGGGCCATCCAGGAGGACACCACCCACATGCCATCAACCACCCTGCGCCGCCGCGCCCTGGCCGGAGTCGTCGCCCTGTCGGCGGTCATCGCCGGCAGCGCGTGCATGCCCGCCGACAAGGCCGTCCAGACGATCACGCTGGCCGGCTCCGACACCAGCCAGGACGTGATGGGCGCGGTCGCCGCCCAGTACAACGCCGACACCGGCTACAACAGCGACGGCGACGTGGTCGAGAACGTGCTGTCGCAGGAGTTCGGCGGCAACACCGTGCCGGGCGACGCCGCGTGCGCCACCCGCACCTACCGCACCCCGCCCGGCGCCGGCGAGTTCCTCGCCCCCAACGGCTCGAGCAACGGCCGTGACGCCCTCCGGGCATCGGTGCAGGCCGGCGACGGGTGCATCGACGTGGCCCGGTCCTCGTCGGGCCCCCGTGCCATCGGCTCGGACCTGGCGTCGTTCAAGTACGTGGCCTTCGGCCTCGATGCCCTGGGCTGGGCCTCGGCCAGCACCCGGGCGCCGTCGAACCTGACCCTCGCCCAACTGCGGGGGATCTACGACTGCACCTTCACCAACTGGTCGCAGGTGGGCGGCACGGCCGGCCCGATCCAGCGGTACTTCCCGCAGACCGGCTCGGGCACCTACGCCTTCTCCGTCAGCGACCTGATCGGCTTCAACCCCAACACGATCAGCACCCCGTCCTGCCCGCCGGTCATCGCCACGCAGGAGAACAGCGGCACCACCATCGCGGCCAACGGGCACCAGCTCACGGCGCTCGTCCCCTACTCCGCGGGCAACTGGGTCGCCCAGGCCCGGGGCACCGCTCCCGAGCAGCGCTCCGGCCAGACCATCCGCTCCCTGAACGGCCAGAACCTGATCGTCGGCACGGGTGCCAGCAGCAGCCTCAACACGGCCGGCCCGGTGCAGGAAGCCAACGTGAAGCTGAACGACCCCACCCCGGCCTACGTCGGCATCCGCTACGTCTTCAACGTGCTCGACAGCACCAGCGTCAACTACAGCCAGGCCAACCGGCTCTTCGGCTTCATCAACGAGGATCCGGGCGGCAAGAGCCCGCTCTGCAACGGCAGCAAGGCGTCGACCATCGAGAACTTCGGCTTCGGCGCCCTCGACGCCACGGTGAGCGCCCGCAACCTGAACGGCTCCACCTGCCGCCTCTACACCCCCTGATCCCCACCCACACCACCCCCCACCCCGTGCCCACGGGGTGATCCGCCGGAGGGCGGGGCTCGGCAACGTCGCCGGCCCCGCCCTCCGCCGCGTCCCGACCACGGTGCGGCACCGGCGTCCGAGGGCCGGCGCGCCGGGACCGGGTGACCGAGGACCGGTGATCCGTTCAGTCCCTGTTCACCGCGGCCCCCCGAGCCGTTCAGGGGCACCTGCGCATCATGGGCGGCAGCGCGTCCACCACCGGGAGATCACGATGCACCACCACCGCCGGACCACGGCGATCCGACGCGGGATGACGGCGGCCGGCGCCGCGCTGCTCGTCTTCTCGTTCGTCACCGCGGTGGCACCGGGCGCCACGCGCTCGGCCTCCGCCCAGGCCGCGTCCTTCACGGTCACCGCCGATCCGACGTCGGACGTGCTCGACGGTCAGGCGATCGACATCCGCATCGACGCCCCGGCGGGCCGGACCATCAGCTTCGGGAGCCGGGCCCGCATCTGCCGGGACGGGCCGACCTACACCAGCTCGAGCGACCTGCTGCCGTTCGGGCCGGGGAACTGCCCCAACGCCGGGGTCTCCAGCTCGGCCACGCCCGGCGGCGTGGCGGCGATCGACGTCCTCCCCGACGGCCGCTCCGCGATCGGCACGCTCCGGGTGGGTACCGGACGCGTCGTGTGGGGACCGGCGAGCGATGCCGACCAGTTCTCGTTGACCTGCGACACCACCTCCCCCTGCCGCCTGGTGGTCGAGATCCAGACCACCGCGGGGACCGTGGTGGACGCGTCGACGCTGGTGACCTTCGCCGATGCCTCGGCGATCGGCTCGTGCGGTGGCGCCGCCCCTGGGGTGCTGAGCTCGGCCGGCTCGGATCGCTTCATCGACTCGTGGGCCCGCTGGACCCGCGAGCAGTGCGACGCCGACCGGACCAAGGCGTCGAGCAACGCCATCCTCACCGGCGAGGGGAACGGGCTGGAGGCCTTCGCCACCGGGCAGGCCGACCTGGCCTTCAGCGCCACCGGGCCGACCCTGCCCGGCCGGACCCTCTCGACCACCCGACCCTCGACGTCGGTGCCGATCGCCCTCAACGCCGTGGTCATCGGCGTCCTGGGCGGCTACTACAGCGAGTCGCCGGACTGGCCGAGCGGGGTGCCCCGACCGTTCAGCGACGTGCGGGTCACGCCCGCCGAGATGGCCGCGCTCTTCGGCCAGGGCTTCTTCGGGTTCTCGCCCCAGCCCGACGACGCCACCCTCGGCCGCAACCCGCAGCTCGCCTCGGGGGTCACCTTCGCCGATCCGGCCATGGCGCCCTCGGGCTCGGAGGGCACGACCTTCCTGGCCACCCGCTGGTTCGACACGGTGGCCGGTGCCAGCTGGGTCACGCCCCGCGTGCCCCTCGACGGCATCCCCGCGCTGAGCCCCCGCGGCGTCGAGGACGAGCTGGCCGACGCCGACCCGGCGTTCCCGATCGCGATCGCGAACCTCTACTCGGCCCGGTCCAACCTCAAGCGATCGGTGGCCTCGGCGTCGCTGCTGAGCGCCGGCTCCTACCCCGTCACCTTCGTGCTGACCGACCTGGCCACGGCCGAGCAGCTCGACATCCCGGTGGCGGCGCTGCAGAACAGCCGCGGGGAGTACGTGACGCCCACCCGGGCGTCGCTGGCGGCCGCCGTGCCGTCGATGGAGCGGCAGGCCGACGGGACGGTGCTGCCGACCACCGGCGCCGATGCGGCCGGCGCCTACCCGCTGGCCTTCGTGGAGCACGTCGTGGCCCCGACGGAGCCGCTCCTCACCGCCGAGTGCACCGCCCGCGCCGATTCCCAGGCCCTCCTCGACGGGTGGCTCGACTACCTCACCGGCGCGGGCCAGCAGGCGCTCGTCGGGCTCCAACCCCTCACCCCCGAGCTCGCCGCCATCGCCACCACCGCGAAGGCGAAGGTCGGCAAGACCGAGGTGACCCGGAGCTGCAACGGGTCGGGAGCGCCCACGCCACCGACCACGCCGCCCCTCCCCGAGGCGGTGCCGCCCCTGCCGCCGGCGGGTGGGTTCGGCGGCGTCCCGGGCGGGTCCGGCTTCGGCTCGGGCGGCTCCGTGCCGTCGACGAGCTTCGACGGTGCCGCGTCCCTCGGCGGAGGAGCGGCCGGGGGCGGCGACCCCGACGCGGGCCCCGGCGCCCGCGAGGCGGAGCCCGGAGCGTCCGAGGACGCGGCCGACGAGGCCGTCGCCTCGGGTCCGAAGCTGCCGCCCCTGCTGGGGATCAGCTCGCTCGGGGGCTCCTCGGGCGTGGCCGCCCTGCTCGGCCTGGCCCTGCTCGGCGCCGGCGCCGGCTCGCTCGGCACGGGTCGACCGGTCCGGGCCCGGAAGGACGCAGCATGACCGACCTCATCGTCCGGCCCGCCGAGGCCGGCACCCCGGCCCCGCCCTCGGCGCCGACCCCGGCGCCGACCGGGCGCGACGCGCCCCGGACCCCGCCGGCGCGGACCGCACGACGGGAGGCTCCGCCGGCCGCGCTCCCGCTCACCCCGCGGCGCGTCGCCCTCGTGGTCGTCGCCTGGCTGGTCGTCACCCTCGTCGGCATCGTCCTGGTCCTCCACCAGGTGGGCCCCCTCCTCGAGCAGCGCGACCAGCGCGCCCTCCTCGGGGAGTACCGCACCGACATCCGCCAGGCGGCGAGCGAGGCCTTCGGCCTGCCCGGCACGGAGGTGCCCACCCAGGCGGTCCCGGTCGGGGCGCCCGTGGGCATCGTCGACATCAACCGCACCGAGCTGCGTCAGGTGGCGGTGGAGGGCGCCGGGCCCCAACAGACCCGGCGCGGCCCGGGCCACCTCGCCGGGTCCGCCGGGCTCGGCCAGCCCGGCAACAGCGTGCTCGTGGGGCGGCGCACCCTCTTCGGCGGGCCCTTCCGCACCCTGGGCGACCTGCGAGCAGGCGACCGCATCCTGGTCACCACCACCCAGGGCCGGTCGGTCTACGAGGTCGGGCACGTGGGCCGCCACCAGCTCGTGGAGACCCTCGGCGACGAGGCGACCGCAGACCGGCCGGCAACGGAGGCCACCGGTGAGGCCCCGTCGGGTGATCCCGGCACGGCCACCGGTGACCCCACGGACGACGGCGAGGACGCCGCCGAGGCGTCCGACGGTGCCGAGCCCGAGGCGTTGCTGCCGCGGGGGCCCCTGACCCTCGACGAGCTGTACGGGCCGTCGGAGGACGACCGGCTGACCCTGGTCACCTCGGCCTCGGGTGCGCCCTGGGCCTCGGAGGAGGCGCTCGTGGTGGTCGCCCGGATGGACGGCCTGCCCTTCGCGCCCACCCCCCAGGGCGGGCGCACCAGCGACGGCGACGGCCGGGGCGGCGACCCGTCGGCGACGGCACCCTTGCTGCTGGCCCTGCTGGCGTACGCCGCGGTGGTCACCGCGGCGGCCGTCTCCTACCGCCGGGTCCCGTGGCGGAGCGCGTACGTGCTGAGCGCGCCGCCCCTCGTGGCCCTCACCATCGTCCTGGCCGAGCAGCTGGCCCGCACCCTGCCCGCCTGGAGCTGATCGGGCCCGGGTCGCCCGTCAGCGGCCGACGCCTCAGCGCCTCAGCGGACCAGGAGGTTCAGCACCACGGTCAGCAGGACCGAGGCGAGGATGGAGAAGGCGAGCATGCCGAGGCAGCCGGCGCCGCCGCCCAGGGGTCGGACCTCGACGTTGCGCCCGAGCCTCATCGCCGGGCCTCTCGACGGGCCCGGAGGCGGGGGCTCGATGCTCGGTGGTCCGGTGCGGCGCCCATGGCGGCCACCTGCCCGCCCCACGGCGCGCCATGCAACGAACCGCGCCAGCGCCGGATGCGCCACCTGCAACGATTCCCGAGGTCTGCCCGTCACGGATGGGTGTGCGGACCTTGGAGGGGGGCGGGGTGGACGGCGGCGACGCGATCGGCAGACGGCGAGGAGCGGCGCCCGACCCGGTGACCATCGAACGCCGCGGACCGGCGGACGAGGGCCCATCCTCGACCGCCGTCGGGCCCCCGACCGCGGTGGGGCCCAGGGGGAGTCCCCGGCGGATCGGGCGGGACCGAGCGGGCACCACGCCGGGGCTGCCCTCCGCGGGACCCGACGCGGGTGACGGCGCCGCCGCGACCGTCGAGGCGCTCTACCGGGAGCGCTTCACCGCCACGACCCGGCTCGCGTTCCTCCTGACCGGAGACGCCTCCGCCGCGGAGGAGCTCGCCCAGGAGGCCTTCGTCCGGCTGCACCAGCACGCCCACGAGGTCGACAACGCCGGCGGGTTCCTCCGCACGGTGCTCGTCAACCTGTGCCACGACCACCGACGCCGACGCGACACCGTCCGGCGGTACCCGCTCGCGGCGCGCCCGCCCGCCGATCCACCCGACCTCCCCCGCAGCGTCACGGCCACCTGGCAGGCGGTCCAGGCCCTGCCCGAGCGCCGCCGGGACGCCGTGGTCCTGCGCTACTACGCCGACCTCTCCACCGACGAGATCGCCCGGCTCCTCGACGTCCGGCCCGCCACCGTCCGCTCGCTGCTCCACCGAGCGATCGGCTCGCTCCAGGAGGTGCTCAGCGATGACCGATGACCAGCACCGGCCGGGCGACGAGGCGGCCGTGACCGCCAGGGAGCGGCGCCTCCGGGAGGACCTGGCCCAGGTGGCCGGCACCCGGCACGCCACCGGCGACTGGAACGACGTCGTCCGTCGGGCCGACGCCCCCGCCCTCGCCATCCCGGCGGCCGCACCGACCGCGGCCGGCCGACGCCGCGGCCGCCCGCCCCGGCTGGCGGTCGCGGCCGCCGCCGCCGCCATCCTCGTGGTCGGTGCCCTGGCCGTCGCCACCCTCGATCACGACGACGCGCCGGATCGGGTCGGGACCACGCCCGGTCCGGCGTCGACCACGGTCCCCCGGACCGTGACCACGGTCGAGCGGGCGGAGGCCGCGCCCACCTCGTCGACCACCAGCACCACCGTGGCACCGGCCACCACCACGACGGCGCCCCCACCCGAGATCGGGGCGCTGACCCTGCGCTCGGTCGAGGTCACCGTCCGTTGCCCCTCCGGCGACGTGGTGTTCCCGGCCGGCGAGGGCCCGGGCGCCGGGGGCGCCGCGGTCGCCACCCGCTCGACGGTGCGGGGCGACCTCGACGGTGACGGCCGCGACGAGGCCGTCACCGCCGCCCGCTGCACCGTCCCCGACGGGCGGACGAGCGACTCGGTCGTGGTGGTGGCCATCGGGCCCGACGGTCCCCGACAGGTGGGTGGACCGGTGCCCGGCACCGCCCCCGTGGTCACCGGCGGCGCCGTGGTGGTGCGGGAGGACCCGATCGATCCCGACGGCTTCACCGAGGTCCACGTGCCCTACCGGCTCCGCGACGGGCGCCTCGTCGAGGGCGGCGGGGCCCAGCTGACCACCGCCGACGTGGCCGCCACCGGCGGCCTCGGGGGCCTGCGCGTCGGCCGGACCTACGCCGAGCTCGCCGCCGCCCTCGGGCAGCGGGTGGAGGCCGGATCCGAGGCCACCGCCGCCGACCCGTGCCGCTACGTGTCCGTGCCCGGGGGCCCGGTCGGTGTGGGCGGCCTGGGCGGCGACGGCCGGCTCCGGTCCGTCTCGGTGACCAACCCCCTCGTCCGGACCCGGTCCGGCCTCGGGGTCGGATCGACCGAGGCAGAGGTGCGAGCCGCCTTCCCCGGCCGCCTGCGCGAGGAGCCGAACCCCTACGGCGAGGGCCTGGTGCTCACCCTCCAGGCCCCCGGCGACCCGCTCGCCGCCGTCTTCACCATCGGTCAGGGCGCCGTCCTCTCGTACGCCGTCGGCGAGCTCGACGCCACCCAGCTCCCCGAGGGCTGCCACTGACCCGACCACCGCCCCCCCCCCCCCCCCCCCCCCCCCCCCCCCCCCCCCCCCCCCCCCCCCACAAACCCACCACAACAAACCCCCCCCCCCCCCCCCCCCCCCCCCCCCCCCCCCC
>JBBRFU010000101.1:0-13808 GCA_038241315.1 Acidimicrobiales bacterium | reverse complement strand
GATCCGCGGAGGCGCGAAGACCCATGGGCATGCTCGACGGCAAGGTTGCGATCGTCACGGGGGCCGGGCACGGCATCGGCCGGGGGCACGCCCTCGAGCTGGCCAAGCACGGCGCCAAGGTGGTCGTCAACGACCTCGGCGGCTCCGTCACGGGCGAGGGCACCGGCCGCGACGCCGACCTGACCGTCGCGATCATCACCGAGCGCGGCGGGGAGGCGGTGGCCAACTACGAAGACGTCGCCGACTTCGAAGGCGCCGGGCGCATGATCGCCCAGGCGGTCGACACCTTCGGTTCGATGGACGTCCTGGTGAACAACGCCGGGATCGTCCGTGACGGGGCGATCTGGAACATGAGCGAGTCCGACTTCGACGCCGTGCTCCGGGTCCACGTGAAGGGCACCTGGGCGCCGTGCCACCACGCCGCCCGGTACTGGCGGGAGCGCTCGAAGGGCGGCGAGCCGTTCACCGGCCGGGTCATCAACACCACCTCCGGCGCCGGCCTGGTGGGCAACTTCGGCCAGACCAACTACGCCACCGCCAAGGCCGGCATCGCCGGGCTCACCCAGACGCTCAGCCTCGAGCTGTTCAAGCTCGGCGTCACCGTGAACTGCGTCGGCCCCGCCGCGGCCACCCGCATCACCGGCACCATGCCCGGCGCGCCCGAGGTCATCGAGGCCGACGACGTGCCCGAGGGCGAGTGGAACCGGATGGACCCGTCGGTCTCGTCGCCGCTGGTGGCCTGGCTGGCGTCGGACGAGTCGCAGCACGTCACCGGGCAGATCATCCGGGCCGTGGCCGAGGACATCATCCTCATGCAGGGCTGGACCAACGGCCCCACCCTCAGCAACGGCGGGAAGCGCTGGGACGCCGCCAAGCTCGGCACCCAGCTCGCCACCGACATCTTCCACACCCGCGCCCCCGGCCTGCGCTACTAGCGCGTCGGCCAGGGGCCCGGTTCCCGCCGACGCCGCCCGAGGTCCTGGGGCATGATGTCGAGTCATCATTCGCTTTCGGGGAGACGCCATGTCTGGGAAGTTGCGACGACTCGCGCTGGCGGCGATGGCGGTCACGCTGCTGACCGTCACCGCCTGCGGTGACGGGGACCCGGCCCGGAGCGGCGGGGACACCTCGGGCGACACCGAGCCCACCACCGCCGACACGGGCGACGGGGAGACCGGCACGGTCGAGGGGGCGCTGCGGGTGCCGCAGGACTTCGACACCATCCAGGCCGCGGTCGACGCCGCCGAGCCCGGCGACCTCGTCCTCATCGACGAGGGCACCTACGAAGAAGCGGTCGACGTCACCACCGCCGACATCACGCTGCGGGGCGTCGACCGCAACACGGTGATCCTCGACGGCGGCTTCGAGCTCGAGAACGGCATCCGGGTGCTGGAGACCGACGGCGTGGTGGTCGAGAACATGACCGCCCGGAACTACCTGTCGAACGGCTTCTTCTGGACGGGCTCGGACCGCTACCGCGGCTCGTACCTCACCGCCTACCGCAACGGCGACTACGGCATCTACGCCTTCGACGCCTACCACGGCCAGCTCGACCACAGCCTCGGGTCGGGCAGCCCCGACGCCGGCTTCTACATCGGCGAGTGCTACGAGTGCGACGCCGTGATCGACACCGTGGTCTCCGAGCACAACGGCCTCGGCTACTCCGGCACCAACTCGGGTGGCGAGCTCTACATCGTCAACTCGACGTTCCGGTTCAACCGCGCCGGCATCGTGCCCAACTCCGGGGCCTACGAGCTCTGCTACCCCGGCCGCCGCAACACCATCGTCGGCAACACCGTCCACGACAACAACAACGACGAGGCGCCGGCCATCGACGTGGCCCTCCTGGCCCAGGGGAACGGCATCCTCATCGCCGGGTCGGTCGACAACGTCGTCGAGCGCAACCTGGTGTTCGACCACGACCGCGCCGGCATCGCCGCGGTGCCCTTCCCCGAGGAGGACGCCAACGACGTCCCGCCGGACGAGAGCGAGTGGGACACGCCCTGCGAGGACGTGCGGGACGAGCCGATCCCCGAGGAGGACGCCGACCCGGGCCTGGTGCTCTGGCACCCCTACGGCAACGCCATCCGGGGCAACGTGGTGGAGGGCTCGGGCCTGGCCGACCTGGCGTCGGCCACCCTCGAGGACGACGACGTCACCGTCGAGAGCCTCGGCAACTGCTTCAGCGAGAACACCTTCACCTCCAGCGCGCCGACCGCCATCGAGACCCTCGCCCCGTGCGAGGGGACCGGGAGCGGCGACTGGTCCGACGGGGCGTTCGACCTGATCCCGCTCATCGCCGACCAGGCGCCGGCGCCACCGGACGACACCTACCAGAAGACCCCCGAGCCGGGTGAGCAGGAGTCGATGCCCGGCGCCGACACCGAGCCGGCCGAGCGCTTCGAGGGGCCCGAGAAGCCCGACGTGGACGCCATCGAGGTGCCGTCGAGGCCAGCCGGCACGTGACGCGCGGGCCCGGCCGTCGCCTGGCGGTCCGCGTAGCCGCGGCCGTCGCCGCGGTCGGGGTGGTCGCCCTGGGCGCGGTGGCGGTCGGGGCCGTGGGCACGTCGGGGTCGTCGGACGGATCAGGTGGGTCCGGCGGTTCGTCGGGCGCGAGCGCGCTCGGGACCGGGCCGGGCGGCGACGCGCTGCGCGCCAGCGGGCCGGCCGCCACCGAGCCACCCGAGGACGCGCCCGACCGCCACACCGGCCCGCAGGGGCGGGTCGGCCAGTTCGTCGTGGGCTGCGCCTACAGCCACTCGGGCGCCCACGACCCCATCGTCCACCCCGGCCACGAGGGCCGCTCGCACCGCCACGACTTCTACGGCTCGGTGGTGACCGACTCGACGTCGTCCGCCGACGACCTGCTGGGCACCGCCACCACCTGCGACAAGACGCCCGACACCGCGGCCTACTGGCACCCCACGCTCTACGACCACGACGAGGTGGTGGAGCCCGTGGCGCTGCACGCGTACTACCGGGCCGCGCCGGGGGTCGATCCCGAATCGGTGGTGCCGATGCCCACCGGCCTGGCCCTCATCGCCGGGGACCAGACGGCCACCGGGCCGCAGGCGGGGGAGGCCACCGGCTGGACCTGCGGGGCGCGCACGACGATCAGCGACGAGGTGCCCACCTGTCCGCCGACGGCGCCGCTCCACCTGGTGCTGACGTTCCCCGACTGCTGGGACGGCATCCACCTCGACAGCGCCGACCACCGCTCCCACGTGGCCCACGCGGCCGACGGCGCCTGCCCGGCATCACATCCCCACGCCATCGCCCAGGTGACGGTCTCGGTGTCGTTCCCGATCTCCGGCGACGGCCACGACCTCCGCCTGGCGTCCGGCTCGACCTACTCCGCCCACGGTGACTTCTGGAACGCCTGGGACCCCGCCGGCCTCGAGCGCGAGGTCGACGCCTGCATCCGCCACGACGTGGTGTGCGACCTGGCCTCCAACCGCGCCGAGGACCCGATCTTCGCCGGCCCCTGACCGGCCCCCGACCGGCCCCCAGGGCCCCGACCACCGCTCCCTACGGGACGACGCGGACGGCGCCGACCATGCCCTTGGTGGTGGTGCCGTGGAGCGAGCAGTAGTAGGCGAAGTCGCCGGGCTGCTCGAAGGTGATGGCGGCCTCGACGCCGGGCTCGAACGCCGCGGCCTCGAGCGGCGGGAACGCCCCGTCGCTGACCGGCAGCAGGTTGTGGGTGTTGCGGCCGTCGTTGCGGAACGTGATCGTGGTGCCGGCGCGGACCTCGACGTACTTGGCCTTGAACACGTTGTCGAGGGCGTCGACCGCCGGCTCCTCCTCCCCGGTGAGATCCACGAACGAGGCCGCCGAGAGGTCCACGCCGGGCGCGGCGTCGACGGGCGCCGGCGCGCCGTCGACGGTGATGTCGGGATCGCTCCCGCAGCCGACGAGCACGAGGGCGACGGTGACGACGGCGGTGGAGAGGAGGTGGGCCCGGCTGCGCATGGCCGCCGATCGTAGGCCCCGCCCCGGGCGAGCCGCCGTTCTCGTGACCGGGGCGCCCGGTCGGCGGAAGTACCGTGGCCGGGCCGTGACCAGCGCCGATCCGACCCCCGAGGCCGCCGAGCCCCACCCGCGCCCGGCGCAGGCCGCCGACCCGGTGTCGGCCGAGGAGCGGGCGTTCTACGTCGCCGAGTTCGCGGGCGCCACCATCGTGATGGCCCTCGCCGAGCCCGAGCCGCCCACGATCGCCTCGGTGGGCCGGGCGGCCGCGGCGATGGCGGGCGGCGGCGCCCGGCTCGTGCTGGTGGTGGGCACCGAGCCCGAGGTGATCGGCGGCGACCGGGCCGGTCTGGCCGCCGCGCTGCCGTCGGCCCCGGTGGTGCTCCGGGGGACGGCCGAGGGCACCGGCGAGGCCGACCCCGACTGGATGGCCCAGCTGTGGCTGGCCATCACCGATCGCAGCGAGGTGGTGGTGGAGGTCCCGGCCGGCACCGA
Source organism: Acidimicrobiales bacterium (assembly GCA_038241315.1). Classification (GTDB taxonomy): domain Bacteria; phylum Actinomycetota; class Acidimicrobiia; order Acidimicrobiales; family Iamiaceae; genus Aquihabitans. The sequence continues at coordinate 9,344 of JBBRFU010000101.1, read as the reverse complement.
GTCGCTCGTGGGTGCCGACCTGGCCGCGGCCCTGCGGGCCCTGAAGCTGGTGGTGACCGACCCGGGCGGCGGGTGGGGGAGCCCGGCCAAGAGCTTCGTCGACGTCCACGACCCGGCCCGGGGCTTCGAGGCCGCGCTGGCCGACCGCCAGGACGGCGCGGTGGTCGCCGCGGTCCGCACCGCGCTGGCCGGCGGGGTCACGAGCGTCAACCTCTGCCCGCCCGAGGAGGTCGACGAGGAGCTGTTCACCTTCGACGGGGTGGGCTCGCTGTTCACCAGCGGTGACTACCTCGGGCTCGACCCGCTGCGGGTCGACGACCTGCCGGCGGTGGAGGAGCTGGTGGCCCAGGGCACGGCCGACGGCCTGCTTCGCCCCCGGACCCGCCTCGAGGTGGCCCGCCTGGCGGTGACCGGCCTCGGTGCCCGGGTGCGCAGCAGCGGCCACCTGGCGGGGCTGGTCAGCCTCGAGACCGCGGCGTACGCCGACGAGCAGCTCGGCGAGGTGGCCTGCCTCTACACGGTGAGCCGGTTCTCGGGCGCCGGCGCCGGCGGGATGCTCGTGGACGGCCTGGTCGAGCACGCCGCCGCGCTCGGCCTGCGGGCCGTCTTCGCGGTGACGGTCTCGGCCGACGCGGCGGCGTTCTTCGTGCGCAAGGGCTTCGCCGAGGTGCCCCACGACGCGGTCCCGCCGGCGAAGTGGCAGGGCTACGACGACGCCCGCCGGGCCGCCGCCCGCGTCTTCCTCCGTCCGCTCCGCACGTAGCCGCCGGCGCGGACCCGGTTTCTGACGAGGCGTCAGATGGCGGTACGCTCCCGTGATGGATCTGCGGTTCTCGGACGAGGACGAGGCGTTCCGGGCCGAGGCCCGGGCGTGGCTCACCTCCCAGCTCGACGGCGACTTCGTCGGCGTGAAGGGCCGGGGTGGCCCCGGTGACGAGCACGCGCTCTTCGACGAGCGCCTGGCCTGGGAGCAGCACCTCGGCGCCAGCGGGTGGAACTGCGTGGGGTGGCCCAAGGAGCACGGCGGCCGCGGGCTGAGCCTGCACCAGCAGGTCATCTGGTTCGAGGAGTACGCCCGGGCCGGGGGCCCGGGGCGGCTGGGCCACATCGGCGAGGGCCTCGTGGGCCCGACGATCATGGCGTTCGGCAGCGCGGACCAGCAGGCCCGGTTCCTGCCCGACATCGTGGCCGGCACTGCGCTGTGGGCCCAGGGCTACAGCGAGCCCAACGCCGGCTCCGACCTGGCCAACGTGGCCACCCGGGCCGTGCCCGACGGCGACGACTGGCGCATCACCGGCCAGAAGGTGTGGACGTCGCTGGCCCACTGGTCCGACTGGGTGTTCGTGCTGGCCCGCACCGACGCCGACGCCCGGCCCAAGCACCGGGGCATCTCCTACTTCCTGATGCCGCTGCGCCAGGACGGGGTGGAGATCCGGCCCATCCGCCAGGTGACCGGCACCAGCGAGTTCAACGAGGTCTTCTTCGAGGGCGCGCGGGCCCGGGGCGAGGATCTGGTGGGTGGGGTCGACAACGGCTGGAAGGTCGCCATGGGCACCCTGGCCTTCGAGCGGGGCGCGTCGACGCTCGGCCAGCAGATGCACTTCCGCAACGAGCTCGACGACATCGTCGAGGTCGCCCGGGCCAACGGCCGCATCGACGACCCGGTGATCCGCCAGCGCCTGGCCGCTGCCCACGCCGGCCTCGAGATCATGCGGTGGAACACCCTGCGGGTGCTGTCGGGCCCCGACGGTGGCGCGCCCCCGCCGGCCACCATGATCACGAAGCTCTTCTGGGCCACCTGGCACCGCGACCTGGGCGAGCTGGCCGTCGACGTGCTCGGTCCCGTCGCCACGCTCGCCGATCAGGACGTCCTCCCGGGTGCGGGGACCGCCCCCGGCGCCGGGGTCCCCTACGAGCTGACCGCGCTCCAGCGGCTGTTCCTGTTCTCCCGCTCGGACACCATCTACGCCGGCTCCAACCAGATCCAGCGCAACATCATCGGCGAGCGCGCCCTGGGCCTCCCGCCCGAGCCCAAGATCGCACCGACGGAACCGTCCCGGGCCACCGCCCCGAACCAGAGGACCGCATGACGACACCTCCACCCGACTACGTCCCCGGTCACGGCCTGCTGGCCGGCAAGACCGTGGTCGTGACGGCCGCGGCCGGCACCGGCATCGGCTCCGCCGTCGCCCGCAAGGCCATCGAGGAGGGCGCCAGCGTCCTCATCTCCGACTTCCACGAGCGTCGCCTCGGGGAGACCGCCGACCGGCTGGCCGACGAGACCGGCACCCGCCCCGACACCCAGGTCTGCAACGTGACCGTGGAGGCCGACGTGCAGGGCCTGGTGGACGCCGCCGCCGAGCGACTGGGCGGCATCGACGTGATGATCAACAACGCCGGCCTCGGTGGCTCGGCGCGGATCGTCGACATGACCGACGAGCAGTGGAGCACCGTGCTCGACGTGACCCTCAACGGCACCTTCCGCTGCACCCGGGCCGTGCTGCGCCACATGACCGAGCGGGGCCGGGGCGGCGTGATCGTGAACAACGCGTCGGTCCTCGGCTGGCGGGCCCAGGCCGAACAAGCCCACTACGCGGCGGCCAAGGCCGGCGTGATGGCCCTCACCCGCTGCGCGGCCATCGAGGCGGCGCCGGCCGGCATCCGGGTCAACGCGGTGGCGCCCAGCATCGCCATGCACCCGTTCCTGGCCAAGGTCACCACCGACGAGCTCCTCGCCGAGCTCACCGAGCGGGAGGCCTTCGGCCGCTACGCCGAGCCGTGGGAGATCGCCAACGTCATGATCTTCCTGGCCAGCGACTACTCGAGCTACCTGACCGGCGAGGTGGTGTCGGCCAGCTCCCAGCGGGCCTGACCCCCACCGATCCGACCGACCTGACCGAGGAAGACGAGAGGACGACGACATGGCCGCCACGGTGTTCGACGGGATCGAGGCGGTGCGGGCCGCGGTGGGCACCCACCTCGGGTTCAGCGAGTGGGTCACCGTCACCCAGGAGCAGGTGCAGACCTTCGCCGACGCCACCGGCGACCAGCAGTGGATCCACGTCGACGTGGCCCGGGCCACGGCCGAGTCGCCCTTCGGCGGGCCCATCGCCCACGGCTACCTGACCCTCGCTCTCACCAACCTCTTCCTCCCGCAGGTGGTGGAGGTGCGCGGCGTCTCGCTGGGTGTCAACCGGGGCACCGGCAAGATCCGGTTACCCGCCCCCGTGCCCGTGGGCTCGCGCCTGCGGGGCGGCGTGGAGCTGGTGGCGGTGGACGACGTGGCCGGCGGCATCGACACCACCATGGTGATCACCGTGGAGCGCGAGGGGAGCGACAAGCCGGTCTGCGTGGTGGAGAGCCTCAGCCGCTACCTGGCCTGACGCCGGTCGGGCCCCGTCCCGGGCGACCTCTGGGCGACCCCCACCGCCGGGTGGGGGCCAACGCCCAGCGACGGCGGCGGTGGGCGGGCGGACGATGCCGGGGTGACCCCGCCACCCGATCCTCGGCCCCGTCCCCCGGCTCCCGGCTGGGCCCCGCCGCCCCCGACGGGCTGGCCGCCGCCACCCCCCACGGGCTGGCCGCCGCCCCCCTCGGCGGGCTGGGCGCCTCCGCCTCCCGCGGATCACCGGCCCCCGCCGCCGTCCCACGGTCCCTGGCCGACGCCACCCCACCCGACGCCACCCGCCCCGACACCGCAGTCGGGGTCGGGGTCGGGGTCGCTCACCCTGCAGAACCTGCTGCTCGGGCTGGGCACGGCCCTGGTGGGGGTGGCCGCTGCCGTGTTCACCGCGGTCAGCTGGGAGCAGCTGGACGCCGTCGCCCAGGGGGCCGTCCTGGTGGGCGTCACCGCCCTCGCCGCGCTGGCCGTGGTGGCCACGGCGCACCGGCGGATGCCGGCCACGGCCGAGGCACTGGGCGTGGTCACCCTGCTCCTCGCCCTGGCCGACGGCCACGCCGTGCGCGTCGGCGCCTTCCCCCACTCCGACGGGCCCACCTGGTGGGCCGGGGTGCTGGCCCTGGTGGCCGGCGGCGGGTGGGCGCTCGGCCGGGCCACCGGGGTGCGGTCCACCCGCCTGGCCGCCGCCGCCCTGGGCCAGCTCCCGGTGCTCCTGCTGCTGGTGGGGTCGGACCTGCCCGCCACGGGCGTGCAGGCGGTCCTGCTGCTCCAGGCGGCCGGGGTGCTGGCCCTCTCGGCTCGCCGGCCGGAGGCGCTGCGCTCGGCGCGGGTGGTGGCCGCGGTGGTGGCTGCCTCCACGTGGGCGGGCGTCACGATGGTGGCGTTGGCGTGGCTCCCGTTCGCCGACCGGGCCGACCGGGTCGGTCAGGCCGCGGTGGTCGCCGGGGCGGGAGCGGTGGCGGCGCTGGTGGCGTGGCTGCGGGCCCACGTCGAGGCCGAGCGGTCGCTCGCCCTGCTCGTCGCGTCGGGGCTCGGGTTCGTGGCCGCCGGCGCGTGGCTCGACCAGGTGGTCGGCGGTGACCTGACGGCGCCGGCGGTGGCGGCCCTCGCCACGATGGTGGTGGCGGCCGGGCTGCGCGCGTCGCGCCGGTGGGGCGCCGTCCCGGCCGCGGTGGGCGCCGCGGTGGTGGGGGCCGCCTCGCTGCCGTTGGCGGGCGCCACGATCGACGCGGTGGCCGGCGCCACCCGGGTGGCGGGCCGGCCGTGGGTGGACGGGGCGGGGGCGGATGCCGCAGCGATGGTGCCCGATGCCGGGTGGCCGTCGTCGGGCCCGTTGGCGCTCCAGCTGCTCGTCCTCGCCGCGCTGGCGGCGGCCGCGGTCCCGGTCCTCGGCCGCCGCTCGGCCGGCGTCGTCGCCGTCGGCATCGCCGGCTCCGCGGTGCTGGTGGCGCCCCTGCTGCTGCCGCTGTCGGCCGGAGGGGCGTGCATCGTCGCCCTGGTCGGCGCCACCGCGGCGGTGGGGGCGGCCGTCGCCCGCCCGGGTCGCCTCGTCCTGGGTGGCGCCGCCGCGGTCGCCGCGGTGCTCGCCTCGGCCGGCGCCCTGTGGGCGGCGGCCGGGCCGGCCACCAGCCTGCTGGCGGCGGCGTGGATCTCGCTGCTGGCCGTCGCCCTCCTCGTGACGGGCCGGCGCCTCGCCCACGAGGTGGTGGCCACCTCCTCGGCGGCGCTCGCGGTGGTCGGCCTGTCGGTCGCCGCGGGGGTCGCGGCGTCGCTCGCCGGGGTCGGCGGGGAGGCCGCGGTGGTGGTCGGCTCGGCGACCGCCCTGGCCGTCGGGTCCGTGGCCGGGGTGCTCGCGGATCCTCCCGGGCGTCGTCGCGACCTCGACGGTCGCCTGTCGGTCGTGGCCGAGCTGATGGCGGGCGGGCTGCACCTCGCCGCCCTGGCGCTGGTGGTGGCCTCGGGCGAGGAGACCGCCCTGTCCGCGCTGCTCGCCGCCGGCACCCTGGCCGCCGGCCTGCAGGCGGCCCGACCGGGCCGTCGCGGGCTGGTCGCGGTGGCCGTGGTCGAGGGCATCGCCCTCACCTGGCTCCGGCTCGGTCTCGCCGGCGTCACGGCGATCGAGGCGTACACCGGTCCCGTGGCCCTGGCGCTGCTCGCGGTGGGTGTGTGGGCCGACCGCCGGGCCGACCGGACCGGCACGCCGGCGCCGTCGTGGTCGACGATGGGGCCGGGCCTGGTGCTGGCCCTCGCCCCGACGGTCCTGGTGGGCCTGACCGACCCCGGGCTGGTGCGACCCCTGGGCGGCCTGGTGGCGGGGGCGGTGGTCCTGGCGATCGGTGCCGTCACCCGGCGTCGGGCGGCCGTCGACGTGGGCGTCGCCGTGGTGGTGCTGCTCGGCCTCCGCCAGCTGGGGCCGGTGGTGGGCGGGTTGCCCAACTGGGCCACGCTCGGCGCCACCGGCCTGGCCCTCCTCGCGGTGGGCGCCACGTTCGAGCAGCGCCGGCGGGACCTCCACGAGGCCCGGGACCGGTACTCGTCCCTCCGCTGAGGAGGCCGGTCGGGAGCCGCCGCGCTGACCGCTCGGTCCCTGCGGAGGGGCGCGAGACTGGGGTCATGAGCGACGTCCGCCAATGCCCGTTCTGCGAGCTCAAGTTCGCCAACCTGAAGGAGCTGGAGTTCCACATCCAGCTCGACCACCCGGACCGCAAGGTTCCGGAGCGTCGCTACTGAGCGCGGGTCAGCGGCGGAGCAGCACCGACGAGCCGTGGCCGAAGAGCCCCTGGTTGGCGGTGATGCCCGCCGTGGCCCCCGCCACCTGGCGGCCGGTGGCCTGGCCCCGCAGCTGCCAGGTGACCTCGCAGACCTGGGCGATCGCCTGGGCGGGCACCGCTTCGCCGAAGCACGCCAGCCCGCCGCTCGGGTTCACGGGGATGCGGCCGCCGATCTGGGTGTCGCCGTCGTTGAGCAGGCGCTCGGCCTCGCCCGCCTTGCAGAGGCCGATGTCCTCGTACCAGTCGAGCTCGAGGGCCGTCGAGAGGTCGTAGACCTCCGCCAGCGAGAGGTCCTCGGGCCCCATGCCCGCCTCCTCGTAGGCCGCGGCGGCGATGGAGGCCTTGAACCGCAGGTCGGCCGGGGCGACGACCGCGCTCGAGTCGGTGGCCAGGTCGGGGAGGTCGATGATCGTGTTGGGGTACCGGGGCGACACCGTCGACACCGCGGCCACGCGCACCGGCGAGCCGGCCGAGCCGGCGTGGCGGGCGGCGTAGGCCATCGAGCACAGCACCAGCGCGGCGCCGCCGTCGGAGGTGGCGCAGATCTCGAGCAGGTGGAGCGGGTCGGCCACCATCGGGCTGGCCAGGACGTCCTCGACCGTGACGGCCTTCTGGAAGCGGGCGTTGGGGTTGGCCAGGCCGTTGGCGGCGTTCTTGACCTTCACCTTGGCGAAGTCGGTGCTGGTGGCGCCGTGCACGTCCATGCGGCGACGGGCGGCGAGCGCGAAGTAGGTCGGGTTGGTGGCGCCCACCAGCCGGAACCGGAGCCAGTCGGGGTCGGTGGGCCGGTCGCCGGCGTTGGGGGCCAGGAACCCCTTCGGCGTGGTGTCGGCGCCCACCACGAGGGCGACGTCGCACAGCCCCGCCAGGATGCGGGTGCGGGCGGCCTCGATGGCGGTGACCCCCGAGGCGCACGCCGCGTACGACGACGCCACCCGGGCCCCGTTCCACCCCATGGCCTGGGCGAAGGTGGCGCCCGAGACGTAGCCGGGGTAGCCGTTGCGCATGGTGTCGGCGCCCGACACGAACTGCACGTCCGACCAGGGGATGCCGGCGTCGCGCAGAGCGTCTCGCGCCGCGGCCACGCCGTAGGTCACGAAGTTGCGACCCCACTTGCCCCAGGGGTGCATGCCCACGCCGAGGACGGCGACCTCACCGACGGACATCAGCGATCACCCCCGTCGGTGACCGGGCGCCACTTCCACACCAGGTGGTCCGTCTCGTCCTCGCTGAAGAGCACCTCCACGACCACCTCGACCTCCTGGCCCACGGTGAGGTCGTCGACGCCCACGCCGGCCACCACCTGGCCCATCACCACCAGGCCCTCGTCGGCCAGCTCCACCGCGGCGATGGCGAACGGGACGTGCTCGTCGGTGGGCACCACGTAGGGGGGCGGGGGCTGGTACCGGGCGTCGGTGTAGCTCCAGATCCGGCCCCGACGGCTGAGCGGCACGGGCTCGAGCTCCAGGCCGTCGCAGCTCGGGTTCGGGCAGCCGAAGGCGGCCTGGGGGAAGGCGTAGGTGCCGCAGGTGGCGCAGCGCTGGCCCACCAGCCGGGGGTCGTCGTCGTCGGTGGTGAACCACCCTTCGGCACCGAGTGCCGGAACCCTGGTCCTGGTGGTCATGCGTGCTCCCGACGACGTCCGTGCCCTGGTTTCTGATGGTACGTCAGAAACCAGCGCGCCCGGCAACCGGCCGCTCCGTCGCCGCAGCACGAACGGCGACCTTCACGATGGCGAAACAACCACGAAACCTTCCCTCCGTAGCGTCGCCCCCATGAAGGTGGAGCTGGTCCAGTGGCCGAGCGAGGAGCAGCGGCTCACCCAGCTGCGGCGCGACGAGGTCCCCCGCCTCATCCTCGTGCCCGAGGGCGTGGCCCCGCCGCTCAGCGCCGACGTGCTCGAGGACTGGATCCGGCTCCCGGCCGACGACGACGACATCGGCTCCCGCGTCCGGGTGCTCACCGACCGGGCCACGGGCATCCGCGAGGCCCGGGTCCCCGACCTCGACGAGAACGGCCTCCTCCGGGTGAGCGGACGGTGGGTGTCGCTGCCGCCGGTCGAGCACCGGCTGATGACCGTGCTGCTCGACCGCTACCGGGCCGTGGTGAGCCGCGAGGCGCTGGCTCGCGCCGGGTGGCCCGACGGCATCCCCGGCCGCAACGTCCTCGACGTGCACATCGTGCGGCTCCGCCGCCGCCTGGCCCCGCTCGGCCTCTCCATCCAGACCGTGCGGAGCCGGGGGTACCTCCTGGAGGAGGGCCAGGTCGAGGTCCCGGTCGCCAACTGATCCCGTCGACCGCGGCGCGGTCGACCCGTTCGAAGGACGTAGCCATGCTCCAGGTCGTGACGGCCGTCGTGAAGCCCCACCGCGTCGAGGACGTGAAGGACGCCCTGCTGGCGCTCGGGATCGAGGGGCTCACCGCCACCGAGGTCCGGGGCTTCGGCCGCCAGGGCGGCCACACCGAGACCTACCGGGGCGCCGAGTACAAGATCGACTTCCTCCCGAAGGTGAAGCTGGAGGTGGTGGTCCCCACGGCCGACCTCGACAAGGTGCTCACCAAGATCACCGAGGCGGCCCGGACCGGCGTGATCGGTGACGGGAAGATCTGGGTGGCCGAGGTCGACGACGTGATCCGCATCCGCACCGGCGAGCGAGGCACCGACGCGATCTAGCGGGGCTCAGCCCTGCTGGTGCTCGAAGAAGGCCAGGCGCTCGCCGCCGCCGTGCACCACGAGGTTGGTCCCGCTCACGAAGGCGGCGAGGTCGCTGGCCAGCCAGGCCACGGCGTTGCCGATGTCGGCCGGCTCGGCCACCCGGCGGAGGGGCACGGTGGCGGCCACCGCGGCGGCCCCCTCGGGGCCGCCGTAGTAGTCCTCGAACACCTCGGTGCGGACCATGCCGGCCGACACCGCGTTCACCCGCACCCGGGGCGCCCACTCCATGGCCAGGCTGGTGGTGAGGCTGATCAGGCCGGCCTTGGCGGCCCCGTAGACCGCGGTGCCCGGCGAGGGCCGGATGCCCGACAGGCTGGCGACGTTCACGATCACGCCGCCGTGCTCCTGGCCCTGCATCACCGCGTTGGCCGCCTGCGACACGTGCACGGCCGAGGTGAGGTTGAGCTCGAGCACCTTGGCGCTGAACCGGGGCGAGGCGGTGGCGGCCTCGGTGCCG
>JBBRFU010000100.1:0-13911 GCA_038241315.1 Acidimicrobiales bacterium | reverse complement strand
TCACGGTGCCGCCGTTGAGGAGGGTGGACAGCGCCATCCAGTGGGCGGTGCCGTGGGCGAAGGGGGAGGCGGGCAGGCAGCGGGTGCGGCCGTGGCGGGCGTGCTCCACGAGCTCGTCGGGGTGCGACACCGGGTCGCCACCGGGGTTGCCGCCGCCCAGGGCGGCGAAGACGAGGTCCTCGTGGCGCCACACCACGCCCTTGGGCCGGCCGGTGGTGCCGCCCGTGTAGAGGAGGTAGTGGTCGTTGCCGCTGCGGGGGCCGGGTGGGCGGTGGGTCGGCGCCCCAGCGAGCGCCTCCTCGTAGGCCGGGCCACGGGCGAGCAGGGTGGCCGGCAGGTCGAGCTCGTCGACGGCCGAGCGGATGCGCTCGCCCAGGTCGTCCTCGTGGATGATCACCCGGGGCGCGCTGTCACGGAGGAGGTCGCGCACCTCCTCGGTGGTGTAGCGGGTGTTCACGTTGATCGGGACGGCCCGCAGCTTGAACGCCGCCAGCATCGCCTCGAGGTACTCGGGCCCGTTCCGCAGCACGAGCCCCACGTGGTCACCGGCACCGACGCCGCGGCCGGCGAGGACGTGGGCCAGGCGGTTGGCCCGCTCGTCGAGCTGGCCGTAGGTCAGGTGGACGTGCTCGGCGACGAGCGCCTCGCGGTCCGTGGCGACGTCGACGACGCGCTCGAACAGGTCGCCGAGGTTCCAACTGTCCACCGCGGTCGACGGTAGCGGGAGGTCTCGGACCGGCAGAAACCCGGGCGGCGGTGGCGGGGGCACCCCGACGGGTGTTCGGCTCCCCTCACGGGGGGACGTGGACCCTGCCTCACGGATCGCCGGGGACCGTCCTCACGGGTGGCGTCGCAGGTGCGAATCCCGCTCCGTCCCCCCACGATGGGACCATGGACACCACCGAGCGCCCGCACGAGCGCCACGACGCCCCCGACACGGGCGGCACCTCCCGCTTCGGCGCCCGGGCGCCGAGCGGCACGCGGAAGCTGGGCATGCGCCACCACGAGGCGCACGCCGGCCACCGGGCCTCGTGGCTGCGCGCCGGCGTGCTCGGGGCCAACGACGGCCTGCTCTCGACGGCGAGCCTCCTGGTGGGCGTGGCCTCGGCCTCGGCGGGAAGACCCGTGCTGCTGGCCACGGGGGTGGCCTCGGTGGTGGCGGGCGCCGGCTCCATGGCGATCGGCGAGTACAGCTCGGTCTCGTCGCAGCGCGACGCGGAGCGGGCCGACCTCCACACCGAGGCGCACGAGCTGGCGACGATGCCCAGCGCCGAGCTGGCGGAGCTCACCGCGATCTACGAGCACCGGGGCCTGCCCCGGCCGCTCGCCCGCGAGGTGGCCGAGGCGCTCACCGACCACGACGCCCTCACGGCCCACGCCCGCGACGAGCTCGGCCTGGATCCCGAGGCCCTGGCCCGGCCGCTGGAGGCGGCGACCGTCTCGGCGATCAGCTTCGCCCTCGGTGCGCTGGTGCCGTTGCTCGTGGTGCTGGCCGCCTCGAGCGGGGCCCGCGTGGTGGCGGTGGTGGTGGCCGCCCTGGTGGGCCTGGGCGCGCTCGGCGCCCTGGGGGCCCGGCTCGGCGGGGCGCCCCCCCTGCGCCCGGCGCTGCGGGTGCTGGTGGGTGGCGCCGCCGCCATGGCCGTGTCCTCGCTGGTGGGCCGGCTCTTCGACGTGGCCGTGGTCTGACGCCGACGGCCCGCGCCTCACTCGTAGTAGCGGAAGATGATCTCACTGACGCACGACGGCTTGGGCGCGCCCTCCACCTCGAAGGTGAAGGTCATGTACACCTGAGCACCCCCCGGGATGTCCTCGACGTTGGTGAGCTCGGCGCCGAGGCGCAGCTTGGCGCCCACCGGCACCGGGGACGGGAAGCGGACCTTCCCGGCGCCGTAGTTGACGCCCATGGAGATGCCCTCGACCCGCATGATCTGCGGCGCGAGCACCGGGCCCAGCGACAAGGTGAGGTAGCCGTGGGCGATGGGCCCACCGAAGGGGCTCTCGGCCTTGGCCCGCTCCGGGTCGACGTGGATCCACTGGTGGTCGCCGGTGGCCTCGGCGAAGGTGTTCACCCGCTCCTGGGTGATCTCCAGGTAATCGGAGTAGCCGAGATGGGTGCCGACGAGTTCCTTCAGGCCGGCGATGCCTTGGATAACGGTGGTCATGGGCCCAGCATGGCACGGGCGGCCTGACGCCCCGTCAGCCAGTGGGCCGACACCGGGCCCGGGTCGGTGCCGGGCCATCAGGTCGGCCGGGTCCGCGGGCCCGGTGGGTGATCAGGATCCGCGCATCCGCTTGCTGAGGTCGTTCAGGCGGGACCGCTCGTTGGCGGTGAGCGAATCGATCCCGCCGGCGCTGATGCGGTCGAGCAGGACGTCGAGCTCGGCCTGCTCGAGGGGCGTCGGCCCGGGCCGCGCGGCCCAGGGCCCCTGGACCACCGGTTCGGCGGGCCGGGCGCCCCGTCCGATGGCGCGGCCACCGGCGCGACCGCCCTTGGGGCGCTTGGGCCGGGCCGACCCGATCTCGCCGTAGGGCGAGGCGGTGGGACCGCCCAGCGCCCGGACCCTCGGGATGAAGCCCACCACGTCGAGCATGCCTCGCTGGCGGGCGCCGATGCAGCCCACGGCGATCACCAGGAGCACGAGGACGAGCTGGGCGTAGGCCCGGTTGCCGAGGAGCCCGAGGACCTGGATGAAGACGTACGCGGCGGCGATGACCCAGGCCGGGATGCCGAAGAAGAACTTGGCGTTGGGGTTGTCGAGCCCGAAGATCGTGATCATCCCGAGCGACAGGAGCGAGACGGAGTAGCTGAACGCCGACCAGCGGCCCGCATCGAGGCCGCCCTCGTTGGCGACGTCGAGCAGGGTGACGAGCACCGCCGGGATGACGGTCATGGCGGCGAGCAGCACGGTGAAGGGCTTGCGGCCCATCGGGTCCTCGATCATGTGCCCGAGGAACCAGAAGACCGCCAGGCCGACGAGCTCCCACACGCTGAGCGGCGGGTTGACGATCGGCCAGGTCACGACCCGCCAGATCTCGCCGTCGCGGACCAGCCCGGACTCGAAGGCGCCCTTGAACACGGTGGCCGGGTCGATGGCGTAGACGACCATGGACACCAGGCCCAGGCCGACCACCAGCGCCGTGGTGGTGATGTCGACGGAGCCGATGCGGAACCAGCCGTCGCGTTGGCGGGGTTCGGGGAGGGAGAACGCGTACCGGCCGGACATGGTCGCGAGGTTAGCGGTGCCCTCCGGGGCCCAGCCGCCGGCCGCCGGGGCGCTCGGGGGAGGGGGCGCGAGACTGGCCGCGCCGCGCCCACCGGGCGCGGGGACCGCATCGACCGGTGGAGCGCATGGGAGCTGACCTCGCAGGGGTGGTGCTGGCCGCCGGCGCCGGTCGACGCCTGGCCCCGCTCACCCGGCTGCGCCCCAAGGCGCTGTGCCCGGTTGCGGGGGTGCCGCTCGTCGACCACGCCATCGGCCGGCTCGTGCCTCTGGTGGGCGGGCTCGGGGACGTGGCCGTCAACCTGCACCACGGCGCGCCGGCCCTCGATGCCCACCTGCCCGCCGCGGTCCACCGTTCGGTGGAGGCGCCGGTGGCGCTCGGGACGGCCGGCGCCCTCGGTGCGCTCCGGGGCTGGCTCGACGGTCGCGACGCGCTGGTCACCAACGCCGACGCCTGGTTCCCCCCGTCGCTCGACCTCGGCCACTTCCTCGCCGGGTGGGATCGGGAGCGGGTCCGGCTGCTGTGCGTCCACGACCGGGCCCGGGCCGACTTCGGCGACCTCCGGTACTGCGGCGTGGCCCTCCTGCCGTGGCGGAGCGTGGCGCCGCTGGCGCCCGAGCCGTCGGGGCTCTACGAGCGGAGCTGGCGGGCCGAGCACGCCGCCGGGCGGCTGGACCTGGTGCGCCACGACGGCGCGTTCATCGACTGCGGGACCCCGGCCGACTACCTCGCGGCCAACCTGGCGGCGTCCGGCGGCCGGTCGGTGATCGACCCCTCCGCCCACGTCGGCGCGGGGGCCGTGGTGCGACGGAGCGTCGTGTGGCCCGACAGCGTGGTCACGGCCGGTGAGCGGCTGGTGGACGCCATCCGAGCGGGTCGGCTCACGATCCTCATACGGAGCGTCGACGCGCCGATGGGTCTAGCGTCCGATCACGACGAAGGCCTCGCGCCCGCGTCGCCGGATCGGATCCCGCCCCCCTGATGCCGTCTCGGACGGCGTGACCAGAGGTCCCGATGCGTCGTTCCACCACCGTCCTGCTGCTCTGGTCGCTCCTGGTGCCCACCGCGCTCATCGCCGGCCCGACCGGCGCGCAGGAGGGGAGCGACGCGGTCGCCTCGGACCTGCCGGCGGGCTTCACCGATGGTGAGGTGGTCGGGGGGACCGACGTCCCGGCGGGGGGTGAGCCGAGCGAGGCGGAGGCGGGCTTCGAGGCCGGCGCCACCGAGCCGGGCGCGGCCCCGCGCGCCACCCGGTCGAGCACTCGCTACTTCGGCCAGGGTCCCTGGGACGCCATCAACGAGGCCGCGGCCGCCACGCCGCGGTGCCCGCAGCTGAGCGCCGCCACCCTCACCGCCCTGGTGGTGTCCCCGATCTTCAAGGAGTCGTCGGCGGCCACGTCGCCCTCGACGGCGCCGTCGCCGATGACGCTGTCGCGCTACGACGAGTGGAACGGGATCTACGCCACCACGAGCAACGCCAGCGCCAACTACGGGCTCTACGCCTTCCGGGACCCGTACACCACCTACTCCCGCGCCTACTGGCACCCGGGCATCGGGATCTGGCAGTACGACAGCGCCGGCGTCGGGGCGCCCTTCACCGCCATCGAACGGATGAACGTGCGCATCGTCGGCGGTGACGTGGCTGCGGGCATGGCGGCTCGGTACTGCAACCCGCCCACGTCGATCGTGGGCCACGGGGCACCGTTCACCGACCAGGAGCGCCGGGACGCGGCCTGGTGGCCGTGGTGGACCGGGAACACCAACCGCGAGTGCCCGCTGTGCCAGGTGGAGTTCGACCTCCTCACCGCGTCGACGCCCTACTTCGCCAACGTGTCGCGCGTGGCCGGCATCTCGGCCACCGGCGGCGCCGTGAAGCGGTCCTGCACCCTGGCCGGCGTGGCCGGCACCCACGAGTGCTGGTACATCGATCCGTCCGTGGGCGTCATCGAGGGCGCCACCGGGTGGGCCACCCTCCTGCCCGCCGGCGGCTCGCCCACCTCGCCCCCGGCCCCGCTCTCGCGACCCTTCTACGTCATCAAGCGCGACGGCAAGGAGGAGCGCCACTGGCTGCGCGCCGACACCGGCTACGACAGCGACGTCGCCGGCACCCGGCTCCTCGGCCGCAACGCCCGCCCCCGCTCCAACCAGGCCGGTTCCGGCATCACGTGGACCCGGTCGTCGGGGCTGTGCGACCGCACCGCGAGCCGCGGCAACTGCGGCCTGATCCCCACGCCGCCCACCAACCCGATGCCGGTCCCGGCCGACGTCCCGATGACCTCCACCGCCACCACGGTGGGCGGCACGTTCCGCTCGGTCACCCTCGACGCCACCGGCGACGGGCGCGGCGACGTGCTCTGGTACGCCCCCGGCGCCGGCGCCGACCACCTGTGGATCGGACGGGGTGCCGGCCAGTTCGCCTCGGTGCGGCTCAGCATCGGCGGTGCGTTCGACGACGTGGTGCCCCTCGACGCCAACGGCGACGGACGCAACGACCTGCTGTTCTCCAACCGCACCACCGGCTCGGCCTACCTCTGGCTCTCCAAGGGGAACGGCACCTTCACCAGCCTCCGCGTCTTCCCGGGGACCGGGCGGCAGCCGCTCGTGCTCGACGTCGACGGTCGGGGCGGCGACGAGGTCTTCTGGTACGGCCCGGGCCGGGTGGGCGACGCGCTCTGGACGTGGCAGGGCTCGTCCTTCAGCGCTCGGGCCGTCACCGTCGACGGCACGTTCCAACCGTTCGTGGGCGACTTCGACCGCAACGGCACCGACGACATCTTCTGGTACGGCCCGGGCAGCGCGGCGGACCGCCTCTGGCTCCACCGGAGTGCCGGCGGCCACGTCAGCAAGGTCATCTCGGTGGGCGGTCCCTACGAGCCGGTGGTCGGCGACTTCGACGGCAACGGGGGGACCGACGTCCTCTGGTACGGCGTCGGCACCACCACCGACACGGTCTGGTTCTCCGGCACCGCCGGGTCCTTCTCGCCCCAGTCCCTGGTGGTCAACCAGTCCTACGAGCCCGTCGTGGTCGACCTCGACGGCGACGGCCGCGACGACGTCCTGTGGCACGCGCCGGGCACCCCCTCGGACCTCTGGACCCGCTGGACCGCCACGCGTTCCCGCAACTCGGTCTCGGTGACGCTGACCGGGCCGCACCAGGCGATCGTGGGCCGGTTCAGCACGGGCGGCGCCGACGGCATCCTCTGGTACGCGGCCGGCCCCGTCGTCGACGTCGTCTGGTGGCGCTGAGGCCGCCCGCCCACACCCCGGCCCGCCCGGCCGGCCCGCTCGGCCGGCCCGGGTGGGGTGCTCAGCGCCGGGTGGGGGCGGTCACCGGCGTGGGGTCGTCGCCGTGGGTGGCGCGCAGCTGGCCGCAGGCGGCGTCGATGTCGGTGCCACGGGTGCGCCGCACGGTGGCGTTGATGCCGAGCTCGGCCAAGCGGTCGGCGAAGGCCCGGACCCGGTCCGGCGGGGTGCCCCGCACCGCGTAGCCCGGCGTGGGGTTCAGCGGGATGAGGTTGACGTGGGCGCGCAGCGGCCGGGCGTAGGCCGCCAGCTCGGCGGCGTGGCGGTCGGTGTCGTTGGTGCCGTCGATCAGCGCCCACTCGAACGAGAGGCGCCGATGGGTGGCCTCCACGTAGGCGTGGCAGGCCTCGGCGAGCACGGCCAGCGGGTAGCGCCGGTTGATCGGCACCAGCTCGTCGCGCTCGGCGTCGTTGGCCAGGTGCAGCGACACGGCCAGGTTGACGGGGAGCGAGGCCTCGGTGAGGCGGCGGATGCCGGGGACCACGCCGACCGTGGAGAGCGTGAGGTGGCGGGCCCCCAGGCCGAGGTCGCCGTGGATCCGCTCCACGGCCGCCCAGGTCCGGTCGTAGTTGGCGAACGGCTCGCCCATGCCCATGAAGACCACGTTGGACAGGCGCTGCCCGTCGGCGGCGGCGCGGGTGCGGGCCCGCACCACCTGCTCCACGATCTCGCCGACGGCGAGGTGGCGGTCGAAGCCGGCCTGGCCGGTGGCGCAGAAGCTGCAGGCCATGGCGCACCCGGCCTGCGACGACACGCACACCGTGGCCCGGTCGGGGTAGCGCATGAGGACGGTCTCCACCTGGCGCCCGTCGGCGAGGGTCCAGAGCCACTTCACCGTCTGCCCGTCGTCGCTCACCGACTCGGCGGCCAGCTCGAGGGCCGGCACGAGCTGCTCGGTCAGGCGGGCCCGCAGGGCCTTGGGGAGGTTCGACCACGCCTCGGGCTCGGTGCCGTGCTGGTGGAGGCCCTGCCAGACCTGGTCGACCCGGTAGCGCGGTTGGTCGTGGAGCAGCTCACCCAGCTCCGATCGGCTCCAGTCGTAGCGGGAGCGGGGGAGCCCGGGGCGCAGGTCGAGGTCGCTCACGAGGCGTACACCCGCCGTCGGGTATGGGCGGTGAACCCCAGCCGGTCGTAGAGCCGACGGGCCGGCTCGTTGTCGGCGTCGACGTAGAGGTTGGCCGTGGCGATGCCCCGCCGGCCGAGGTGGTCCAGCCCCGCCAGGGTGAGCGAGGGGCCGAGCCCCTCCCCCCGGTGCGACGGGTCGACGCCGATGACGTAGATCTCGCCCAGCTCGAGGTCGGCGTCGGTGGGCGGGTGGACCTTCGTCCAGCAGAAGCCGGCCAGCTCGCCCGGCCGGGACGCGTCGTCGGCCACGAGGAAGCCGGTGGCGTCGAACCACGGCTCGGCGGTGCGGTCGGCGAGGGTCTGCGGGGTCTCGTGGCCCTGGTCGGGGTGGGCGGCGAACGCCCGGTTGTTGACCCGGAGCCAGGCGAGGTCGTCGGCCCCGGGGCGGAACGGCCGGGTGGCCAGCGGGGGAGCGGCGGCTCGGGTGGGGTGGTCGGCCGGCACGGGCAGGGGGCGCCGGAGCTGGAGCAGGTCCCGGCGATCGGTGAGCCCGACCGCGTCGGCCACCGCCTCGGCGAGGGGGTGCAGGGTGTCGACGGGGTGCTCGGCGGCGAGGTGGAACGTGCTGTCGGCCAGCTCGGGCCGGGCCCGCAGCTCGTCCACGGCCGCGGCCGCGGCGGCGATCACGGCGGGATCGGCCGGGCCGTCGTGGCCCAGCAGCTCCAGCTCGGTGTCGTCGCCCCGGCGGTCGAAGCGGAGGGCGAGGTCGCCGACGACGGCCACCGCCCCCGACGTGGGCGTGGCCGCGCACGACCCGCTGGAGGTGGGGGGAGCGGTCACCCCGTCGACGCTACCGGCGGCACCGCGGCGGCCCCCTGCTCGGGCCCCTGCCCGGTCCCTGCTCGGCGCCCACTCGATCCCTGCTGGCGTCCGGTGGACGCCGGGACGGCGGACCACGGTGGGTGCGTATCCTCCGGCGATGGCTCGTCCCCGCACCCCAGCCGGCCGCGCCCGGCGCACCCTCGACCTGCTGGCGCAGGAGTACCCGGGGTCGGCACAGGAGCTCTGCGAGCTGCACCACCGCAACCCGTTCGAGCTGCTCGCGGCCACCATCCTCTCGGCCCAGTCCACCGATGCCCGGGTCAACCTGGTCACCCCCGCGCTCTTCGCCCGGTACCCCACCCCGCACGACCTCGCCGGCGCCGAGCCCGCTGAGGTGGAGGAGCTCGTCCGCTCCACCGGCTTCTACCGGAACAAGACCAAGAGCCTCATCGGGATGGCCAACGCGCTGGTGGACCGCTTCGACGGGGTGGTGCCCACCGACATGGCGGACTGGGTCACCGTCCCGGGCGTCGGCCGCAAGACCGCCAACGTCGTCCGCTCGGTGGCCCAGGACCTGCCCGGCCTGCCGGTGGACACCCACGTCCTGCGCCTGTCCCAGCGGCTGGGCCTGACCACCGAGACCGACCCGGTGAAGGTGGAGCGCGTGCTCGGGGCCATGGTGCCGGCGGCGGAGCGGGGGCGGTTCAGCCTCCGGTTGATCCTCCACGGGCGCCGGGTCTGCGCCGCCCGGAAGCCGGCCTGCGACCGGTGCGTGCTGGCCGATTTCTGCCCGTCGGCGGGCATCGGCTGACCTCCGCCGTCGGGGGACCAGCAGCGTACGCCGATCGGCGTGACGCCGACTGACACGTCTGTCATCGAAAGGCGCAAACGCGTGACCTATGTCACGTATTCGGGCGGGACATTTGTCTCGTCAAGCGGTGTGGTCGAGCGCGGGGTGTGCCTATGATGGCTCCAGACCAGGTACCCGCCACCTGGTTGGACGCGACGCCGGGATCCGCCGCCTGGTGTCGCTGCACCGCCGCCCTTCGGGGCGGCGGTGCTGTTTTTCCCCTCGGCATCCGGCCGCGCCGGTGGGTCGGCGGCGTCGCGGCGGGCAGACTCGGGCCATGGCCTCGCTCGACCACGCCCAGCTCTCGTCCATCGTCGCCAACGTCGACGAGACGGTCACGCGGGTGGCCGACCTCGGGGAGCGCCTCGACGGAGGGGGGTCCTCCGACGCCGCCAACGCCCTGTTCGAGGCCGAGCGCTCGCTGAAGATGGCGAGCCGGGCCCTGGCCCGGGCCGGGCGGGCCCTCGGCGAGCCCTCCTGACCGGGCCGCGAGCGGCGTCGGGGGCGGCAACCGGGTTCGGGGCGGCGCGGGGCGGCCGGTAGCCTCGCCCCGTGCTGCGACGACTGGACCTCCGAGGCGCGGGGACCGACCTCCGGGGGAAGCTGCCCCGTCCCGACCAGGCCGCCGACGGTCCCGTGGCGGCGGTGCAGGCGATCCTGGCCGACGTGCGCGAGCGGGGCGACGACGCCGTGCGCGACCTCACCGAGCGCTTCGACGGCACCCGCCCCGGCGCCCTGCGGGTGCCGCCCGCCGACATCGGCGCAGCCCTCGAGGCCATCGACCCCGACCTGCGGGCCGCGCTCGAGACCGCGGCGGCCGGCATCCGCGACTTCCACGAGCAGCAGGTGGTGGGCGACCACGCCTACGAGCGCGACGGCATCTCGGTGGTGGGCCGGAAGGTGCCGGTGGACCGGGCCGGGTGCTACGTGCCGGGAGGCCGGGCGATCTACCCCAGCACGGTGCTGATGACCGCCGTGCCGGCCAAGGTGGCCGGCGTGGGCGAGGTGGTCCTGTGCGTGCCGCCCGACAAGACCGGTCGGGTGCCGCTGCCCACCTTGGCCGCGGCCGCCATCGCCGGCGTCGACGAGGTCTACGCCATCGGCGGGGCCCAGGCGATCGGTGCGATGGCCTACGGCACCGAGTCGGTCCGGCCGGTCGACGTGATCGTGGGCCCCGGCAACGTCTACGTGGCCATCGCCAAGCGTGAGGTCAACGGCCTGGTGGGCGTGCCGTCGTCGTTCCCCGGCCCGTCGGAGGTGGTGGTGGTCGCCGACGCGTCGACGCCCCCCGACCTGGCGGCCGTCGACGTGATCCTCCAGGCCGAGCACGGCCCGGGTGGGCTGGCCTGGCTCATCAGCTGGTCCGAGGAGGCGCTCGACGCCATCGTGGCCGAGATCTCCGCCCAGGTGGCGGTGGCGCCGCGGCGCGCCGACATCGAGAGCACCTTCGCCGAGGGCGGCTACGCCGTGCTGTGCGACTCGCCCGAGCAGGCCATCGCGGTCTCGAACACCATCGCGCCCGAGCACCTCGAGCTCCTGACCGAGGACCCCCAGGCCCTGGTGCCCCTCGTGCGCCACGCCGGCGCCGTCTTCTGCGGGCCGTGGTCGCCGGCGTCGGTGGGCGACTACCTCGCCGGTCCCAGCCACGTCCTCCCCACCGACGGCACCGCCCGGTTCGGCTCGGCGCTCACCGTGGCCGACTTCCAGAAGGACGTCCACGTGATCACGCTCACCCAGGCCGCGCTCACCCAGGCTGCCCCCGTGGTGGCCACCATCGCCTCGGCCGAGGGCCTGGCCGCCCACGCCGACAGCGTGCTCCGCCGGCTCGGCCGGTCGGGCGACGGCGCGCCGTCCTGATGGGCCCGCGCTTCGAGCCCCGCCCCGACGTCGCCCTGCGCGAGGGCTACCACTCGCCCCAGGTCGACGTGGAGGTCCGGCTCAACACCAACGAGTCGCCGCTGCCCCCGCCGCAGGCCTTCCTCGACGCGGTCGCGGCCGAGGTCGGTCGGGTGGCGTGGCACCGCTACCCGGACCGCGCCGCCCGGCGCCTGCGGGAGAAGCTGGCCGCCCTCCACGGCGTGGCCCCCGAACAGGTCTTCGTGGCCAACGGGTCCAACGAGGTGCTGCAGGTGCTCTCGCTCACCTACGCAGGCCCGGGGCGCACGGTCGCCGTGTTCGAGCCCACCTACGCCATGCACGCCCAGATCGCCCGCATCGCCGGGTCCGAGGTGGCCGAGGGCGCCCGGGCGGCCGACCTCTCGCTCGACCTGGCCGAGGTCCGGCGGGTGCTGGCCGAGTCGTCGCCGGCCCTCACCTACGTGTGCTCGCCCAACAACCCCACCGGCATGGTGGAGACCGAGGAGACCGTCCGGGAGGTGCTGGGCCTGGTGCCCGGCCTGCTCGTGGTCGACGAGGCCTACGCCCAGTTCGCCCCGTGGTCGGCCCTGGCGCTGGTCGACGACGACACGCCGTTGGTGGTCACCCGCACCTTCTCCAAGACCTGGTCCATGGCCGCGGCGCGCCTCGGCTACCTGGTGGGGCCCGCCTGGGTGGTGGAGCAGCTCGAGAAGGTGGTGCTCCCGTACCACCTCGACGCGCTCAAGCAGGCCGCCGGGTGCCTCGCCCTCGACTTCGTCGCCGAGATGGAGCAACGGGTGGCGGCGCTCGTCGAGGAGCGGGGCCGGGTGGTGGCGGCGCTCGTCGACCTCCCCGTCGAGGTGTGGCCCTCGTCGGCCAACTTCGTCCTGTTCCGTCCCCTCGGCAAGGAGGGCGACGCCGTCTGGCACGACCTCCTCGACCAGTCGGTGCTGGTCCGCAACTGCTCGTCGTGGCCCGGCCTCGACGGTTGCCTCCGCATCACCATCGGCACCCCCGACGAGGACGACCGCTTCCTCGACGCCCTCCGGAAGGCCCTCTCGTGAACGATCCCCTCGCTGCCGCCCGTCCCGCCCGCGCCGCCCACCGGGAGCGCACCACCAAGGAGACGTCGATCGCCATCACGATCGACGTCGACGGGCCCTCCGGGGTGGTGAAGACCACGACCGGCCTGCCCTTCTTCGACCACATGCTCGACCAGATCGGCCGTCACGGCGGCTTCGACCTCACCATCGACGCCACCGGCGACCTCCACGTCGACGCCCACCACACGGTGGAGGACGTCGGCATCCTCCTGGGCGAGACCTTCCGCGAGGCGCTCGGCGACAAGGCCGGCGTGCGCCGGTTCGCATCGGGCCTGTACCCGCTCGACGAGGCCCTGGTGGAGGTGGCCCTCGACCTGTCGGGTCGCCCCTACGTGGTCTACGAGGTGCCCTTCGGCGAGGTGCTGCCGCTGGGCGACCCGCCGTTCAACCCCGAGATGGTCGAGCACTTCTGGCAGTCGTTCGCCACCGCGGCCGGCATCACGCTCCACGTCACCAAGAAGGCCGGGCGCAACACCCACCACGTCATCGAGGCCACGTTCAAGGGCGTGGCCCGGTGCCTGCGCGACGCGGTCCGCGTCGAGGGCACCGGCGTGCCGTCCACCAAGGGGTCCTTGTGAGCGATCGGCCCCCGGTGGCGGTGCTCGACTACGGCATCGGCAACCTGCGGTCGGCCCAGAAGGCGCTCGAGAAGGTGGGCGCCGACGCCCACCTCACCGCCGATCCCGGCCTGATCGCCGACGCCGCGGGGATCGTCCTCCCGGGTGTGGGCGCGTTCGGCCGGTGCATGGAGGCCCTCGGCGACGCCGGCCTCACCGACCTCGCGGTCGAGGCGGCCACCGCGGCGGCCAGCGGCGAGGGTCGTCCGTTCCTCGGCGTCTGCGTGGGCATGCAGATGCTCTTCGACGGCTCCGACGAGTCCCCGGGCGTCCCCGGCCTCGGGGTCCTCGGCGGGCAGAACCGCCTCATCCCCGCCGGGGTGAAGCGGCCGCAGATGCAGTGGAACGTGCTCGACTGGGCCCGGCCCTCGGCGCTCTCGGCCGGGCAGCCCGATCCGGCCTGGGTGTACTTCGTCCACTCCTACTGGGCCGAGGTGACCGACCCGGCCGACGTGGCCGCCACCTGCGAGTACGGCGTGCCCGTCACCGCCGCGGTGGAGCGAGGCCGCCTGTGGGCCACCCAGTTCCACCCCGAGAAGTCCGCCGCCAACGGCCTCCACCTCCTCGAGGCCTTCGTCCGCTCCCTCACCTGACCTGGTCTGGCCCGGCCTGGCCTCGACAGGCCTGCCGGTGCGGTCAGGTGGGCGAGGCGGGCTGGTGCTCGCGGCGGGGCGTGGCCAGGACGACGACGGTGGCGACGAGGGCCCAGCTGAGGATGTTGGGGGCGGCCGAGGTGACGCCCTTGCTGCCGGCCACGGCGGTGCCCAGCAGGTCGTCGCGCACGTGGCTGAACGTGTGGACGCTCTGGGCGATGAGCGCCACCCAGAGGCCGAGGCGCTGATCGGGCCGCCAGGCCCAGCCGGCCAGGGCGACGGCGATGGCCAGTTGGAAGGCACCGATGTCGGCCAGCAGGTGGTCGTTCCGGGGCGCGTAGGTGGCGATCTGGTCGGAGCTGAACCCGGGCGCGAACAGGAACGCGGCCGAGATCCCGGCGGTCACCACCGCGATCGCCACCGCGAGGCTCCGGGCCGCTCGCAGCCGCTGCTCGCTCGCGTCGCCCATCGCTGGTCCT
>JBBRFU010000099.1:0-13994 GCA_038241315.1 Acidimicrobiales bacterium | reverse complement strand
GCCGAGGGCCATGAGATCGTCGATCGAGACGCCGCAGTCGCGGGCCCAGCTGCTGAAGTACCGCTCGATGAGCTCGCGGGGGAAGCGGTCGATGCCGGCCGGCACCGGGGTGTGGGTCGTGAAGATGGCGCCGCCCCGGTTGGCCTCGATGGCCTCGGCGAAGCTGAGCCCGTCGTCGACGATGCGGTGGCGCATGCGCTCCAGCCCGAGGAAGCCGGCGTGGCCCTCGTTGGTGTGGAACACCTGGGCCGGTTCGCCCAGCGCTTCGAGCGCGCGCACCCCGCCGATGCCGAGCAGGATCTCCTGGCGCAGGCGGTGCTCGACGTCGCCGCCGTAGAGCCGGTCGGTGACGCCGCGCAGCTCGGGCGGGTTCTCCTCCACGTCGGCGTCGAGGAGGTAGAGCGGCACCCGTCCCACATCCGCGCGCCACACCCGGGCCTCCAGCGGGGTGCCGGCCAGCTCCACCCGCACCCGGACGTCCTCGCAGAGGGTGAGGGCCATGGCCCACGGGTCCTGGTCGGGGAAGCGCTCCTGCTGCCAGCCGTCGGTGGACAGGCTCTGGCGGAAGTAGCCGTGGCGGTAGAACAGGCCGACGCCCACGAGCGGCACGCCGAGGTCGCTGGCCGACTTCAGGTGGTCGCCGGCCAGGATGCCGAGGCCGCCCGAGTACTGCGGCAGGGCTTCGGCGATGCCGAACTCCGGCGAGAAGTAGGCCACCTGGCGGAGCGCCGAGCGGGGCCGGGTCTGGAACCAGCGGGGCTCCTCGAGGTAGCGGGCGAGCTCGTGGTCGACCTCCCCGAGGAAGCGCAGGAAGGCGGGATCCCCGGCGAGGGCGTCGAGCCGGGCGGGGCTGACGGTGCCGAGCAGGCGGACGGGGTCGTGGCGCGTGGCGTCCCAGCCGTCGGGGTCGACCCAGCGGAACAGGTCCCGCGTGCGGTCGTCCCACGCCCAGCGCAGGTTCATGGCCAGGTGCTCGAGCGGCGCGAGGGCCTCCGGCAGACGGGGTCGGACAGTGAAGCTCCGCAACGCACGCATGGGTGGGACCGTAGCCACCCGTCCGCGTGGCCGGTGCCGGCCGGGCGGTCCGTTCACGCGACGGTCACCTGGGCCGGGTCGCTCGGTGCCGGCGAGGCGCCCGGAGCGGGCACACTCGGGGGATGGCCCCGCACCCGTCCGCCGAGCTCGGCGCCTCGTCGTCGCCCACCGAGGTGGAGGACGCCATCCGCCGTCGCCGCACCAGCCTGCTCGTCGACGCCGAGGCCCCGGTGCCGGCCGACCTGATCGACCGCCTCCTCGTGGCGGCCACGTGGGCCCCCAACCACAAGCGCACCTGGCCGTGGCGGTTCACGGTGCTCACGGGCGGGGCGCGGGCCCGCCTGGGCTCGGCCATGGCCGAGCGGGCCGCCGAGGCGGGGGCCGACGACGCCAAGGTGGCCAAGCTGGGCACCAAGTACCTGCGCAGCGCCGCGGTGGTGCTGGTGTGGGTGGCGAGGAGGGACACCGCCGATGAGGTCCGCCGTCGCGAGGATCGCGACGCGGTGGCCGCGGCGGTGCAGAACCTGCTCCTGGCGGCGACCGCCAACGGGCTGGGGAGCTACTGGGGCACCGTGGCCGACCACCTCGTGCCGGCGGTGCGCGAGGTGGCCGGCCTCGACGACCGTCACGACCTCGTCGCCCTCGTGTACCTCGGGTGGCCCACGGCCACGGTGCCGGCGCCCGAGCGGCCGGCGCCCCCGGTGACCCACCTCACCTGAGCCGGGCGCAGCCGACCCGTCTCCGGACGCGCCGGGGCGGGAGACGTGCCATCCGCCACACTGCAAGACTTCTTGAAGGGTTTCGTGCGAACGTGTCCGAAGATCCTCGGGCGGTCGTCGAGACCGTCCCCGGGGCGGGACCCCGGGGGTGCCGACCACGTCGGTGCCCCCGACGGTCGCGCCTGGGCCCGGCCCCACGGTCGGCGTCGGCCCCGATCGGCCCTATCGTCGCCCCCATGACCGGGCCAGCAGGGAGGCCGGCACCCTTCGTCGGACGCACCGAGGAGCTCGCCGCGCTCGACGACGCGTTCGACGCCGCGTCCGACGGGCTGGTCGTCGCCCTCATCGGCGCCGACCCGGGCGTGGGGAAGACGGCGCTGGCCCGAGCGTGCACGGCCCGCCTCCGAGCACGTTCGGTGCCGGTCCACTGGGGCAGCTGCGCCGAGGTCGGCGGGGCCCCCGCCTTCTGGCCGTGGGTCCAGGTGCTCCAGGCGATGGGCGACGGCGCCGCCGAGCTCGCCCGGGAGGCCCTCGACGCGCACGCCGACGAGCCCTTCGCCGCCTACCTCGCGGTGCACGACGTGCTCCAGGCCAGGGCCGACCGGCCGCGCGTGCTCGTCCTCGACGACCTCCACGCCGCCGACCTCCCGTCGCTGGAGCTCCTCCGCATCCTGGCCACCAGCTCGTCGGACCTGCCCGTCCTCGTGATCGGCACCCACCGGCTCCACGAGCTGCGCGCCGACCCGGCGCGCGACGTCCTGCTGGCCGCGGTGGGGTCGGGGGGCCGTCGGCTGCACCCCGGCTCGCTCGAGCTGCCCGACGTCCGCTCCCTCCTCCGGGCCGGGACCGACGCCGGCCCCGAGGCCGAGGCGGACGCCGGGCGCGACGAGCCGCGCGACCGGGCCGCGGCCGACGACCTGGCCGCCGAGGTGCTCGCCCGCTCCGGGGGCAACGCCCTCTACGTGGAGCAGCTGGTGGAGGCCGTTGCGCGGGGCGGCGTCGCCGCGCTGGCCGAGGTCCCCGTGGGCATCCGGGCCGCGGTGCGCTCGCGGGTGGCGCCGCTCGCCGCCGGCACCCGACGGCTCCTGGCCACCGCCGCGGTCCTGGCGCCCGGCTTCGGCTACGACGTGCTGGCGGCCGTGGCCGGCGGCACCCCGAGCCAGGTGCGCGACGCGCTGGCGCCGGCGGTCGACGCCGGCCTCCTCGCCGACTCGGGAGGCGGGCTGGCCTTCACCCACGCCCTCATCCGTGAGGCCCTCGGCGACGAGCTGGGCGCCCGGGCCCGAGCCGAGGCCCACGCCGCCGCTGCCGCCGCCACGGGCTCGCGACCCGACGCCGTGCCGGCGGTGGTGGCCCAGCACCTCTGCGACGCGGGGGAGCTGGCCGATCCCGTCGAGCTCGGGCGGTGGTGCGGTGCGGCGGCGGCGGCCGCCCGATCGGTGGGCGGTCACCGGGAGGCCGCACGGTGGGACGAGGAGGCCGCTCGGGCCTGGGCCGCGGCCGACGACCTGTCGCGTCAGGGAGCGCACCTCGCCGCCGCCACCAGCGACTGGTTGACCGTGGGCGACGGCCCCCGGGCCCTGGCGCTGAGCATCGAGCTGGCGGACCTGGCCCGCCGGGCCGGGTCCGGGGTCCTCCTGGCCCACGCCGCCGTCGCCCGCGCCGACGTCTTCGAGCCGGTCCGGGACCTCGAGGGCCCGCCGTTGCTGCGCGAGGCCCTCGCCCACCCGGACCTGGCCGAGGAACCGGTCCTGCGCGCCGACCTGCTGGCCGGCCTGGCGGCGCTCTCGGGCATGCCGTCGCTCGAGGGCTTCCGGCGGGACGGGAGCGGGGCGCGGGCGGCCATCACCGAGCTCGAGGCCCTCGCGGCGTCGGGCCACCCGCGGATCCTCGGTCGTCTCGCCGAGGCCCGGCTCAACACCGAGAGCGGCCCCCGCCACTTCGAGGACCGGCGCCGCTGGCAGGCCGAGCACGCCCGGCTGCGGCCGCCCACCGCCAACGTGCTCGACCGCATCCAGCAGCTCTACTGGGCCACCAGCCTGGCCTTCGAGGGGGGCGAGCTCGCCGACGTCGACCGCTGGCTCGGCGAGTGGGAGGTCCTCGCCGAGCGGAGCGGGTCCGCGTACTGGACCTGGCGGGCCGCCATGGCCCGGGCCAGCCTGAGCTACGCCCGGGGCCAGGTGGCGCTCGCCGAGGAGCAGGCGGTGGCGCCCGCCGACCTGGTGGCCGCCCTCCACCCCGGGATGGCCTTCCGCGTCGTCTCCGGGCTGTTGTTCGCCATCCGTCGCGACCAGGGCCGCCTCCACGAGGTGGACGGCCTGGAGCCGGCCAGCCTCGGGGTCCTCGGCGTGCTCCTCGCGGTGGCCCGACAGGACCTGGTGGAGGCGCGGCGGCTGCTCAACGAGACCGTGGCGGCGGCCGCGGCCACCGGCCCCGACGACCTGGCCTGGCTCTGCCTGCAGTCGGTGGTGGCGGTGGCCGCCGAGGCGGTGGGCGACGCGGCCCGCTGCCGGGCGGTGGCCGACGCGCTCGACCCCTTCACCTCCCAGTGCGTGATGTGGGGACGGTCGTACGTGTTCGGCATGCCGGTCGCCGAGGCGGTGGGCATCGCCCGCCGCGGCGCCGGCCAGCCGGACGAGGCCGCGGCGGCCTTCTCGCTGGCCCGGGCCTGGGCGGACCGGGTGGGCGCGGTCGGCTTCGGCGCACGAGCGCGCGTGGGGCTGGCCTCGGTGCTCCCCGCCAGCGAGCCCGAGCGGTGGGCGCTGGCCAGCGAGGGGCGTCGGACGGCGCAGCGCCTGGGCTTCGGCGGCCTGGTCCTCGAGGCTGATGCGGTGCTCGCCGCCACCACCGCCGGGCCGGCGGGCCACACCGCGGCGGGCGACCCGTCGTCGTCGTCTTCGGCGCCCTCGTCGTCGCCGGCACCGTCGCCGGCGGCGGTGGGCCGGTCGGCCTCGGTCTCGGCCCAGGTCCGGACGCTCGGCCGCTTCGAGGTGATCGGCGCGGGGGCGGTGGCGCCGGCTCGCTGGTCGTCCCGCAAGGCCCGCGACGCCTTGAAGATCCTCATCTGCGGCCAAGGGCGGGCCATCCCACGCGAGGAGCTCATCGACCACCTGTGGCCCACCGTCGACCCGGTCACCGGCCGGAGCCGGCTCTCGGTGATCCTGTCGTTCCTCCGCACCGCCCTCGACCCCGAGAAGCGCTTCGTCACCGATCCGCTCCGCGCCGATCGCCAGTCGGTCTCCCTCGACCTCGACCTGGTGGCGGTCGACGTGGAGGAGCTGCTGGCCCACGCGGCCAAGGGCCTCCGGGCCGGGTCGCTGGCCGACCCCGACCCGGCGGAGCTGCAGGAGGCGGCGCTCCTCGCCGAGCGGGGCCCGTTCCTGGCCGAGGACCCCTACGCCGACTTCGCCGCGCCCCTGCGAGGCGTGGTGGACCGCACCCACCGCGACGTCCTGCGCACCTTGGCCCGCCTGGCCGGCGAGGCGGGCGACGCCGCCGGCTCGATGCGGTGGGCGGCCCGCCTGGTGGAGCTGGACCCCCACGACCGCGACGCCCGGCGGCGCCTGGTGGCCGAGCTCGACGACGCCGGGCGCCACGGCGAGGCCGACCGCCTGCGCCGCGACGGCGACCTCGGTGGCGGGCCCACCCGCTGACGGACACCGGGGCCGGGCGCCGCCGACCCGGCGCATGGGCGCTCCACCCGCCGGGCAGGGACCGGGGATGCGCCACGCTGTTCCGGGTCCCGCACGACCGTCGTTACCATCGCACCGGTGACCGACTCCGATCCCCGCTGGTACCAGAAGGCCGTCTTCTACGAGGTGCTCGTCCGCGGGTTCCGGGACTCGAACGGCGACGGCACCGGTGACCTGCGGGGCATCACCGAGAAGCTCGACTACCTGGAGTGGCTGGGGGTCGACTGCCTCTGGCTGCTGCCCTTCTACCAGTCACCCCTGCGCGACGGCGGCTACGACATCTCCGACTTCTTCACCGTGCTGCCCGACTACGGCACGGTGGGTGACGCCGCCGAGCTGATCGACGAGGCGCACCGCCGGGGCATCAAGGTCATCGCCGACATGGTGATGAACCACACCAGCGACCAGCACCCCTGGTTCCAGGAGTCGCGGTCGTCGAAGGACAACCCCCGCCACGATTGGTACGTCTGGAACGACGACAACGAGCGGTGGGGCGAGGCCCGGGTGATCTTCGTGGACACCGAGCCGTCGAACTGGAGCTGGGAGCCCCAGCGGGAGCAGTACTACTGGCACCGCTTCTTCCACCACCAGCCCGACCTCAACTACGACAACCCCGACGTGGCCGACGCCATGCTCGACGTGGTGCGCTACTGGCTGGGCCTCGGCCTCGACGGCTTCCGCCTCGACGCCGTGCCCTACCTGTTCGAGCGCGACGGCACCAACGGCGAGAACCTCCCCGAGACCCACGAGTACCTCCGCCGGGTGCGCAAGGTGGTCGACGACGAGTTCCCCGGTCGGGTGCTGCTCGCCGAGGCGAACCAGTGGCCCGCCGACGTGGTCGACTACTTCGGCGACGCCGACGAGTGCCACATGTGCTTCAACTTCCCGCTGATGCCGCGCATGTTCATGGCGGCCCGCCAGGAGAAGGCCCGGCCGATCCGCGAGATCATGGCCCAGACCCCGGAGATCCCCGAGGGCGGCCAGTGGGGGATCTTCCTGCGCAACCACGACGAGCTGACCCTGGAGATGGTCACCGACGAAGAGCGCGACTACATGTACTCGGAGTACGCCAAGGACCCGCGCATGAAGCGCAACGTCGGCATCTCCCGGCGCCTCGCCCCGCTGCTCGAGAACGACCGCCGGGTGGCGGAGCTGTTCCACGGCCTCCTCT
Source organism: Acidimicrobiales bacterium (assembly GCA_038241315.1). Classification (GTDB taxonomy): domain Bacteria; phylum Actinomycetota; class Acidimicrobiia; order Acidimicrobiales; family Iamiaceae; genus Aquihabitans. The sequence goes on along the minus strand of JBBRFU010000099.1, from coordinate 7,377 downwards.
TCAGCCTTCCCGGCAGCCCGGTCATGTACTACGGCGACGAGATCGGGATGGGCGACAACATCTACCTGGGCGACCGCGACGGCGTGCGCACGCCGATGCAGTGGACGCCGGACCGCAACGGCGGGTTCTCCTCGGCCGACTTCGCCCAGCTCTACCTGCCGGCGCTGATGGACCCGGTCTACGGCTACGCGGCCACCAACGTGGAGTCGCAGCTGCGCAACCCGGGATCGTTCCTCCACTGGGTGCAGCGCATGGTGCACGCCCGCAAGGAGCACCCCGTCTTCGGCACCGGCACCTTCGACGCCCTCGACGTGGGCAACGAGGCGGTGTTCGCCTTCCTCCGCCGCCAGAGCCGCGACGACAGCGCCGACGACATCGTGCTGTGCGTGAACAACCTGTCGAAGGTGGCCCAGCCGGTGGAGCTCGACCTGGCCGCGCTGGCCGGCAAGACACCGATCGAGCTGTTCGGGCGGGTGCCGTTCCCCGGGATCGGCGAGCTGCCGTACTTCATCACCCTGCCGCCGTACGGCTTCTACTGGTTCTCGCTCGTCGACGAGCTCGACGACGACCTCCAGTGACCTGAGCCCACGGACCGACCGACCGGCCGACCGGCCGACCGACCGATCCTCCGCCGACCGGGCGGGCCGGGCATCGTTCGATTTTCGGTCGGTGCCGCTACGGTCGATCCCGTGGAAACCGCGGTCCAGGCCTGCTACCGGCACCCCGACCAACCGGCGGGGGTGATCTGCCAGCGGTGCGACCGCCCGATCTGCGGGCGGTGCATGCACCAGGCGTCGGTGGGCTTCCACTGCCCCGAGTGCACCAAGGCGGGCAAGCAGCGGGTGTACCAGGGCATCGGGTCGCTCCGGGCTCGCCCGATCCTCACCCAGGTGCTGATCGCAGTGAACGTGGCCATCTTCCTCCTCGGCCTCGCCCTCGATGGCGCCGGTGCGTTCAGCGGCGACCGGGGCCAGCTCCAGCTCGACTTCGGGCTGGTGGCCAAGCTCTGGGAGCGCGGCGACCTCCTCTTCGTCGGCCCGGTGCCCGGCTCCACCGAGGTCGGCGTCGGCGGCGGCCAGTGGTACCGGATGATCACCTCCGGCTTCCTCCACTACGGGGTGTTCCACCTCCTGGTGAACATGTACGCGCTGTGGATCCTGGGCAACGCGGTGGAGGCCATGGGCGGGCGGCTGCGGTTCGGCGTCGTCTACGGCGTGTCGCTGCTCGCCGGCTCGCTGGGCGCCCTCGTCCTGTCGCCCGACTCCCTCACCGCCGGCGCCTCCGGCGCCATCTTCGGCCTCATGGGGGCCATCTTCCTGGCCCAGCGGGCCCAGGGGGTGGCCTTCCGCGACTCGCCGCTCCTCGGCATCTTGGTGCTCAACCTGGTGATCACCTTCGGCTTCGCCGGCTCGATCTCCCTCGGCGGCCACCTCGGCGGCCTGGTGGGCGGCGCGGTCAGCGGGTACCTGCTCTTCGACTGGGCCCGGCGCCCGGGCCTCGACAAGCGGGCCCCCCTCCTGGCGTGCGCCGCGCTCGCCGTGGGCTTCCTGGTCGCCGGGATCGTGTTCGCCGCGAGCTGGTCGCCCACCTGACCGGCCCGGCGCCCCGGCGAGGGGTGCCGAGGCGCCGACCACGACCGGCCCGGTCGAGCACGACGCACGCCGCTCGCCCCGGTAGGTTGGCGCCGCCGGGCGCGGGCCGGGCAGACGGGGGCGCGCGGTGGATGGCGGCGGGAGCACAGCGGTCGTCGACGAGGTCGGTCCGGTCGTGATCCCTCGCGGCGAGCCTCGCGCCGACCGATCCCTCGCGGGTCTGGTGGGCCGGGTGGCGCCCGGGGCGCTGGTCGTGCTCGCCGTCGCCGCGGTGGCGGTCACCTTCGCCCCGTGGCTGCGCACCGGCGCGGCCCGACGCACCAGCCACCAGGTGGTGCAGGCGGCCGACCGGCTGGAGGTGCTGGAGCCGGGGGCCCAGGCGGCGGTCTCGGTGGGGTGGGCCTTCCTCCCGCTCGTGGCCGCGCTGGCCGTGCTGGCGGTGCTCCTCGACCGTCCGCGCCTCGGCGCCGCCCTCGCCGCCCTCGTGGGCCTGGCCGTGATCTCGCTGGCCGTGATCATCAACAACGCGCCCCGATCAGCCGATTGGGGAGCACCGGCGGGGTTGGCCATCGGTTCGGCCCTCGTGGCCGCCGCCCTGGCCACCGCATGCACCAGCAGGAGCGCACCATGACCGATCTGCCGAGCCCGCCCGAGCCGGCGGCCGTGCCCGCCTACGTGGCCGCCGCCCCCACCACGCGGCCCCGCCGGACCGCGGCTGCGGCCGCGGTGGCGGTGCTGGCCGTGGCCGCCGGGGCGTTCGGGGTGATGACCCTGGCGGCAGGTGACGGCTCGGAGTCCCCGGAGGCGGCCGTGGAGGCCATGTTCGCGGCCATCGACCAGGAGGACGTGATCGGGGTGCTGGAGGCGCTCGACCCCGTCGAGCGCGACATCCTGCGTCCGGCGGTCGAGGAGACCGGCGAGCAGGCCGAGCGGGTGGAGGTGGCGTCGAACGACCTCGATCTCCGCAAGGTGGCCGGCGTCGACCTGGAGGTCGAGGGCCTGACCTTCACCACCGAGCGCCTCGGCGACGGCATCACCGCGGTGGACCTCACCGGGGGCACCGTCTCGTCGTCGGCCGACCTCGACCGCATGCCCGTCGGCGCGACGGTGAAGACCCTGCTCGACCGGGACGAGGACCAGGGGGGCGACGGCGACCGGTCGGCGAGCGACACCATCGAGCTGGCCGGCACCCGCCTGGTGGCCACCGAGGCCGACGGCGGCTGGCACGTCAGCGTGCTCTACTCCATCGCCGAGTCGGTCCGCCTCGACGGAGACCCCGTGGCCGAGGTGCCCGACTTCGGTGCCGGGATCGCCGCCAGGGGCGCCGCCGACCCCGAGGCGGCCGTCCGGGCGGCCATCGACGCCGCCAACCACGGCGACGTCCGCCGGCTCATCGAGCTGTCGCCGCCCGGCGAGATGGCCGTGCTGCACGACTACGGGCCGATCCTGGTGAACGAGGCCGGGGACCCGAACGAGGAGCCGTGGGCCGACGTGGCGGCGCTCGAGCTGGAGACCGCCGACGGGCCCGATGGCACCAAGGTGGTGTCGGCCACCTCGTTCGAGGCGGTGGCCGCCGAGGAGTACAGCACCACCACCTGGAACTACGACGGCAGCTGCACCACCCTCACCCAGCAGTACGACGAGTCGTTCGACGACGGTTGGACCAACGTGGCGCCGAACGAGGGGGTGCTCGTGGAGGCACCCGATCCCGAGGTGCCCGGCTCCGAGACCCACACCAGCGAGTACTGCGACGACGACCCGCGCTCGGGGGTGTTCTCCCCCTTCCTGTTCTGGAGCGGCGGCACCGCCGGACAGCTCCGGTTCGTGACCCAGGAGCACGACGGCGAGTGGTTCGTGAGCCCGAGCCGGTCGATCATCGAGTCCACCATCGGTGGCGTGCGGGACCTGGGCGTTGACGACGTGCGCCTCCTCGCTCGGCTGTGGGCCGGGGAGTCCTGGCTCGCCGAGCCCGACGAGCTGTGGGAGGCCTGCGGCGTCGACCGTCCAGCCGACGACGTCACCGCCGAGGCGGGCGAGGCCGCGCTCGTGGCCTGCTACGACGCCCTGCCCGAGGACTACGCGGGCGGCTACGGCTACGGCTACGGGTTCGGCTTCGGGTTCGGGTACGGCGGCTCGAGCGAGGTGTACGAAGCGGAGGGCGAGGCGATCGACGAGCGGTCGTACCCCTGCTACGAGGGCGACGCGGCGGCCACCGAGGCCTGCCTCGCCGATCTCGTGGAGCAGGGCGTCATCGCGCCCAGCGAGCTCGAGGCGTACCGGTGCGACGCGGCCTACAACGCCGTCATCGAAGCCGCGGGAGACCTCGAGGACGTCGACGAGGCGACCTGGGACGCGGCCGACCGGGCGTACGGGGCGTGCATGGCCGAGGTGTTCGACGAGGGGGGCACGGATGCAGGAGGCGGCGAGGCCGCCCCCACCCCGACCACCCCGGTCCCGACGGCGACGACGGTCCCGCCGCCTGCCCCGGCGCCCTCCACCACCTCGCCCCCGTTCCAGGAAGCTCCCGAGGGTCGGGTGCCGGACGCCACGACCACCACGACCCTGCCCGGCAGCTGACCCCCCCGGCCCCTCAGGGGCGGCCGTCCTCCACCAGGGCCTTCAGCACGCGGAGGTTGCGCTTCCAGATCTGGCGCATGACCACGCCGCCGACGACGCCTCCGACCGGGCCGCCCATCCACCAGGGGAACACCAGGCGCTCGTCCCAGGTGAACCGGGTGCGGCCCCGGCGCTTGCGCGAGAGGGTGAAGCGGCCGACCCCGGTCACCAGCCCCTCGTGGCGGACGCCCATCTCGCGCCCGTCGCGCCACGTGGTGATCGTCATGACGTCGGTGAGGCGGATGGGCCCGACCTTGGTGACGCAGTCGAACGCCGTGCCGGCGCCGGCGCGCTGCGACGTGTGGAACCTGATCGACTCGGCGTCGGCCATCCAGTCGACGTGGCGCTCGACGTGGCGCACCTCGTCCCACACCTTCGCCGGCGAGGCGTTGATCACCGTGGACACCCGGATGCGACCCATCGCCCGAGGATACGAAGCGCCGGCCCGTCCGAGGCACGTGGCCGTCAGATCGCTCGCCCCGCGTGGGCGGCGGGTCAGCCCGTGAGGAGCCGGCAGGCGGCTTCCGGGGCGACGATGTTGACCGGCACGCCGGTGCCCTGCTCGAACCCGCCGACGCTGTGCAGACGGGGGATCACGTGGACGTGCCAGTGGAACGGGTCGTCGGCGTGGTGGGGGAGGGTGTGGACGACGAGGTTGTAGGAGAGGTCGCCCAGGAGGTCCCGCAGGCCGCGGAGCGCGTCCCGCAGGGCGTGGCCGACGGCGGCCAGGTCGCCGGGGGCGGCGTGGCGCAGGTGGCCCTGGTGGTCCTCCGGGATGACGAGGAGCTCGAAGGGCGCACCGCTCCACCACGGGGCCACCACCACCACGCCGTCCTTGTCGGACAGCATCCGGTGGCCGGCGGCCCGTTCGGCCTCGACGGTGGCGCACAGCAGGCAGGCGCCGCTGAAGCGACGGAACCCCGCCATCTCCTCGGCCAGCTCGCCGGGCACGAACGAGATGCCGAGCAGCTGCCCGTGCGGGTGCGAGAGGCTGGCGCCCGCGGCCCGCCCGTGGTTCACGATGGCCTGGCTGTAGCGGACCCCCGAGGCGTGGGCGTGGTCCTCGAAGCGGTCGCGGAGGACGGCCATGGCCAGGCCGGCGCGGGCATCGTCGAGGTCGGCCCAGCTGCGGTCGTGGTCGGGCGTGAAGACCAGCACCTCGTGGATGCCGGTGGCCTGGGCCTGGGCGAACAGCGGTCCGAGGCGCTCCACGTGCAGCGGGCCCGTTCCCGAGAACGCCGGGTACCGGTTGGGCACCACCCGCAGGAGCCAGTCGCCGCTCGGCCCGTAGGTCTCGAGCGCCGGGGGCAGCTCCTCCTCGTGGCCGGGGCAGAACGGGCACGGCGAGACCGGGGCGGCCTCCACCGGCGAGTGGTCCAGGGCGAAGTCCTCGGGGCGGGACGAGCGGCCGGTGGCCACGGTGACCCACCGACCGGTGAGCGGGTTGAGCCGGAGCTGGTTCATGGCGCCTCTCTGCAGGAGTCGCGTGGCACCGGGAACCCTACCGTCGCGGACCGGCGAACCTGACGGGTTCCCATCGGCGCCGATGCCGCCATCGTGAGCGTCAGCCGGGTCGGTAGACGCTGATGTGGGCGGGCGCGTCGGCGGTGAACGGCGTGCCGTCCCACGCGGCCCAGCGGTCCGCGAGGCGGAGACCGGCCCCGGCGGCCCGCTCGTCGAGCTGGGCCACCGTGGCCCAGCGGATGTGCCACGGTCGGAGGCGGATGCCGGCCTCGGTGATGTCGACGTACTGGCCGAGCACCTCCTGGCGGCCGACGTCGCTGCGGCTGACGCTCAGCACCACCCGGTCGGCCGTCACCTCGCGCGGCGTCACCGCATCGTGGGCGGGCGCATCCGGGTCGGGCACGAAGGCCTCCACCGCCAGCCGGCCGCCGGGGGCCAGCAGCGCGGCCACGTTGGCGAGGCACCGCGCCTGCTCCCCGTCGCCGACGAGGTTGAAGAGGGTGTTGTAGGCCACGAAGACGAGGTCGAAGCGGCCGTCGCCCGCAGCCGGGTCGGCCACCGCCTCCGCGCCGGGAGCCGGAACCGACGCGGCGGGGTCGGCCATGTCGCCCAGCCTCGCGGTCACCAGGCGGCCGCCGGGCTTGGCGGCCAGGCGCTCGAGCATGGCGGCCGACGCGTCGACGCCGGTGACGTCGAGCCCGCGCTCGGCGAGCGGGATGGCCAGCCGCCCGGTGCCGACGCCGAGCTCGAGCACCCGCGCCGGTCCGGGGGCCTCGCCGCGCGCCTCGCCGGCCAGGCGGGTGAGGGCCTCGACGCACGCCTCGGTGTCGGTGATGGACCCGTACCAGTCGTCGTACACGTCGACGAACCGGTCGCCGTAGGTCGCTGCGTCGTACCCGTCCACCCCGGCAGTCTCGCAGCCCGCACCCCGGCCCCTCCCACCGGTCGCCGAGGTGCGCCGGTCGGGAGCGGGCGGGGTCGGCGACGGAGCGGGGCCGTAGCCTTGCGGGGTGACCACGGCCTACCTCGACCACGCGGCGACCACGCCGATGCGGCCCGAGGCCGTCGCGGCCATGGCCCCGCTGCTGGGCGAGGTGTTCGGGAACCCGTCGGGCTCGCACCGGTGGGCGCGGGCGGCGCGGCGCCACCTCGACGACGCCCGCGACGCGGTGGCCGAGGTGGTCGGCGCCCGACCCTCGGAGGTGGTCTTCACCTCCGGCGGCACCGAGGCCGACGACCTGGCCGTCGCCGGCGTGCTGGCCGCGGCCGGGGGCCGTGCCCTCTGCTCCGCGGTGGAGCACCACGCCGTCCTCGAGCCGGTGCGGGCCTCCGGCGGCGCCACGGTGGCGGTCGACGCCCTCGGTCGGGTCGATCTCGACGCGCTGGCCGCCGCCCTTTCCACCGACGCCGGGCCGGTGGCGGTGGTGTCGGTCATGGTCGCCAACAACGAGCTGGGCACCGTGCAGCGGCTCGACCGCGTGGCCGACGCGATCGCCGCCGGCTCCCCGGGCGCCGTCCTCCACACCGACGCGGTGGCCGCCGCCCCGTGGCTCGACCTCGCCCACCACGCCGCCCCGGCCCAGCTCGTCTCCCTGAGCGGTCACAAGGTGGGCGGCCCCAAGGGCATCGGCGCGCTGGTGGTGCGAGCCGGCACGCCGTTGGCGGCGCGGCTGGGCGGCGGCGGTCAGGTGCAGGAGCGGCGCAG